>JBDHGH010000251.1:0-4219 GCA_039589995.1 Gemmatimonadota bacterium | reverse complement strand
CGCGGCGGCGGAGGCTGCGCGATTTCTCCTGGACTATGCCGAGGCCCTTCGCAACCGCCGTTTCAACGAGAATGCCACGTTTGGCCGTATGAAGGGGCTGCTCTCGTACTGGACGGCAGGCGGGCTCTTCCCCGCCGCAACCGTGAAGGACCGATGGCTGCGAGAACAAAGGCCCCAGCGGCTATGGGCGTGGCTCGAAGAGCGAGCAAGCAGTGGCACCCGGCACAAGAGCAGGAGTCGGTGAGCGCCCAACAACAAAGCCCGCAGACCAGATGGTCTGCGGGCTCTTCTTCAGTGGGCCATGCTGGACTCAAACAAGTAACCTCATGTGTGCCTTACGAGGAGGGTGGACGCCGAATCGCTGCCCATGCGGTGTTGTCGCCACGCCGACCGATTCTGGCTGCAGACCGGCTGCTTCTGCCATCGCCAGCAAACCCCGCCGGCCCGGCTGTCCTTGTTGTCGATGTCCGCCTCCCGATCCGCGACCCGGCTGTTTTCGCCGACTCCACAGGGCTCTGCATGTCCCGGCGCGCCTGCCCCGAGTGCGCCTGGCTCAACGCTGCTTCTGGTTGACGTCCGTGATGATTACACCGTTGGCCTTGTTGAAGGCACTGATGATCTCGGCGTCGTCTTTGAAGGTGTCCGGGACAAGCACGCAGAACGCACCGTTGGTGTTGTTGTACCAGGCGTTATCCTCGCCTGGGTCCGGCTTGAAGGTCTTGTTCTTCGGGTAGACCTCGTCGGGGTTCTTGTCCATGATCTTGACGATCATGGGACCACCGGCCCAGGCGTGCTCGGGCATCCGACCAAACATGAACCAGCTCGGGTGGATCGATTCGGGGAACCCCTCTGCTGACAGCGCGACGTCGCCCATCGCCGAGTGATAGGAAATCTGCTTGCGGACGTACACGACGGTCGTGGCCATGGCCGCGGGGCGTGCCTCGTCGGTGGCGGAGCTGAACTGGGGCACAACGATGGCGGCCAGAATGCCGAGAAGCGTCACGACCGAGAGTATTTCCAGGAGTGTGAATCCATAGCGGTGTTTCATAGGCTCTCCGGTAGACCCTTGATTCCAGCACGTATAACTTCAAATGGAACCTGGTCACGGGTCGCCGGGCGGGCGCACTCGCGCGTATCGGGCAAGCGGGCGGACAGGTCTCAGATAGCGGGCTCCGGTAAGCTGGAGAGGCCTTGACCCGGCGCAACGCTTCCGAATCCCAGCTTCGACTCGGGCTCGATCGATGGTGAGCGTCGAGTAAGCCATGGCGGCGTTACCTCGAGAGTCACCCGGTATGGGACCTCGCCAACGGCCATGAGTTGGTGAGGCTCCCAGCGACTCAAGGGCGCAACCCCGCGTTGTCGTGGGAAATTCGGCCGCGAACGGTGCGAGCATCCCGAGCACGAGTATGTGCTTTGCGAAGCGTGCCGGGGTCGACTCACCTGACAGTGCGCGTGATCACACCACGGCCAGCGAAGAAGCCGCCCGATCCGGTGGTGACCGAGCGGGCAAGTGAAGGGGGCGAAAGCGTGCCCGGCCGTGGCCCGCATCGTCCAATCCGCCGACGAACGGGGGGATTTCATGCCACTCCACCCTTGAAGACGAACCCATCCGTCCGCTACTCTGGCGGCAGTTCTGATTCCGGTCGCATGGGGGGTGCTCGTCGGGGCACAGACACGGCTGACACCGCCACCATGCGGTCTCCTTCCGGGGGTGAAGGAGGCCAGCAATGTCCAGCCGCAATCTCTTGGTCGTGGCCGTCGTCGCGGTGTTCTCGTCCGCCCACGCCGACACCATCTACGTCGATGTCAACTGCCCCGGCCCCGGTGACGGGTCGGAGCTGAACCCGTACTGCTCGATCCAGACCGCCATCGACAACGCCGTGGACACGGACGAAATCATCGTCGCCCCCGGCACCTACTTCGAGACCATCGACTTCCTCGGTGACCCGACCCCCTGAAACCGGTCCAAGCCTAACACGACGATTTTCGCCACTGAGGACGAAATTTCCATCTGGCGCGCGGACAACGTGTGGTATCCTGATGCATCGCATTCGGGAATGGGGTGGGCAGAATGTGCAGTCTGGGTTCCGTTGTCTTCCGGCTTCGAAGTCAACACAGCACTGCCCCTCACGACACAACACCAATGAACGTCGTCGGTCGCGACGAGCGGGGCGTGCGCGATCCGACCGTCGTTTACCTACGGTCTGGGACGAAGTCTACACCATCGAGCATGCAGCGGAACGAGGGAAGAGCTACGACGAAGGGCCCTTTGTTTCGACTATTTCCGGCTATTGGGCTGGTCACTGATAGACGCAAGGAATGCGGGCGGCACTAAGGAGCGCCGGCGGCTCCGATTGCGCAGTCGCTCTCCGAAGAGTAGATGGGCGTGCCTGAGTGGGCGAAACGAAGCACAGAGAGTATCTATTGGTCTAGCAAATGCTGAAGGGGTATGAGATGAATTCACGAATCGTCAGGTGTTTTGCGATTCTCGCTGTCCTGGGACTCACCGGCTTGCTATCGGCTGCCCAGTGGGACGAGATGGCAACTCACGATGGGGTGGCCTATTTCGCGTTCCCGTCGCCTCTCGTCATCGAGCGTTATGACATGGCAACGCAGTCGTTCTTGACTCCTATCGGCTTGACGAGCTCGCCAAGCGCTATGACCGTTGACGCCGACGCCATCTATGTCAGCTACCTCAACGGGAACACCGTTCGGATCGAACACGACGGCAGCGGTGAGACAGTGCTGCTGACAACTCCGAGCGCTGCTTCAGGGCTCGTCGTCGACGGTAACTTCCTGTTCGTGACGATGGATGACGATGTTTGGAGCATCAATAAGAACACCGGCGTCCAGATCGACACGGCAGACTACTTCTACCGAATGGTCGGACTCTCGATTACGCCGTCAGTGGGCAGCTTCTTCGGGCGGAGCTCCGGCGTGAGCCCGTCTGACATTGTCCGCGTGGACTACGACGCCCAGGGCAATCTGCTTGGGCAAGATGATAGCACCTATCACGGCGACTACCCCAGCGCCAGCCGAACTTGGGTACTCCCCGGTGAAACTCACGTCGTCGACAGCTCGGGCACAGTGTATACGACAGCGAACTTGCTTTACGCGGGAAGCCTGGGTCAATCGTTCGACAATCTCGCGTTCAATCAGAACACGATCGTGATTTCCCGGGGTGCCACGCTCTATCGGTACTCACTTGCGTTCGTTCCCCTAGGTTTACTCGAATTGCCTTCCGCGCCGGAGGGCCTCTCCGTTCTGGACGACACCATCTACCGCTTTAGGGATGGCACCGGGCCAGATCTCATCGATGTCGAGCTGGTCAATATTGAAGACCTCGAGCCGCCGCAACCGGGGCCCCCCGTGGATCCTGTCGGCCTTGCGTACGTACCCGACCATATCGAGCTCGGAGCCGATGGCACGCTCTACTTGCTGAGCGCCGAGCATCTCAGTGTGTTCCGCTGGAACACGGCGACCGAATCCTATGAAACGACCATCCCGCTGATCGAGGCGCCCAGCTTCATGTCCTACTCGGGGGTCACAAATACACTCTACCTCGCTCATGATTCGAAATACATCACTCAGATCAAGCTGGATGAATCCACGAGCGAGCAGTACTTCGCAACTTCTCCACAGACACCTCGGGGGCTCTCCACGGCGAACGAGTATGTGTTCGTTTGCGACCCCACCGGGCCGTGGGTGTCGCACTTCACCTACCACCCGGGCGGAACGATGATCGATCAAGAGGATTGGAACTACTTTTCCACCGAGTACATCTGGAGCGCGACCAACTCGAAGATGTACCACTTCCGAGATAGCACCTCGCCAAATGATCTCATCTGGGAGGAGATCCACGCGGACGGAACCATTGGCAGTCAGATGGACTCGCCGTACCACAGCAGCACCGGGATCCAGCATCCGATACGGGTCAATCCCGATGGATCGGTCGTCGTGCTTGGTTCAGGACGCGTCTACAACGCCCTCAGCCTGGAATTCATTGACGAGCTATCCAATTCGATCAGCGATGCGACGTGGCTCAATGGGACGCCTTATACGATTCGGTCCGACGGCGGGAATACGGAAGTGCAATCGTGGTTTCCGACCTACACCGAGGACAGAACGTGGATCGTTCCCGGAACGCCGGAACGCCTCTTCACCGTTGGCGACAAGCTGATGGCAGTGACCATGGTTATTGGCATCCCGGTCATAAGCG
>JBDHGH010000250.1:0-4250 GCA_039589995.1 Gemmatimonadota bacterium | reverse complement strand
GTAGTGGGTGACGGCTTCCACCTTCTTTGCGATCGCCTTACGCTCATCGGTGTCCACGACCCGGATCAGGACGGCCGCCCGGTTGACGAACTTCTTCTCGTGCCGGAACAGCACGATCTCGTTCCCGACGGCGACCTCGTGATCCTTGGCCTTGAGCGTGATGAGGCGTATCGGGGGGGCAGACGATTCGGCGAGCTGCTTCTTCGATTCGTCTGTGACGTACGGACAATCGTCGAGCTCGACCTGCTTGGCGGCCAGTTTCATCGAAAACGCCAGACAGGTAGGAAAGCCGCACTCCTTACAGTTGGTCTGCGGAAGCATCTTGTAGATCTGGATTCCGGACAGCGCCATGTGTTCTCTCCTACCTACACCGGCTCGGCGGTCATCAGTTCATCGATCGATTCCTTCACCCGGGCCAGGCTGTCGAGGTGGCGGAGCACGACGACGTCGGCGCCCGCCTCCACGAGGGAAACAGCGGTGAGCGTCTCCCAATGAACTCCTCGCTCGGCCCAATCTCCCCACTCATCGGGGACTCCCTCGCCGACCTTGGACTCCTTCGTCTTCCAACTTTCAAACCCGGGATTGACCAGCAGCGGAAGTTGGGTCATGGCGTCGCCCTGCAGCGCAGCCAATCGCAGTCGTTCCATCACCGAATATCCGTACTCGATGCCGTACCCGAGCGCTCCGGTGGTGGGATCCATGATGATGCGATCGCGGGGCAGGCCCATGTCCGTCATGAGGATGTTCAACTGCTTGGCCAGATTCACGTCCATCGGGGTACGGCCCAGCACCAGGTGGTCGTTGGCCATCGCGGCGGCGACGATCGTCCGGTAGTTGCTGTCTTCGCACAGCCCCAACACCAGGCGTTCCCCTTTCGTGGCGTCGGCAATCGGCACCAGGATCTGGTTGTCGATTTCCGCTTGCCCCGGCCCGAGTACCACCAAAGGCAGGCCCGTCGCCTCGAGGACGGCCTGGACGGTGCTCACCGCGAAATCGGGTGTGATCGGATTTCCGTCGGCGTCGTTGAGCGCGAACATCAGTGCGATCAGGTCGGCGCCGGCCTTCTCGCAGGCCTCGGCCCAACGCGCCGGGTCATCGAGCACGTCGCCCCAGGCGTCTTGAAGTACATGCGACCACTCGCCGGGTCGCGAGGAAGTCATCTCGAGTGCGATCACAGGTCGGTGCGGAGTCTCGCTCTCGAAGTGCATGAACGGCAGTGTCTGCTCGCCGCCGATGGTGACGGTCTTGGCGCGCGTACCGCCCTGTGCGGCGGTTGCGCCCAGAGTGACGGTTTCGACCGCTCCCGGCCATTTATCCTTTGGGATCTCAATCGGCATACGCTCTCACCCCTGACGACACCCTGTGGTGTCATTGATTGCGTGGTTGATCGGCCGAGGCCGCCCTCCGCCACGGGTCGGGACCGGCATCAGAAGATCGGATCCATCGCGAGCGCCGGGTGCTCGTGCGATTCCAGCCAGGGAAGGAGTTCCTCGACCGAGGTGACGGAGCGCTCGTCGGCGATCCGATCGATCAGCCCCGGGTCGCCTTCCCGCTCGGCGACGATCTTCAGTTCGGCGGACATGCTGTCTTTGAGGACGCTGCTCATCCAGACCACCCGCGTAAATCCCCCGTCGGCCGAGATGAACTTGGGGCTCGCGAGATAGAACTTCCCGACTCCCATCACGCCGGGCGTCTGGATGCCACCGCCGGCCATGCCGGCGAGCGTGCTGAACGTCATTCCGGCCGGGGTAATGCTGGTGTCTTCGCGACTCACCACCATGACGCCGTTGGCCTCGGGGATCAGCATGACGATGCACTCGAAGCAACCGCACGCCGTCATCGGGTTCTCCATGATGGAGTACATCGCGAGTTCTTCGACGACGCCGTGAGAGCCGACCTTCGCGTAGTCGTTGGTGCCTTCCCAGTAACCCCGGTCGGCGTCGGTGCTGCGACCGAGCTTGATCGGCTGGTTGGGGCCGGTGGGGTTGATGTTGAAGGAGGCTTTGCAGTCCAACCAGTTATAGGCGCCGCACAGCCCGAGGCGCTCCGGACTGATGATGCACACGTGGTTGGGCGCAAAACTCTGGCACAACGTGCACGAGTAGAACACGTCGACGGCATCATCCGTCAGGTCTGCCAGCCGCTTGTTGCGGAAGTCGTAGGTTTCCCGCGCGTCGCTGAGGTGCTTGTCGACCTGATCTGGATCTGTGTAGATGGTGATCGCCACCTTGTCGACGATCGCGCCAAAATCGGAGTGGAAGCGAGCATGCAGGATCTTGCCGAAGTCCTCCAAACCGAACCCGGCGTCGGCGGCCTTGCTCGAGAGTCGGATCCAGGTGATGTCGCGCTGGCCGACGTGCTGGATCCCCGATGCGCCGTTCACGAAATAGTGAATCTGCCGCTCCAGGACCGGCTCGAAGTCCGGTTCCATCTGGCGTCCAGCGACATCGATCACGATGCCCATGTCCATCGAGCCTTGCTCCTCCACGTCGGAGAAGTCGGGTCCGATCACCTCGATCTTGCCGTCGGTGATATCGTCCAGCTTGGCCATACGAAGGAACTCGAAACAACGCGAGTTGCGGCCTCCGAACTCGATGCGCAGGTCGGCCTTTCGGACCACTTCTCCTTCGAACGCAGAGCCGTAGGGCACGGGAACCGGCACATCGGAAACCTGCACCTTGACACCCCGGATCTCGATGCACTTCTGCACCAGTCGCTCGGCTTTCTCGAGGTCGTCTGCACCATCGATCTCGTTCCACGGCAAGCTGACCACATGCTCGTAGGTCGTGACGCCGGTGGGAAGAATCTGGGGAATCACGGTGTCGGCGATGACCGGAAAGCCGAAGTTGATGGCCCCGGCTGCGGCCGCGTACTTGAGGTCGTCCACCTCGCCGAGGGCCAGCACGAACGCAAACACCCGGTCTTTGTTGTAGTGGAGGATCTCGCGAGCCTGGCCGCCCTTCATGCCGCCGAAGGTCAGCGCCGAGCGGGTGGCGAAACCCAGAGCGTAGATGGCACTCAGGGTGTCGGTACCGAAGGGAACCGTATAGGTGTCGTAGCCCAGCTCGACTCCCTCTTCGTTGAGCTGGTCGATGATGCTGCGACCGTTCACATTGCCGCACAGGAAGGTCAAGATGTTGCGCCGTTGCAGCTCGCGAACGATCTGAACTGCAGCTTCGTTGGATTTCGCACACCCGACGATGGCCGCGAAGCCGGGCATCCGCCCGTCCACCAGCTGGATTCCCCAGGTCCGCAGCTGGATGTCGTCGATGGCGCCGTTGAGGCGCCCATCGACCGCCGCTTTTTCGGCGTGTCCATTGTCCGGGCTGGTGAATGCAGTGCCACCCGCCAGCTCGAAGCCGGGCATCCGCTCGGGCTGGAGCCCGTAGACATACCGGATGGCTTCGATGGCCTCGGCGGCGATCAGGGTGGCCATGCCGCTGTCGAGTGTCTCACCGAGATACGGCGTCCATTGCCGGTCGGAGGGCACCGGGTGAAGCAGATTGCGCGCGTGGGCCAGGCTCGCCTCCAGCTGGCCGAGCGTTTCGATCTCCCTACCGGTCATCCCGAAGATCACAGGCAGGTAGTACGCCGTGTTGGGGAACGAGACCGAGTAGTTGTGCCCTCTCTCCGCAACAGCCTGGTGCAACATCACCTCAGCTTCGGAGACCAATGCGTTGGCACCTCGGATCGCCCGTGTCGCTATGTAGCGGGACATTGCCTACCTCCCCTAACTCGCGGCACGCCGGCCGTAGAGAGCGGCCTGACGTTCTTCGAAGGGCAGCGCTTCAATCTCTTTGAGCCTGGCGTCGCCACTCTTTCCGAATCGTGATGGGTCGTACTCGGGAAGCCCGAGTGCGGCGCGCTTCATGTCGATGTGATCCAGCGTGCGCCGGATCATTTCCTCCGGATCGTCGACAAACTCCAGCTTGCCGCCGTAAATCTCCTCCCAACCGGAGCGCATGTACTCGGCCACCTGGGTGCTATCGGGGAACTTTTCGCCCCTTCCTTCGACGGGGTTGGATCCGCCCATCATCACGTACGCGCCGGAAGCGACACAGTAAGTGGCAATGGCGAGCGCCTTCTCGCTCATCCACTCCGGTGCGAGACCGCCCGCGGGCACCTGGTCGATGTCGTCGCCGAGACCGCCTTCCTCGACCATTTGCGTGAGCACGGTGAGAATGCGCGTGTTGTCCACGCACGAACCCATGTGCAGCACCGGCGGGATTCCGACCGTCTCGCAAACCTCT
>JBDHGH010000249.1:0-4443 GCA_039589995.1 Gemmatimonadota bacterium | reverse complement strand
CGTGGCCTACGGTACATCTACGAATCGACCTAAGTGGGTCGATGCCTAACAAGCGCCTGCTCCTGTCGGGGTACCTGATCTCGGTGTTGAGTTACTAGTTTCCTAGTATTCGGGCCCGTTCACCTAGTGTTCTGTACTGAGTGGAGCCGCGTAAGTACTATAAGTCCTTGCTTCGGTTTTCGTTTCGGTCATCCTTCTCACACAATCTCCGCTAACTGGAACCGCCTCTGTGACCTACGAGCCGTAAGCCCTGAGGGAACCCAGATCGTGGGCCTTGACCTTATACCGTGGTACAGGGTCTATCTTACTGCTAGTCGAAGGATTGGCTTCAGGAGGAGTGACCATGAGTATTGAGTTTCTCTACTTCCGAGATTGCCCGGGCTACGAGGCAGCTTTCGCCTTGCTCACGCAGGTTTTGCGCGAAGAGAAGGTTGAAGAGGAGATTTTGAAGATTGAGGTTCCAGGGCCAGAAGCCTCGGCAGAGTTTCGATTCATCGGGTCACCTTCGATCCGCGTTGACGGAACTGACCTTGAGGGCTCAGACGCTGAAGCAGAACTCGGCTTCGGGTGGCGCTGCCGGTACTACGCGGAGTCGGAGCCCGAACAATCAAGAGCGGTGCCTTCGGCAGACCTGATACGTCGTCGGTTGCGGGAACGTTCGACACGGTAGGCTGCACAATGACTTTTCAGAATGCCCGCACGGCGCTTGGGCTTCGAATCGGGGAACTCGCCACGCGTGCGAGCGTCAACGTACAGACAATCCGGTACTATGAGCGGCGTGGACTGCTTGACGAGCCGAACCGGACGGAGGCCGGATATCGCATCTACCCACCGGAGACGGCTCAAGTCGTTCGGTTCATAAAGGGGGCTCAAGGACTCGGCTTCTCCTTGGAGGAGGTGGAGCGACTACTACGCCTCAGAGATGAACGAGTCTCCAGCTGCGATGAGGTCAAGAACCTGGCGTTGATGAAGATCGAGGCGATAAGGTCCGCGAGATACTGAATGCCAGCGGCTAAACCGTTGTCTGATCAGACCGGCCGCCGGAACGTTCGCGTCGCCTAGTAAGGCGTCCCTCTACCCAGTCGATTGGTGAGAACAAGATGCACACGAGGTGCGTACGTCTGCCGAAGATGATAGCTGGAATCGACATGACCTCGCATCCGCCGTCGCTGCGAATGCCTTGGACCAATAAGGAGACACCGATGTAGGCTACGGACGCGACTCGGCCAACTGGTCCGCCGAAGACAAACACGAGGATGACGGGGACCACGGCCAGAAGCGCGCCAAGCCATCGGTTCAATCGTGAAACATACTTACTGATCATGAAGTGCATGACAGCGTAGAAAGCTGTCAAAGCCAATACCACGGCCAGGACACGCAAGTTGAATGCGGCGTCCTCAGTGCGCACAACCGCATAGGTCATCCAAACGAGAACGATGCCGAGGGCCAGGCGAAGCGTCCGGCCGACAATTCGGGCGGTGTGTCCACTTCCTTGGTCCGTCGTGACTTGCATAGCGTTCCCTGCGACGCAACTACTGGCTATTCCTGAATTTCGGCGTGTATCTCTGTTTCACAGTACTACGTTTCGCCGCGAACTAGGTTTCAGGGACGTGGGCCTGAGGTAGTGCCAGAAGTCTCACGCCCGAGGAAACGGATCCAAAGGTCCGTTGACCTACGATCTGATTTCTGCTCACTAGGCGCTCTCCGAGGGGTGTGGAATCCCAGAGATACTGCCCTATGATGCGCCCTGTTTTTGGCGCAGAGTTATGGCCGATACGCCGGAAACTCGTCATCGGCGCTGTCCATCGTCAGACGGACCAACCCCGTCCCATCCAAGAGGACCGAATAGATCTCCCAATTCCCATGCCGATCCGTGTCGAAGATCAGGCGCGTGCCGTCGCTCGTCCACCAGGACGCGAAATCGTCAGCCGCATTCTGGGTGACGTTCGTTGGGCCCGACCCGTCGGCACTCATGATGTACACCTCGAGGTTGCCGTCCCGGTCGGTCACGAATGACAAGCGAGTCCCGTCCGGCGACCACGTCGGTGAGCAGTCGAAGGCGGGGTTGTTCGTGAGGTTGATCGGGTTCGAGCCGTCGGCGTCCATCACCCACACGTCTCCGTTGCCCGAGCGATCGGAGAAGAAGACGAGCTTCGTGCCGTCCGGCGACCAGACCGGCTCGCTGTCCGTGGCTGGATCGTTGGTCACCCGGACCGGGTTCGAGCCGTCGGTGTCCATGACGTAGATCTCAGAGTTGCCGTCGCGATTGGTGGCGAAAGCGATTCTACTGCCGTCCGGTGACCAACTGGGATGTCGGTCGACGGCGATGTCGTTGGTCAGCCGGGTGACGCCCGTGCCATCGACCTCCATGACGTAGACTTCCGTGTTCCCGTCCCGGGTCGAGGAGAACACGATCTTGGCCCCGTCCTGCGACCACGCGGCATCGCCGTCGGCGGCTGAATTGTTCGTGACGTTGACGGTCTCGGACCCGTCAGGTGTCATCACGTGGATCTCCCGATTCCCATCCCGCATACTCTCGAAGGCGATCAGGTCGCCGCTGAAGTCGAAGGTAGGCTCGTCCCCCGGCCCGTCGTCACCGTTCTGCGGCTCAACCGCATCGTCCCCGCACGCGGCCAGGCCGACGCCGGCGAGAATGACGGCCCAGGGCATGATGTGTGATGTCCAGCTGTTGATTCGTCGCATGATAACCTCCGTCCAAACAGGGTTCTGCTCTGCCCTGCCGCCGGCGATGGACAGCCGTAGCGGTCGTTCACGAGGGAGAACTTGATCTCGGGCCACGAACGGACACCGTCGATCGGGTCCGGGTTCCGCCTTGCTTCCCTAACGAGCGTGCCGCGTCAATTCGAGCTGAATCGACGCTTATTCGAGTTGGGTCTGAGATCGCTGGCGCGGGCTCACCCTTCCGCAAGAGCGCGGTCGCCAGAAGGACCGGTGTTGCAATGAGGGGCGGAAGGGCGGCAAACGCAGGATACCCGAAGGGGAGGCCTGGACCGTCCGTGGCGGTGTGTACGATCTCGACGACGACCCAGGGTGCGCTGATAGGCAGCACTCGCCATAGGCCACGTCTGTGTACCGCTGCGATCAGCCACTTCAAGCTGGCCATCGGCACGACCGTGGTTGGGGCTCGCTTCGTTCTCCGAGGACTGGAGCAACTCAGCGTATTATTGGGCCGATTCCTGTTTTGCGCAAAGACCAGGCACGAGCAAGCAGTTGGGGATCGTCGGCCAGAACAGGGCGAGTTGAGGCTCGGGGTCAGCGACCAGTCGAGGAGCGTGTCACCTGGTGAGAATAACCGGGGCTGTGGATCGTTATACAAGTGACCCGAACATCTTGCTCATCTGTATCGCGAGACCTATATCAGGGTCTATGAGTGCCGAGTCGGTTCGATCCGGATTCCTGAGCGACGGCCGCTTCTACAGCATTGAGGTCGCCCCCCATCACCTGATGTGGGAGGCCCGAGTCGTCTGCGTGCCCGGCGGTGAGTCCTACCGCGCCAAGGTCGTCAGCGAAAAGCAAGTGCTCCATCGCTGGGCCGAGCGCCTGAGCGTCGAAGACATCGAGGCCCTGCTGATTACAGGCTCGCAACAGGCCTGAGCACACCAACCCGAACCTGAACACCACTCACAGTGCTGCCGGACCAAGACACGGAACCCGAGCGGACACGTCCGACGTTTCTAGAGGAGCGCGGGCGAAACCTGTTCATTTTTCGTCGCTGTTATGAGGTCTCTTAGATCACTCCTTCTTCTCGCTGCCCTCACCGCCTGCTCGGGCGAGCACCCCTCCCTCACCCACGCCGAGGCGCGGCTTCACCTTCTGAGGTTCTATGCGGAGAGCAGCGGCGGCCTGATGGAGGACGTCGCCGCGGTGGCGTTCACGCTCCAGCACGACGACCCGAAGGTGCGCTACGCATTCAGTCACGACGGCCAGCGGCTGGCCACGTTCCGCCTGAGCGAGGACGGCAGCTGGGAGATGACGGCGGATCCGTTCCTCGTGGACCGCCTGAGCCAGCTGGCGGCGGACCGGTCGCGCGTGACGGATCTGGCAGTGCGCGTCGACTCGGCCGAGGTGGCGGTGGCCGACTTCGAGGCGGCCCTCCCCGGAATGATCCACGGCGGAAATGGGTCGGAGCCTTGGAGGTGGCAACTAGAGCAGGCCCGCGCATTCCTAGCGGAGATGGTGGACTACGTGGGTACGCTTGATAGCCGGGCCCAGCAACTTGCCGGCGCCGCCGACGTATGGGCGCGCTGCGACACTCTGCTCCATCGCCTGCGCACCGCACAGGCCCAAATAGACCGGCAGCTAGAGGGGCGATAACGCATCACGCGCTACCGCCCCTGGCACTTCTTGTGGAAGAGACGTTCGCTCAGTCGTCCATCACGCCTTTCTTACCCTGCTCCATACCCAGCTGCCACATCAGGAAAG
>JBDHGH010000248.1:0-4409 GCA_039589995.1 Gemmatimonadota bacterium | reverse complement strand
TGGGATCTCCGCGTTTCTGTTGGGATCGAGGCTCAATACTTTGGACGCTCGAAGACCTGGGACGGTTGGCAACCGTGAACTCCCAAGATGGAGCACGATAACGAGTACGAGTACGATTACGAGTACGAGTAGGATCGACTAGAACGTGGTGACGATCCAATCACCCTGCAGCATTTCGGTCAAAGGGACGCCCATGTACTTCACCTCGATGCCGAGCGCTTCCAGTTTGTCCGAGACTCCGTAGAGGTCCGCGCACGCTTTGCAGGCCGTGAGGACTACGCCCGCGTTCTTCATCTCGGCGATCGACGCCTGTAGTTCTTCGTCGACAGAGAGAAGCTTCGAGGACGGGCCCCAGACGATCAGCTGCACCCGGTCGAACCAGCCCTGTTTTTTGGCGTTCAGGGTGTACATGAAGACCATCTTCAGGGCGACGTCGCGGTCGCCGCTGGTCCAGAGTACTGCCAGCTTCGATGATTCCGCGGAGGGTTCCTCGGCCGAGAGGGCGGGGCCTTGTACGAACGTCCCCGCGGTGAATGCTAGTCCACACAATACCAGTACGACTGCCAGTGCCTTCGTCATAGCGCTCTTCCATTCCTTTGGGCTATCGAACGATCGACGTCCGAGGCGACAGCCAACAGCCGACAGCCGGATGTAGAGTCTCAGCGAAAAACTCGGCGATAAGCCTTCGACGCTCGACATCCAACGCTCGATCCCTACCCGGTCGTTCGAAGCTGAACGTCCAACCTCGGACATTCTACGCCCAAGGCGCGCAGCGCCGCCACAGCCGATAGTCTGACGTCGGCTGAAGGCTGTCGGCTGTTGCGCTGGGCCCTGAAAGTTGGATGTCCGTGACACATGGCACGCGTGGCTCTAAATTCCTTCGACCTTTGACCCATCAACGGAGCCTGCTGAGATGAAGCTCAACGGAACTCGAGCGGAGTTCTTGCCTGGCCTTTGGCGCGTGCGCCGAGGCTTCGTCTTCATAGTCGTTGCGGCGGCATTTGGCGCGCTGACGATCCCAACCGATGCCACGGCCCAGACCGACCGGCCACCGGACAAAGGCGGCTATACCTATTCGCTGGGCATGCCGCCGGTGTACAAAGGCGATGCCGCTGTCATGCTTGGTTCGTACAACCCTAGCGGCGACGGCGACTTGAGTGCGCTGTTCGCTTTCGGCGTGCACAAGGACCTGGTGAGCCCCATAGTCGGGGCCGCGGCCATTGGACTCGAGGGCTATGCGGGACTTCGGGGCAAGGAGGCCGACGGGGGTGGCCGGGCTCTGTTCATGATACCCGTCCTCCATTTCACCGTCGGTGCCGACTACAACGTGCCCGACGAAACGTTCGACTTGCTTCTCAGGTTGGAGTTGGCGCTCAATAGGGGCGGGATATTCGGACGCGGCACGATGGTCCGCATCGATTATCTGCCGACCCGGGGCAATTCGATTGCGGCCGGTATCGAAATCCCGCTCTGGGGTCGCAACATCGGAGCGACCCGACCCAAGCGCGACTACGTGAAGCTATACAGACCGCCGCTTCGCGAAATCGAGCTCCCCGAGCGCCAGGCGACGATCGACTCGTCGCTCGCCAACCTGCGCGAGCGCGCCACCTGGCTGACCCAGCTGGCGACGCCGTTGACCGATGAGGGGGGCAAGGACCCAGCCGAGGCGTACGCCGTGGCCCTGGCCAGTCTTCAGGCGCACTGGGACAGCACCGGGCCGCTATTCCCGCGGGGGCACACTCTGAACGAAGAGATCCGCGTATTCCACGACGAGCTGGATCGCGCGTTCTCGATGGCCGCAGCCGGTCGGGCGTTCGCGGACGGCGAGAGCAGTCCGATGGGCCGCGCGGTCAGCGCCAAAGCCCGGGAGATCATGCTAGACGAAGTGTTATTCCCCTACAACCGGCTTTTGGGTCAGCGGAAACGTCCCGACAACCTGGACGAGTTCGTGGCCACCGGTCACGCCGAGTTCGCGCGTTGGGTGACCGCGGAATCGGGACTGCAGCAGGGGCGTTGGCGCGAGACCTTCTTCGTTTTCCAAAGCCTGTTGGACATCGTCGAGGAAATCCAGGGACGACAGCGCGAGCGCTTCGAAGACACGCGATTCGTCTGGCTGCCACTCCAGTTGGGACTGAAACCCGAGGACCACGACACGTACGACGAGTTGGAGGGAATTATCGAGCGGGCGGTGGACGAAAACTTCACCGAGGGCAATCACATCTGGTATGTGATGAACGAGGAGTTCCAGCTCGAGATGGCGCGCTCCGTTCATCGAGCCGAGGACTACCACGTCCTCTGGATCCACGACTACCGAGGGAAGAACGCGGAGGGCAACCCTGACAGGCTGGCGTTCGAGCACACCGTCGGGTCCTACCTGAACGCGATGACCCGGCGAGTCCGCGAGTACGACGCCACCGGCAAGCTCCCCCAGTATTTCATCTTTCTCGATCAGCACTATTTCGAGATCAACAAGGGTCGATTGTTCCTCAGAGTGTTGAGCAATCCGCTGGACGAAACGATAAGCCTGCCGAAGGGCTACGAGGCGTGGGAGCAACGGCTCGAGGCTGCGCAGGATAGCTTGCGGCAGGCGGTCGCCGAATCGCGTTCACTGCAGATCGGAGCCAGCCAGTACGGCCAAAAGTGGCTGCGCAATCAGATCAAAGTCCATGTGAACATCACGAATCCTTCGGACTTCTCGTTCACCAGCTGGCACAGCGTGGGGATCATCCCGATTCCCGACAACGTCATGCGCGACCATCGCAAGCTGGCCTTCTACGACATCACCGAGGAGGATCCCTACAAAGGGCTCGCGATGTACACGGGCATGGGCATCGGCGAGCACTACGCGGGCCCGAACTGGGAAGACCGCGCCATCATGGTAAAGGGCCCGTCCGCGCTTTCGATAAAAGACGCGGCCCGACGCCTGCTCGAGAATCAGGGATTCGAACCTGACGAGATCCCGTTCGTGTTCCGGCCCAGGCCGAAACTGTGGGACTACGATTTCAGGGTCGACAGCATGAAGCAAGCGACGATGGAACGGTGGGGGGCCGAGCCCGGGCGAGTTATGGAGTTACACAACGAGACGGGCTTCCAACAGAAGCCGATCAACGTCATGAAGGCGGTTCTCTACAGTCTCATGCCCAAGGGGTCGGTACTCAAGATTCCCGACTCACTATGGCAGAGCTACATCTACGCGTCGCTGCTGACGGGCAGTGCGCTGCGGGGTTGCAAGGTCCTGATCTTCGCCCCGTCGCTGGCGTCGGCGCCGAGTTCGGCGGCGCCAACCATGGCCCGGCAGTATGGTTTGATGTCATCCCTCGTCCACTATCAGAACGAACTGAAGAACGCGGTCGAAGGCGAAGGCGGTGTTCTCAGGATAGGACTCTACACGCCTAAGTTCGGCGTGGGTGACCTTCGCGGCCGGCTGGCACAGGCGCGGGAATCCAATCGACGATTCCTAACCGACATCTATCCGCGGAATCCCGCCAGTAGTGCCGTCATGGACAGCCTCGATCTCATCTTGCAGGAAGTGGGCTACCATCCGGACTACCTGGTCGCCGGTGATACGACCGTATCACCCAAGCTCCATCTGAAAGCCAATTTCATGATGTCCCGCGAAGCCATTGAAACTATTCTACCGCGACCCGAGTGGGGGGCGATCGCCCGCGAGTACATCAAGTATCTCGCGCGGCAAGCCGGTTCGCCCGAGCAACGGCTGGGCGCACAGGAAACTCCGGAGGAGCTGGGTCGCGCTGTCGAAGCGCTGATACGCAACACCGTGGCAAACTTTCCGCCGGAATACCAGGGTAGGGCGCTGGCCTTTCTCACCGTCGGTTCCACTAACATGGACTACCGCAGCATGGTGATGGACGGCGAGGTGCAAATAACGGTCACCGGCTGGGATGCGCTGAGCGGATTCATCGATTTCCTGATACTGCCGGGACTGACGGAGTGGATTGAGACCCAGGAGCGACTGAACGAATTGCTGCCGCCGCCTAGCGGGTTCAATCGCAAGGTCGCGAATCTGATCAAGTTGATGTTGTAGTCCGGGTCGGAAGGTGCCGCCGGGACTCCTCGCTTCATTGTCGCGCGAGACGTGCTGCAATCCTTCATCAGCCGGAGCGCGCCAAATGTCCGCTCGGGAGTCCCGATCCGCACCTTCCTGGCCGTTCTGCGGTCCGACCAGATCCTGCCCAACCAGTCCGACTCTGTTCCTGACGGCCGCGGCCTTCCGCGAGGGTCCAGGCGGCAATAGCGGCCTGCAACCATTCGGCTCGACAGGCCATCCAACGTGGTGATATAGTGTCGCCTACATATCCTCTGTGCGGAGAATCCCCATGGGCAACATCTGGCAAGATGTGCGTTTCGGCCTGCGCACGCTACGCAAGCATCCGAGTTTCACGACCATT
>JBDHGH010000247.1:0-4433 GCA_039589995.1 Gemmatimonadota bacterium | reverse complement strand
TGAGGAACGAGGGCAAGTGGAAGTGCACCTCGCCCAGCTCGTACCAGGCCTCGGGGTCGGTGGGGTAGCGGCTGGTGAGTCGCTGCGCCAGGTCCAGCGCGTCGGCGGCGCGCCCCTGCTCGAACACTTTCCGCAGCTCCAGCAGGTCACGGTCCCGGGGCGGCAGCTTGTCGGCGAAACGCGCCGCGTGTTCGGCGGCCTCGATCACCCGCTCGTTCCCCGCGGAGTACTTCCAGCCGTAGGCCTCGCTGAGGCGCGCGGCGGCCATGGCGAAGGTGGAGTCGATCTCCAGGGCTCGATTCAGCGACTCTATCGCCGGGTCCCAATCAGAGCGACGGATCGCCTGCACGCCCTCGAGGTACGACCGCACGGCGTCAATCGATGTCGACGTGAAAGCGCGGCCCTGGTCGCCCATGTCTTGAGCCGCGCCCATCTCGCGCAGCAGCTCCAGCGTCATCCCCTCGGT
Organism: Gemmatimonadota bacterium; assembly: GCA_039589995.1. Taxonomy (GTDB): domain Bacteria; phylum Gemmatimonadota; class Gemmatimonadetes; order Palauibacterales; family KS3-K002; genus JBDHGH01. Next base: position 3,967 of record JBDHGH010000247.1, on the reverse strand, counting down.
CAACGCCAGCATGCTGTCCGGCGGCCCCGCTACGCTGGTGGACGCCACTTGCTCGCCGGTTTGTGCGTCGTAGATGCGACTGTCGATGCGAATCTGGCCGCCCAGCTCCACCGCCTGGCCGTGCACTGCCCAGCGGGCGCCCAGGTCGGCGGCGAGGCCGACGGCGGACTCGCTGGGCGGGTCGTCCTCGCCGAAGCGGTTCCGCCAGTGGCTCATGATCGTCCGCGTGTCCACCGCCCGCAGGTCGCCCACCCCGTCCAGGTTGGCGGCGACGACGTCCATCAGTCCCTCGCGCCAGACGACCAGCTCGCCCCCGGTGGCGCGGTAGGGAAGCACGGCCACCGCCGTCATCGTCGGGTCGAGGGTCGCGACGGGCTCGACCCCGGGCTCGCGTTTCATCACCCACCAGATGCCGCCGGCGAACAGGACCAGTCCCGCCAGAGCGAGGACACCCGCGGGCCAGCGCTTGGCCGCCGGCTGCGCCACGATGGTTTCCAGCTCGCCCGACTCGGCTGGAACCGCCCGCTTCATGCCGCCCGGTGCCAGGTCGTAGGCCCAGGCCAGCACCAATGCGATGGGGAAGCCCAGGATGACCACTACCGTGATGGTACTGAGCACGTCCTGCGACAGCTGCAGCCCCTCCACCAGCAGGTCCGCCGCCTGCAGCACGACGAAGGCGACGACACCGTACACGGCGGTCACCTTGAAGACGTGGCGGCGCTTCAGCTCGGCGAAGAAGGTTTGGTAGTCCTTGGGACGCTTCGACATGTCGTTCCGGTTATGGGCGATTCGGTGGTCGCGGAAGGCCTAAAGATAGAGAGACGCGTTCTTTGCGCCAGCTTTGGCCGGCCGCCGCCGGTTTGACGAACCGTTGATCTAGCTGGGTTAGGCTGGAATCTCTCGAGCACCACGATTGACAGAATGATATCGTATATAGTATCATAGACAAGAAGAGAAGCGCGCGTCTTAGGCGGCGGGTACAAGAGCTCCGTCGGCGCGGCGGAGTGCACGCAAGCGAGCTGGAACGGCTGGCGAATGCCGTTGGGAGAAAGCGACATCCGCGGGGGAAGGAGCCGACTTGGGTGAGTGTGCTGCTCCCTGAAGCGCGGCCTTTAAGTATCCCGAGTCACCCGGGCGATCTCAACCGCTTCACGGTGAGGGCGATCCTTGACCGGCTCGAGGCTGACATCGATGCGATCGACAAGATCAGCGGAGAATCTGATGATGGCTGATGCACCCAGTACACCGAGCGATTACCTGAAGCAGCCTTATTGCCGTGTCGTTATCCCCGACCACGAAACCGGGACGTATACGGCTCGCGTCATGGAGTTTCCCGGATGTGTCACCCAGGGCGACAGCATCGCGCAGGCACACGAGAGGTTAGAGCGTGCGGCGGAAGATTGGATACGGGCGGCGCTGGACTCCGGTCAGGATATTCCGCGCCCCGCGCAAGAGCAGAGCTACAGCGGTCGAATCCTCGTGCGGCTTCCCAGGAGCCTACATCAACGGGCCGCCGAAGCGGCCGAGGCCGATGCCACGAGCCTGAACCAATTCATCGTCGCGGCCGTGGCCGAGCGTGTTGGGGCGTCGGCGCAGCCCGGGTCGACAAATCTAGCTAGTCATCGATCGTCGTAGATCACGGTTGCTCGGGCTCGCCTGCCGGGTCTAACGAGCGCTGCCCGATCCGTTTTCGGAAGTCTCGGTCGCCGAACCTTCCGACCGATACCCTTCTGGCAAGCCCTGCGGGAACCGCGAGTAGGGTCGCAGCACGTCGGCTCGGGGCGCGGGAAACTCGGTATAACGAGCCGGCTCGACCGCGAGCGCTGCGATCCCGCCGATGAAAGCCCAACTGATAAGAACGGCCGGGAGGACGGCGCCGCAGTCGCCGTCGAGAGACGAGCAGGCCGCCGTGAGCGCGACGCCGCTGATCGCGCCCGCGATGAGGCTCCAAAGGAGAGCTTTTCCCGCACCGAACGATGACTGCCGGATGTTCACCTGCTTCATGTCCGCGAGCGGGAAGACCGTCAGCGCGTCGTCGTGGAGCAGCCACAGACTGTCCAGGCTCACCGCGATCAGCTCGCCCGACGTCCGCCCGCCGTCATCCGCCTCCAGCACGACGCGATAACCGAGGATCGGTGGGCCACCCTGGTGCCCCTGCGCGCCAGCCGAGTCGACGGCGCCGAACGCCGCCATCGCCATCCAAACCAAGATCGTGATACGCATGGGAATTCACCTTCCTCCGAACTTGCTCGACCAGAACAGGCTCTCCATGCTCGGCTCGACCTTCTTGAAGGCCGGGGCGAGCAGGCGGAGCGCCATGTCCGGGTTAGTCAGGATGAGCGCGAGCATGGCCGGGTCCTCTTCCGCCAGCCATTCGCCGCGCATCCACTCGTAGTAGTAGCCCTGGCTCTCGAGGAAGAACTCGTACGTCTCGTCGTCCTGGGGCAGCTCGAACACGATCCGATACTCGTCGCCTGGATAGGTGAAGAGGTAGCCGTCCGGGTCGGCGAGCACGTCGAAGGCCTCGGTGTCGTGGCGGCCGCCCTTTCGGACGGTCGTCGGGTTGAGCACCAGTGGGGTGACAGGTGCGGTCGGGCCCGCCAGAACCGCGTAGCCGATGCGCCAGCTGCCCTGGGCCATCCTCAGCCTTACGGTGATCGGTTCGTCGGTTTCGGGCGGCTCGAAGGTGAAGAGCTGCACGTCGGCGGCGATGGGACCGTTCTCGGAATACTCACCGATCGCTTGCCATGAGCCGTCGGGCCGACGAACGGCGATCTCGATGCCGCCCAGGGCGCCCAGTAACCGTTCCGCGCCCGCCTTGAGCATGGGATCGCCCCGCTCGAGCTGCGCCAATACATCACCGGCTTTCGAGCCCATGTACGCCATCGACTGGTAGATGACGTAGGTGGTGACGAAGGTGTTGCGCGCGCTCAGGACCAGGCCGACGGGACCGTCACGCCGCGGGAACTCGAGGTACACCTCCTCGCGGGCCGCGAGGTCCGTCGAGTCCGTGACCGATGCCCGCTCGCTGGCGTCCATCGCCCGCACGTGGTCCCGACAATCTCCCTCGGGCGCGCGGCAGCCGCTCGGCTCGCTGAGACCTGAGGCCGCGTAGTAGCGGCCGTCCGCGCTGGCGAACACGCGGGCCCCATCCAGCCGCGGCACGGCCAGCAAGCGTAGTCGTCTCACGGCGTGGGTCTCCAGCGCCTCGTTCGTCATGCGGATCTCGAGCCGCCCGTCCTTGGGTCGCGCGAAGTAGAGCGCGTCCAGGTCGCGCGCCTCGAGCACTTTGGCGACGCTGGATGAGAAACCTTCGGCCTGCAGCCGCTCGCTCTCCCCGTCGTAGACGTAGAAGGTTGGGCAGGAACCGAAGCACGCCTTGGGGTCCGACACGCAGATCCCCGTGACGACTCCGTAGACCGTCGTCCAGAAGCCGAGCCAGGCGAATCCGAACGTCTGAATCCTTCGGCTGTCGTTCGCCTCGAGGAGCACGATGGCGTCGAGCGGGATGGAATAGGCCTTCGATGTACCCTTTCTGTTGCGCTCTTTGTCGTAGAGAACGCCGCGACCCGTGAGCGCCGATCGTTCCTCGCTGAGCTGCCAGGAACTCAGCACGTAGAGCCCGCCATCCAGCATGTGGACTTTGAGGTAATCGGTGTCCCGATCCACCTCCCGGTACCGATCCGGCGGGTGGAGCGTGGGTGTCCAGGCTTTCTTCCCGCAGCCGGCAAGCGCTGCCAGCACGAGGATCGCAGCGGACCGGGATCTTGCGCCCGAGCGCCGCTGAGTGGGCTGCCTGATGCGTTTCTCGCTCATCTCGTCCTCCAGCAACAATGCCGCGAATCGTGTCGTTGCCATCGGCTTCTTCGCTGTGCGGTGCTTTGAAGCCGAGCAATGGATGGCGAGTCTTGGTCAAGCGGGGGTCAAGCGAAGCGGCTGAGCCTTGCCGCGCGCTCTAAGTGGTCAT
>JBDHGH010000246.1:0-4496 GCA_039589995.1 Gemmatimonadota bacterium | reverse complement strand
TGGGCGCCCTACGCCTTGCTCGCCATTTTGTTGGTGCTGACGAGGCTGCGGCAACTTCCCGTCGGCGACTTCTTGAGAGCGGTGAAGATCACCTGGGCGAACATCTTCGCCACCGACATCACGGCGACTACGACGCCCCTCTACCTTCCCGCGACGATGCTGACGGCCGCCGTGGTGGCGACTTGGCTGCTTCACCGTATGAACGGACGGCAGATCGCTGGCGCGTTGCACGACTCTTCACGCGTCATCTTGGGGGCCGGTTTCGTGCTGCTGTTCACCGTCCCCATGGTGCGCGTCTATATCAACTCCGGAGTGAACGTCAGCGAGTTGCCATCCATGCCCATCGCTATGGCCGCCTGGGTCGCGGAAAACGTCGGCGGCGTCTGGCCATTCTTCGCGCCCGAGGTAGGAGCGCTGGGTGCGTTCATCGCAGGCAGCAACACCGTCAGCAACCTGATGTTCAGCCTCTTTCAGCACGGTGTGGCCGAGCAACTGGTGATCAGCGGGGCAATGATCGTCGCACTGCAAGCGGTGGGAGCTGCAGCAGGCAACATGATCGCCATCCACAACGTCGTGGCCGCGTCGGCTACCGTGGGGCTGCTGGGCCAAGAAGGCGCCACGCTTCGAAAGACGATCCTGCCGACGTTGTACTACTTGCTGGTGGTGGGAATTCTGGGCTTGGTGGCGGTCTACGTCTTCGGTCTGTCGGATCCGGTGACCGGAGCCGGCTAAGAGATGATAGGCTATCGGACGATCCAGTTCAGTCCACGCACAGCGTACGAGGTCGCGGACACATGAAGGCGATGGTCCTGCACAGGCTCTGCCAGCTCGAAGAGAACCGTGAACCGCTGGTGTTGGAGGAGCTTCCCCGGCCGACGCCTGGCGCGAACCAGGTGCTTGTTCGAGTCGCGGCTTGCGGAGTCTGCCACACGGAGTTGGACGAGATCGAAGGGCGGACGCCGCCGCCGGAACTGCCAGTCATCCTCGGCCACCAAGCCGTGGGCCGCGTCGAGGCGGCCGGTGCCGACGTGACGGGGATTTCGGTGGGCGACCGTGTTGGGGTCGCTTGGATCTTCTCATCCTGCGGAACCTGCCGGTATTGCCGCGAAGGAAGCGAGAACCTGTGCCCCGAGTTCAAGGCCACCGGCCGCGATGCGAACGGGGGCTACGCCGAGTACATGACGGTGCCCGCAGATTTTGCCTTCAGGATCCCCAACAGCTTCACCGACTCCGTGGCCGCGCCGCTGCTCTGCGCCGGCGCTATCGGATACCGCTCGTTACGGCTGACCGCCATCGAGGACGGTCAGAGCCTGGGCCTCACCGGTTTCGGGGCCTCGGCTCACCTGGTGCTCAAGATGGCGCGGCATCGTTATCCCAACAGCCAGGTGTTCGTCTTCGCCAGAAGCGAGAAAGAACAAGCCTTCGCTCTAGAGCTTGGGGCGGCGTGGGCCGGAGCTACGGAAGGCACACCACCGGATCGGCTAGCCGCGATCATCGATACGACGCCGGTGTGGAAACCGATCGTCGAAGCCATGCGCAATTTGGAACCTGAGGGCAGGCTCGTCATCAACGCCATCCGCAAGGAAGAGATCGACAAAGATGAACTGTTGGGACTCGACTACCCGAGCCACCTCTGGTGGGAGAAGGAGATCAAGAGCGTCGCCAACGTTGCACGGCGCGACGTCAGCGAGTTCCTGCAGCTCGCCGACGAGATGGGTATCAAGCCCGAGGTTCAAGAGTTTCCACTCGAAGAAGCGAACACGGCGCTTGTCGAGCTGAAGACCCGAAAGATCCGTGGTGCAAAGGTTCTGAGAATCGCATGAGCGCACACCCGCTATCACCCATAGACCACATCTTCACAGGAGTCGGCTCGTACCCTATCGAATTTGTCTTCGCCTACGATGGGACCATCGATGAGGAACGACTGCTCGGCACCTTGGAAGAGACCCTGCTCCTCTTCCCGCCGGCTCGAAGTCAGCTCGTCAGAACATCCGATCACACCTATGGATTCGAACCGTCAGATGACGGCATACACTTCGAGACGGTCGCCTCGTCGGTGAACTTCGACGATGAAGAAAGACGGCACAGCTATATCGATCCTGTCGACTCGGTTGAGAACGAGCCGCTCACTCGAATTAGGCTGACTCAAACCCCAAGGGGTTCGGTCCTAGGCGTCAGCATGTCGCACGCCGTGGTCGACGGCTTCAGCTACTTCTATTTCCTCTCGACCTGGGCCAGGGTCTTTCACGAAAAGCGCGTCCTGGAGCCCGTCCACAATCGGGAGGTGCTGCTCCCCGCCGAGGCCGAACACGACGGACCGATGACGCGAAAAGACATCCTCGATGGTGCGGGCTTGTTCTGGGAGGCCAAGCGCGATGCCATCGCTCGAGACCGACTCGTCTGGGAGACGCGCACGATCACTCGCGACGAGATGAGCGTTCTGCTGGCCGAGGCTCAGAAAGACACTGAGCTGAGGCTATCCCACAACGACGTGATCACGGCCTCTCTTTGGAAGGAATACATAGGCAAGTGGACCTCGCCAGACGGTGATGAGACGACGTACATCAGCTGCCCCGTCGATTTTCGCAGGATCCTGAAACCATTCGCACCCAACTACTTCGGCTGCGCCGTTTCTTTGGCCACCACGACTCTCGAATACGACCATCTAATGGACGCTCCGCTCGTTGAGTTGGCCCTCAAGGTGAGAGCCAACGTCGCCGGAGCAAACGCAGCGTACGTCTGGCGCTCCCTCGCGACGCTGGAGGCTCAGCGCCAGCAGGAGGGGCTAGGCGTCGTCGAAGAGATGCACGTCATACACCCCCACGGAGGTCTGCTGGTCACCAACCTATCTCGTCTTCCCGTCAAAGAGATCGAGTTCGATGCCGGCCCGCCGGTGGCGTACGAGATACTCACCCCCGCTCCCCGCGGCGCCGTAGTTCTTCCCGGACACGACGGCGTGGAAATAAGGGTCTGCTGTCCAACAACGAGCGCTTGAGCCAGCGCAATCTGCCACCCAGCCGTTGTAGCAAAACGACGCCGTTGTCCCTATCGTAAGGATAGGTGGCCCCTTCCTCACCACAGCCGTGCCCACAGGCTCGACGGAGGCCGACCATGAAGGGCGAGGCCCAGGGCTCTCCCCAGACAAATCATTTGATTAGCCGCAGGGATTTCGTGCGCGTCTCAGCGCTGGCAGCCGGAAGCGTTGCATTCAGCGTCTGCCGCGAGGACCCGACGGCTCCGCCCGATCCGACGGCGCAAGTCGCGGCCGTGCGCGGCGACGACCTCTACGGTATGTCCCGCGAGGTCGTGCAGAGCCTCGGGGGCATCGAGAACATCGTGCACGAAGGCGAATCGGTCTTCATCAAGCCGAACATGGTGACGCTTCCCTGGGCGAGTAGCGCCAACAGGTTCACCAACGGCGAGTGCACCAAACCCGAGATCGTCATCGCGGTGACCGAAGAATGTCTGCGCGCCGGTGCCAGAGAGGTCGTCATCGGCGACGGCTCGCAGATGCACACGTTCGATTGGGAGTACGCCACGACACTGGACGGTTCCTCCAACCTGGTCGCCGAAGCAGAGCGACTGAGCGACCTGTACACCGGCAACGTGCGGGTCGCCTGTCTCGAGGCCGACTCGCCAGCCTGGGATGAGGTCCCGTCGCGCGGCTATCTAGAAACGATAGCCGTTTCGAGTCTGGTCACCCGGGCCGACCGCGTCATCACCATCCCCGTCGCCAAGACACACTCCTGGGCCCAGCTGACTCTGTCATCCAAGAACTTCGTTGGCGTCACATCCATGGAACGCTACGCACAGTGGACGGGCAGCTCCTGGGATCGCGGCAAGGGCCTCGACCACAGCACGCCCCAGTCCATCGCTGAGATCTACCTGGATGTCGTGGCCGGCGTGAAACCCGACCTGGCCATCATCGATTTCTCCATCGGGCTCGAAGGCGACGGTCCGGGCATCGGACACGGCGGTCGGACGGTCGACATGAAAGACCGACTCGGCTCCTGGCTCCTCTTGGCCAGCACCGACATCATGGCGGCCGACGCCACAGCGGCGCGCGTCATGAGCCACAGCGTCGGATCGATCGCGCAGCTGCAGATGGGCTTCGAAATGGGCCTGGGCGAGATCCGCGAGAATCGCATCGAGATGCTGGGTGAACGGCTGGACGATCTGCAGATGGAGTGGGACCCGGCAGAGCTCAAGAACCGATACTCCCAGAGCGGGCACGCCTGCCCGATGTACGCCGCCGGGCCTCGCGCACACCGTCACCACGCCTAGCGGCAGGACTGATACTCTCACCGCTACACGTACGGCCGCCGCTAGCGGCCGGTCATCTCAATCCCCGCGTCTTGACGCGGCCGCCCGGCCCTCTTTTTTTCCCCAGAGCTTGGAGTCTTTGTTGCTAGCCCGACCCTCTATGATCGTCTGAGGAAAAACGCAAAATGAAGCCGCTACTCTACCTTGGCAGCCTTGTTGTGCTGACCGTCACT
>JBDHGH010000245.1:0-4514 GCA_039589995.1 Gemmatimonadota bacterium | reverse complement strand
CCGTCCCGAACATCCCGATGTCTTCGAATACTCGGCCTTCATCCTCGTAGGTGTAGTGCCATGCCGCGCACTGACCTGCATCCTGAACCCCCAGTCCAGGCGCCGTGTGCCGCACCGACACCAGTCGATCGGCGTCGGCGAAGGGGAGGGGAGAGATGATGATCGCGTCCAGAAGAGTGAAGACGGCGCTGGTGGCACCGATCCCCAGAGCCAGAACCAGGACGACCACTGCGGTGAACAGCGGGCGCCTGCTCAGCGAGCGCAGTGAGAGGCGGAGATCGCGACCCAGGTCCGCCGCGTAAACCCAACCGCCGCCCCTGTGTCGAACTCGCTCTTCCCGTTGCTCCACCCATCGGTTCAACTGCGCCCGCGCGTGCGCGGGTTCGCCGCGAATCAGCTCGTCGGCTGCCAGTCCGGCATCGCCCAGCCAGTCCTCGATTTGTGCCTCGGCCTCTTCCCCGCTCGCGCCGCTCTTCAAGGCCTCCTGATATAGATCTTCCAGATGATCGGCTAGCTCGCCGATCATGCGGTCGTCTTTATGCCCCTTCATCTGGGGCAATTCGAGTTGTTCTCTCAGATATCGTTTCCAATCACGCATGACTCATCCCGATCACGTGGTTCACCATTGTCGAAAACGCGGTCCACTCCTGCCGCTGCTTGGCCAGCACCTTGCGGCCTTTCGATGTCAACTTGTAGAAGCAGCGTCTCCGTTCACCTTTCTTTTCCACCCAGCGCCCTTTGATCCAACCGCGCTCCTCCATCCTGTAGAGCACCGAGTAGAGCGTCGATACGCGGAACTCAAGTTGTCCGTCGGAGCGGTGCTCCAAGAGCTTTCCGATCTCGTAGCCGTGGCGGGTTTCGCCCTCCAAGGCGGAAAGGATCAGGAGTTCCATGCTGCCGCGTTTCAGGTCGGCGCTGAACATTAGGTAAGGTCTCCGGTTCGTTGTCTGCCGTGCTGCGAGATCGAGGCAACTCGTGTGCCAATACTTCGCAAGGCGATACTTCGCCTGATGGAGTATGGTCTAATGTTATATACGGAGTCCAAGCCGGATGGGTTCAGGGTGTCCGGTTCCGGACAGTGGTGTCCGAAGATGGACGCTTTGGCTCGTCTACTCGTTTCCGTGCCCCTATCTTGGAGCAGCTCGACCCCTCTCGACTGGGAGACACCGTGCCCGCAAGACTGCAAATCGCCATCGCCCTGGGCCTGTTCGGTGGCCTGCTGCTCGGCCTCGCCGCCGCCATCACGCAATCGCCGTTCTTGATGGCTTTGGCCGAAGGCGTCGAGCCTATCGGCACAGCCTTTATGAACCTTTTGAAGATGGTGGTCATTCCACTGGTGGCGGCGGTCATCTTCGTCGGCGTTGCATCGTTGGGCGACCTACGGCGACTGGGCAAGATGGGCGCGGCGACGATGGGTTTCTTCGCCGCTGCCAGCGTGGTGGGCGTACTACTCGGAATGGGCGTGATGCGCGCATTCCTCCCGCTAGCCAGCGAGGCTGCGGTGCAGGCCGTAGTGTCTCGGTCGGTCGAGGCTCCAGAACTCCTTGGCCCCATCGACTTTATCGTAGGTCTGATACCCAGCAATCCCTTCCAAGCCGCTGCCGAGGGCGCGCTGTTACCGCTCATCGTTTTTGTCATGTTCTTCGCCGCAGCGGTCGGTGTGTTGCCGGACAAAGAGCGAGAGCCACTGATGACGGTAGGTCGAGCGATATCAGACGCGTTCATCAAGCTGACCCACTGGATACTCTGGCTGGCTCCGGTGGGCGTATTCGCGCTGGCCGCACCTGTGACAGCCCGGGCCGGGTGGGCGCTGCTGCAGAGCCTGGCCACTTTTGTGGTTGCGGTGCTGGTCGCGCTCCTCATACTCGTCGCGGTCGTTTACATACCGGCTGTGCGGTATCTGGGTGGGATGCCCGTGGGGCGGTTTCTCAGAGGGTGTGTCAGCCCGCAGTTGATCGCTGCGGCGACGACTTCGTCGGCGGCCACGGTACCTGCCATGTTGAAGGCGGCAGACGAGGAGTTGAACGCGTCGAGCACGGTGGCCGGTTTCGTGATTCCCCTCGCCGCCGGATTGGGTCGTTCGGGTAGCGCCGCCTTCCAGGGTGCCTGCGTGGTCTTTCTGGCATGGCTGTATGGGGTGTCGTTGGCAGTCTCAGGAATCGGTGGCGCGGTGCTGGCGACTTTCATCGTGGCGTTCACCGTGCCTGGAATTCCAGGTGGTAGCGTTCTCAGTCTGGCCCCGGCGTTGGCTGCGACGGGAATCCCCCTGGATGGCCTTGCGGTGCTCTTGGGGGTGGACCGGATCCCCGACATGGCACGAACGGCTACGAATGTCACCGGAACTTTGGCTGCCACGGTGGTGGTGGATCGGTTGGAAGATTACCCAGCGTAGTCGAAATGAAGGTCTCCTAGTTTCGAGTACGATCACGAGTACGATTACGAGTACGAGTAGGAGCGAAGGGCGCGGAGACGACGGGACGACTGTCTTTGTGATTTACATTCCAAGATTTGAACGCTTCGAACTGTTGCGGCCAGGCCATGCTCGTAGTCGCGGTGAGTGTCGGTTCCCACGACAGACCCTGGAGCCGAGTTGCATAACTCTAGGACCGCCAACGTGTTCGACATCTGGTTTCGATCTTGCCCTCTGCTACTGCAGTAACCACATTTTCCCGCTCTGCTGGGTCTCTCTGGAGAGGGTCCTGGCGGTTCACCAGGCGCAGCAGTAGAGGGTGCAATTGAGCGATCGCCCACCAGAGGAACGCCCCTTCCGCGATGATCCGCCTCGGAAGGACCTAAACCTCTCGTTGGATCGGTGGTTTGGTCGGCTTCTCGGGGTCCTGGGGGGTATTCTCGCCCTCGGCCTCTGGCTTCTGGCAGCGGAAGCGGTCTTTCTGACGCTCACTCGCTGAGCCGCGTCGGCCGGCCCTATTTGAAGGTTGTCCTGCCCGGGGGGCGGGCCGCCCTCCAATACTCGCCGCCAAGTTGCCTCCCAAGTGTTCTTTCTACCGCTTGACGCGTCCTTGACTCTCATCTCGCAGATTCTGCTTTAGATTGATACAGGGGGACAAGGTGACGCGGTGCCCCTGAGAGTCTTACGTCGAGCTGGATTTCTGATGTTTCGTCTTTCGAAGTGGTACTGCGACTGCGTGACCGATGAAGGCTCGGCCTTCGTCGGGTATTGGGCCCGAATCGGATGGGGAGCCCTTTCCCTTCCGTACTCCGCCGTATTGTCCAAGCCCGAAGGCGAGCCCACGCGTGAGCGGTATTCTCTTCGCAGGGCCAGAACGCCGAACCGTCACGGCGAGGGGCTCCGCTGGGAATGCGACCGTCTGGGCTTCAGGGGGACCTGGACCCCGGGCGCTCCTTCAGTCAGCCGCACATTGCTCGACACGACCGATGGAACGATCGAGTGGAACTGTCATCTACCCTCCGCCCGTGCACGAATCGAACTCGATGGGGTCGGGTCCCTCTCAGGCCTGGGTTACGCCGAGCAGCTCGAGATGACAGCGAAACCGTGGAGGCTTCCGTTCGATCAGCTACGCTGGGGACGGTTCTTGTCCGCTGATCATGCGGTGACCTGGATCGAGTGGCGAGGTGTGGAAACGAACCGGTGGGTTTTTCACAATGGTTCGGTGTTCAAGGAAGTCGCGTTCGAGCCGAGACGCATCGAGCTGCCGGGAGACCACGGAGTCATCACACTGCACGATGCCGCCGTCCTGCGCGAGGGACGACTGCTCTCTACCGCACTCAAGAACGTCCCCGGCGCAGCGCTCTGGATGCCGCGGAGGATGAGGAACGCGTATGAAGCGAAGTGGTTGTCTGCCGGCACGCTCGAGAACGATGCAGGCGTCAGTCACGGTTGGGCGATACACGAGTTGGTTCGCCTGTAGGAGGATGGGAGTGAGAGAGTAATTGAGTAATAGATCAATTGAGCAACTGAGCCGCGGAGTTGGTCCTCGCTCACCTCAGGGTCGCTCCAAACTCAAGTACTCTATTGCTCTATTGCTCAATTACTCGCACCTCCTAACAGAAGCATGAAGCTATTCGGCAAGTTCTTGTACGGTGCTCTGTTCGTCGTCGCGCTGCCCGCAGGTTTGGTCGTGTGGGCCATCGCGACCGCGGCCGTCGTCCCGTTGCCCGTCCTCCCATACGTGTGGGCCGGTTACTGGGTGGCAGTCGCGGGGCTTGGCTTGCTGCTGAGCGGGATGGTGGCTCTGATCAAGTACGGCCGGGGTCTGCCGATGAATCCCTATCCTCCTGCCGTGTACGTCACACGCGGCATCTACCGTTTTCTTGCGCACCCGATCTATGTCGGGTTCGTGATGGTCTGTTTGGGAGCGGCGGTGGCGCTCGAGTCGCCGAGCGGGATCTGGCTGGTGTCACCGCTGGTGGCGTTGGGGGCGACCGCTCTGGTGCTGGGTTACGAGCGGCACGACCTGCGGCGGCGCTTCGGTTCGACGAGCATAGAAAAGCCGGTCATCTCTCTGCCGCCCGACTCCTCGAGTTCTCCCACC
>JBDHGH010000244.1:0-6004 GCA_039589995.1 Gemmatimonadota bacterium | reverse complement strand
GATGTGGCAAGCAGAGAGGCGATGGAACGCTTACCGGAGGCCGTACTCGATAGCCACGGAGGCGTCCACCTACTGGTGAACAACGCGGGTGTATCCCTATCGGGGCCATTTGAGGCTTGCGATCTCGATGATATCGATTGGATCATCGGCATCAATTTCTGGGGCGTCGTTCATGGCTGCCGATTCTTCCTACCTTACCTGCGACAGCAGCAGCGGGCGCATATCCTGAGCGTATGCAGCGGTCTTGGGTTGGTGGGATTCCCAACCAAGACGGCCTATTCAGCCTCCAAGTTTGCGGTCCGAGGGTTCACGGAGTCCTTGCGGGCCGAACTTCACGGCTCCAACATCGGAATCACATGCGTGTATCCGGGCCCTGTCGACACGGCCCTGATACGAAGCGCCCGTGCCGTTGATCCAAAAAAGAGAGAAATGGAGGCTGAGTTCGTGGCCTCGCGGGGTCTCTCGAGTGAGCGCGTTGCCGTGCGCATCCTCCGTGCCGTCGAGCGCGACATTCCTCGGGTTCTGATTGGACGAGATGCCCACGCACTGGATCTCGTGTCGCGTTTGTTTCCTGTGCTGACAAATACACTGGTTGGCAGATTCCAGAGACGGATCCCGTTTGTGTAGAAAGACCGCCAGCCGCTACCAACTCACACACTTATGTACCTGGCCATCGCAACCGTAGTCCATCCGGATTATTTCACCGAGATCGTCGCGCTGCTCGTCGCGACCGCTCTCGTGGCCTTTGCCTGTCACCGCATCGGGATCATGCCGATCGTTGCCTTTCTGGTCACCGGCGCGCTGATCGGTCCGCACGCTCTGGGAATCGTGCAGAACGAGGCCCTCATAGAGGCTGCGGCCGAGGTCGGTGTCATCCTGCTGCTGTTCACCATCGGGATTGAGTTCAGCCTCGAGAAGCTTGCCCGGATCAAGCGAATCATTCTCATCGGAGGTGGATTGCAGGTCGGTCTGGTGGTCGCCCTGGTGACAGGAGTGCTCGCGCTCTTCGGTGTGGATTGGCGGACCGGCGTGTTCACGGGGTGCTTGGTAGCGCTCTCCTCGACGGCCATCGTGATGAAGCTGCTGATGGGCGGCGGTGACGTCGCCACGCAGGAAGGACAGGCGTCGCTGGGCATTCTCATCTTTCAGGACCTGGCGGTCGTCGCCATGGTTCTGTTGGTCCCGATGTTAGGAGGAGCCGGTGCCTCGGGCTGGGAGCTTGGCTTCGCGCTGGCAAAAGCCGCTGGGATCGTAGCCCTCGTGCTGGTAACCGCGCGCCGCATCATGCCATGGGTGCTGGAGGCGGTCGCTCGCACGTGTTCGCAGGAGATTTTTCTCCTCAGTGTCGTCGCGATCTGTTTCGGCACCGCCTATCTGACCAGCCTGGCAGGCATCAGTCTGTCGCTGGGAGCCTTCCTCGCCGGTCTGGTCGTCAGCGAGAGCCGGTTCAGCCAGTTGGCTTTCGCCGAGATTCTCCCTCTTCAGATCCTGTTTAGCGCGGCATTCTTCGTCTCGGTCGGTCTTCTATTCGACCCGGGTTTCGTGTTGCAGAACCCCCTCCTGATACTGGGGATCATCGCAGCGGTCTTCGCGATCAAGGTCGTGGCGACCGGGGTCGGGTTGCGGGTGCTCGGATATGGAGTAGGGGCCGCGGCAGGTGCGTCGCTTCTGCTGGCTCAGATAGGAGAGTTCTCGTTCGTCCTCGAGCGCTCGGGCCGGGGCGTGGGGCTGTATCCCGCGGGTTTGCAGGTAGGGGGTCCCGAGGCGTTCATCGCCGCCACCGTGGCGCTGATGATCGCCACGCCGTTTCTGTATCCGCTGGGTGAGATCATCCGGCGAGGCTCGCGGCGCCGGCGCGAGGATCGACCAGCGCCGGGTCTGCAGGAGGCGGATGACCGGGCTGCAGACCTTCGCGACCACGTGATCATCGCCGGGCTGGGCGACGTCGGGTACGCACTTGCAGAGATTGTAGATGAGCGGCGGATTCCTTACGTCGTCCTCACTCTCGACCCGGATCGCGCCAACGACGCAGAGGGCAACGGTCTCCGGGTGCTACGCGGCAACTACACCCGGCAACACGAGCTCGAGCACGCCGGTCTCCGCTCGGCGCGGTTGCTGGTCGTGGCGGACGACGACATGGAGACAACCCGCAGGGTCGCGGAGGCGGCGCGCGCACTCAATCCGTATTTGCCGATCTTTGCGCGAACTCGTCTCGCCAGCGACGTCCTGGAATTGAGAGAAGCAGGTGCTGGGGAAGTGGTGTCGGAGGTCCAGGAGAGCGCGATACGGTTGTCGACGCGGGTCCTGGAATCCTTTGACGTAAGCGCGGACGATATTCGCCGCTACCAGGACGATCTGAGATCCTCAGGCGGCATCGGCAGCGGCCAGGCCACTTTCGGCGATCCGGTCGTCCTCAGTCAGGCTGCCCGGCGATCGGATCGCTGCTCGCATGCCGGTGAGACTCGTGAGGTGTTTGCCAGCGCCCCGGGTTGTGAGGCGTGTCTGAGCATGGGGAAGAGGGGCTGGGTCCACTTGCGGATCTGCATGAGCTGTGGACACGTCGGCTGCTGTGGTGAGTCGCCCGGCGACCACGCGGCGAAACACTTTCAATCCAGCGGCCACCCCATCGTCAAGTCGCTCGAGCCCGGAGAGGCTTGGGCATGGTGCTACGAAGATCAGACATACATATAGTCCGGACCCTCCTATATGCCAAGTTCATCCGCTGAAGAAGTCCACGCGGTTACCGGCGCGTTTGGATATTCGGGTCGCTACGTCGCCCGCCGGCTGCTGGAAGCTGGACACCGCGTCGTAACGCTCACGAACTCGCGTGGCCCCGATCCATTCGGCGGGCGGGTTTCGAGCTTCCCGTTACGATTTCAGGATTCGGCTTCCCTGGTCAAAGCGCTCCGGGGTGCAGTAGTTCTGTACAACACCTACTGGGTCCGATTCGACCACAAGACCTTCAACCACCGCGATGCGATTGCAAACACTTTGACGCTCTTCAACGCGGCGCGCGAAGCCGGCGTACGGCGCGTCGTCCATGTAAGCATCACCAACCCGTCGCTCGGGTCGGATCTTCCCTATTTCAGTGGCAAGGCTGAGCTCGAGGCGGCGCTCGAGTCGTCCGGCCTATCCTACTCGATCCTCCGGCCTACTGTCCTGTTCGGGAAGGAGGACATTCTCATCAACAACATCGCCTGGATGCTCAGGCGGTTCCCCGTGTTCGGGGTCTTTGGCGATGGGGAGTATCGTCTGCAACCGATCTATGTGGATGATCTGGCTGCGCTCGCGCTTACCGAAGGCGCTCGGACTGACAACGTCATAGTAGAAGCGATCGGGCCCGAGACCTTTACCTATCGAAAACTGGTGCAGACGATTGGCGGAATTATCGGTCACCCCCGTCCAGTGGTGTCGCTCCCTCCCAGCGTCGGGTACTGGGTAGGTCGGGTCTTTGGGGCGGTGAAGGGAGACGTTGTCATTACTCGGGACGAGTTGCGCGGGCTGATGGAGGAACGACTCTACGTCGACGCCCCGCCTGCGGGCTCGACTCCCCTCACCGATTGGGCTCGACATCATTCTGACACTCTGGGCGCACGCTATGCCAATGAACTGGCTCGTCGGGGTCGCAGCCGTACACCCGTCGGGGGCTGACAGCGCGCGGGTGGCTTTGTAAGAATCCAGATGGGCTTTCGTCAGCGCCAGGCTCAGGCTATCATCGTCGACCCCTAACCACTCGGCAAGGAGCGATAAGGAATGGCAAGCACGAGCGATGTACTGGATCATCACCTGCAATCCTTCGGCGCCGGAGACCTCGATGCGATTTTGGAGGACTACACGGACGACTCGGTGTTGTTCACTCCTGAAGGGCCTCTGAAAGGGCCGGATGCCATCCGCGGAATGTTCGTCGGTATGTTCGAAGAGTTCGGCAAGCCCGGCATGAGCTTCGAGATGCTCCAGCAGGATGTCGAAGGCGATTGCGCCTACATCGTGTGGAAGGCCGAGACGGCGGACAACATCTATGAGGTCGGCACCGACACGTTCGTCGTACAAGGCGGCAAGATCACCTACCAAAGCCTCTGCGTGAAAGCCGTTCCGAAGGGTTGAGGTCCAGTTCCGTCCTCGGGCGCTTTTCTAACGTGGGTGTTTGGGCGCGACCGCCTCGGCGTAGGCCGAAGGTGACATTCCATAACGCGCCTTGAACCTACGACAGAAGTGCGAGACGCTCTTGAACCCGACACCGTAGGCGATCTCGCTCACCGTCCCGGCTTTGGCGGTCAGAAGGTCGGCGCTGCGCTCCAGGCGAAACTGCTGGATGACCTCGCTGGGCGACTGGCCGAGTAGCTCGTGTAGCCGGCGGTAAAGCTGGGATCGACTCTGCGAGATCGAGCGTGCAAGCACATCGACGTTGAAATCTCCGTCGCCCAGGTGCGCCTCCAGGACCTGTCGCACTCGCTCCAGAAACGCCCGCTGGAAGCGCTCGCGTAGGCGCTGACGCGAGGCGATCAGGTTACCGACTCGAGCCACGAGCTCGCCCACGTCGAACGGTTTGGTGAGGTAGTCGTCGGCCCCCTCGGACAGGCCCTCGAGCTTCTGCTCGCGGCCGGCTCGGGCGGTGAGGAGAATGAGGGGCACGAAGTCCAGGTCGGGATCAGATTTCACCGCCCGGCAAAGGGCTTGCCCGTCGAGGCCCGGCATCATGATGTCGCTGACGATGCAGTCAGGAACGATGTCTCGAGCCATGCGCAGCCCCTCGTCCCCGGTCAACGCCTCGACGGCTCGATACGATGCGGCACGCAGATGCTTGGCGACGAAAGCGCGAAGGTCGGCGTTGTCGTCGATCAACAAAACGGTTGGCGAGTCCGACTCCAGGGGAGTCGCTTCGCCGGGCCGATCGCCACTGTCGGTTTCCTCGTCCGACGATTGCTCGATCTCGACTTCGATCTGCTTCAGTGGACTGAACGTGCGCGTACCTTTTGACACACCTCCCTCAGCGGACTCGGCAAGCTGCGAGGTGTCGAAGTGTGCCGTCCCGAGGGGAAGCGTGACATTGAAGGTCGCACCGAACCCCTCCTCGCTCTCGGCTTCGATGCGGCCGCCGTGCAGCTCTACCAGCTCGTGGGCCAGCGACAACCCGAGCCCCGTGCCGCCTTGCGACTCATCGGCTCCGGTCGCCCTGTAGAAGCGCTCGAATACATAGGGTAGGTCATCGCTCGGGATACCGGGACCACTGTCTTTCACCTGCACGGTAACGTAGCCCTCCGGCATGTCGGCAAAGTCGGGATGGCCCGGCACCGGGACGATCGCCTGGACCGACACGCGTACTGCGCCGTTCTCGGGCGTGTACTTGAGCGCGTTCCCCACCAGGTTTACAAACACCTTCTCCATCAGGTCGGGATCGTAATAGACACTGCACGGAGCGCGTGGTTCGTCCAGGCGAACCGCCACACGCTTTCGTTCGGCCAAGGGCGAGAGGGCGAGCAGCAGTCCGCGGAGAAACTCGACGATGTCGCCTTGCTGCGCTCTAAGTTCGACGCGATCCGCCTCGAGACGCGCGACGTCGAGCAGCTGATCCACCAGTTTCAGTAAGCGCTGGGAGTTTCGCAGCGCCAGAGTGATCTCGCGGTCGATCTCGGGACCCACAGTGCCGTGTAATCCCGCACGCAAGTCCTCCAGCGGTCCGATCATCAGCGTGAGCGGCGTGCGAAAATCGTGCGAGACGTTGGCAAAGAAGCGTGACTTGGCCGCGTCCAGTTCCTTCAACTGCGTCGTTTGAGCTTCGATCGTCGCCGTACGTTCTGCGACGCGCTCCTCCAGCTGGCGAGCGCGCTTTCGATGGCGAAGGTCGCGCGCCCGGAAACCGACTAGCGTGACGACGAGCAGACCCAAGCCAACGATGATCTTGAACCACGCGGTCTCGTAGAAAAAAGGCGCCACGATCAGATTCAGCTCCGAATCCGCATCGTACCAGTTCCCGTCTCCCGTAGTGGCGCGTACCCGATAGACG
>JBDHGH010000243.1:0-4743 GCA_039589995.1 Gemmatimonadota bacterium | reverse complement strand
CGCGGTGCGCCAGATGCGCCTGTTGATCCAGCTCCTCAACATGCTTCCATCAGGCCCCAGTGCTTGTAGATCTGCTCCACAAATACGGGGTCGTGCTCCTCAAGGTAGGTGAAGGCTTCCGCCTTCGGGGTCAGCGGTGTGGCCACGGTGCAGAAGTTACCGGAGATACTTGTCGCGCAGCTCGCGACGAAGATCATCGTCAGTAGCAACGCGGCGCTTCGTGTCAGCAGCCTCATTGTCTTGCTCCAATCGTCTTTCGATAATGAGTTGGCGCTCTTTGCGCCGGCCCAGGCGATACGCTCCGAAGGCTACAAGCCAGCGAAAGCCGTCGCCGATGAAAGACGACAGGCCCGACCAAATCGAGCCTGCCGTTTTCAGTACAGTCAACCACATTACTCGGGCTTCTCGTCAGCCTTCGCCTTGGCGATGCCTTCCTCGACAGCGGCGACGAGCTTGTCGTCCCACTTGTTCTCGGAGGCTGCGACTGCCTTGCGGACGTAGCCCCAGCCCAGCGCCACGGCAACGATTGCCACGCCGCTGACTGCGGGGACCAGCACGTCCAAGATCTCTGACCAGTTAACGCTTTCCATCTTTCTGTTCCTTTCCTAGTTGGTTGGAGTTGGGGTCAGTGAGACCGTATCAGATACGGTCCTTGGGGTCTACCCGCACGGTAATCCCGGCGTTCGCCCGCAAGAAAGAGCTGCTCGCGTCGGCCAAGGTTGGGGCATCGGAAGGCACGCGCGACGCCGTCCGAAAGATCTGAAAGTCCGCCGTGCCGGTCGCTGCTGCCTCGTAAGCTGCCTGCTTGCCTTGCTCTGCGCGCAGCTTGAGGTGCTCATGGTAGAAGCCCTGCAGATTGAAGAAGGCTCCGTCCGCAGCCTCGCGATTGAACTCGCCGCGTCGGTGTGCGATCCACAGCTCGAAGGTGTGACGCAGCAGGGACTTCATGTAAACGTCGATGGGGATGCCCTTCTGCCAGTTGTCGCTGCTCCGCCGGCCAGCGTCGGTGTACGTCGCGCGCAGCATGTACTGCGCGAAGCTCTCCAGCACCAGCGGGGACAGGCAGCCCTCGAAGTCGATCTTGTCGTCTGCCGTGTCACGGGTGGCCCCGGTGTCGAACTGTCTTCCTCCTCCGTATGTCTTGCTCATAGGTTCACTCCATTCTTATCATAGGCGCCCAGGATCTCGCCGACGATCTCGATGCCGGTGTCCAGGCTGGGGACGATCCACCCGCACTGCATTTGAATGAGCGGGTGCTCGGTGAATGCTGGGTCCTCACTGACGAGGACAACCTGCTTGCCCAGCATCCAGGTCCACGCGATCTCGCTGATCGTGCCGACGCGTGGCTGAAAGTCTTTCAAGGGCAGGTACGCGAGGGTGATGTCGCAGCGCGCCACGTCGAAGCGGTTCTTTGCAAACACGGCGTTGGTCGTGCCGTGCTTCTCGCAGCCTTCGGTCATAACGAACCGCGCGCCGTCCGGTGACACGGAACGGATCGGTGAGATGCACCGCACGCCGTAGGGCTGCAGGCACCCGGCGACGTAACGCCTCCAGTCCTTCGCGTCGACCTCCAAGCAGCCGACCACGGGGCCGGCGAGGTAGCAGGTTAGTTTGCTCATAGATTTTCTCCGATGAACTCTTGTTGCACAAGCGGGCCTTGGTACTCGTAGCCCACGTAGGGTCGAAGCTGCTCGCGGAGCTGCGTTGCGCTGAACGCGAGGTCGGTCGCGAACTTATACATCACGTCCCAGCGCTCGGGCATCTCCTCGAAGTAGATGAAACCAGGCATGGCCCGGCCGCGACAAAAGCCGAACTCCATGTGGCCGCTCTTGCCACACGGCGTAACCATCACGACAATGTCGCTGTTCGTTATGTGGTAGTGGTCGTAGTTGAAGACATGGCTCGCGGCGTGTCCCTCACGCAATGCCTGTTCGAAGTTCCGGCCACGGGACAGCTCGTAGTCCCGCCACATATCATCGGCCTCGTGACCGGCTGCGTACCAGTCGTCGAATACCTCGAAGCCCATGTCCCGGAGGTACTTTCCAGCGACCGGGACCTTTGGGTTTCGAAGTGAGCCTAGCAGGTAGACCTTCGTCATTCTACGGCGAACCCTAGCGCCAGGAGGGCGACCGCGTTGCGCTCCAGGAGGAAGCACACGACGCTGTCGAACTCGTTGGCGTTCAGGTCTATGCGGTCCAGCCCGTCGCGCCCGACGATCCCTTCGTGTGCTGTTTGGCTCCGCTTCCACTGCATGAGCTTCACCCGCTTGTTGATCAGGTCGGCCAGGGTCTCGGCCGCTCGCATGTTCAGGGGGACTGCCTTGCTCATGTGTGGCGCTCCGCAGCACGGAGGCACAGCCCGGCAGCCTTGACGAGCATGTCGCGCCGGTTCTCGGCGGTGTAGCCGTCGCGGTGATTGCGGTGCATTTTCGTTGACGCGCGCCCGAGGTAGGCAATCGCGTAGGCGATGAAGTCGTTCAGGCTCGACGCGTCATCGACCTCCCGGAAGTCGGGGTTCTCTTCTCGCAGGCAGTCCTGGTGCTCCAGCTCCGCCCGTGTCAGGTTCAAAATATCTTCCAGTTTGTTACCCATGATCTGCTCCTATGTGTAGTCTCGGATGATGTCAGGATTGACAGAAAACCGGGCGACCTCTCCGTACTTGCGGTGCAGGACGATTGCCTTCATGTCCTGCTTGGAGCGGTAGCCCTTGTTGTGAGCGTAGGCGTCGCCCGGCGGTAGCACCCGGAAGCTCTCGACCTGCACGCTCTTTACGTCTTTGACCTCGGTGTGATGCACGTGCCCGGTCCACATGAACCTGTGCTTGCAGCGGCCCCAGGCTTCCGGCTGATCAACCGCCATAATGAGCGGAAGCTCCGGCAGCTTCGCGCCGTGTCCATGGTGCGTTCCGACGAGGTTCTCCCCGAACTCCAGATAATGATAGTGGCCAGGATGCCGATCAATTCTGACGCGCGGGTTATCTTCGTAGACATTTGCCAGCACCTCCATGAGGAAGATCGAAGTCGAGAGATCGTGGTTGCCGATCTCGATGATCACGTCCACGGTGCGGTGCTTCTTCGCAGCCGCCTCGATCATGAACCGGATCACCCGGATCGCAGCGCGGACCATCTTGGGATAGCGCGTGTCGCTGTCCAGGAGGTTGCCGCTCGTCGGCGTGACTGGTGCCATGCCGTCATAGTGGAGGAAGTCACCAAGGAACACGAGCGCCGCTCGGTTGGAGCAGGGCGCCGTGTCCATAAGGTACTTGGTCGCCAGCGTGAGCATGTCTTCCGAGATGTCCAGGTCGTAGTCGGCCTCGCCCTGCTTGCCCACCTCTTCGCCCCACACGAGGAGCCCCATGTGGTGGTCGCCGACCGGGTAGCAGACCATTAGGTCGTCGGACGTAGCCTCGGGCACGTCGATCACAGGCGCCGCCGGCAGTGTGTCGGCGAACGCCTCGACCGTGGCCTGGAACATCGCGAGCTGCTGCTCGTGGTCGATAGCAGACTTGACCCACTGGCCGCGCTTCCGCCCGTCCTTACCGTAGTAGGTGGACACGCCCCTGACCCGGAAGCCCTCGGGGACTGTGTGCTCCATGTCGTGGTCGGGAGAGTAGCCCATGCGGCTCGCCTTGTGGAAGACCGCCTTCTTGCACTGGGTCACTGTCTTCTGATTGATACCGAGCTTGGTGGCAGCGGCTCGACTGGAGCCCTCCGCAGCCCAAGCCATGAGAACTTCCCATTGCCGTTTGGTCGCATACTTCTCCAGCTTAGGGTCGAGGTCCAAACCTTTGACACCTTGCATGTTATTCTCCCGTTGTGTAGTGGTGAAGGGCGTAGAGCCCGGCGTGGTAAGCGTCTGCCGCGTGCTCAGTCTCAGCATGATACCCGCGACGCGCGGCGGCGTCAATCATCGCGGCCTTATCCGCCTTGCCATCCCCGGTCGCGAACTTCTTAATTTCGCTCGGGGTTGCGTCGAGGATGCCGGCAACCGATCCGATCACGCTCTCGAACACGCCAGCCATGCCCCAGAGGGAGCGGGTGGCCGCTGCGCCTCGGGCGAACGGGCGCTCGTAGAAGCCCAGGTCGGGGACGACCTCACAGAGGACCGTTTCGAGCACGCCGCGCAGGGCGACCTGCCTCGCGACGCGTGCGTCCTTGAAGTGCCAGGTCCACGTGCCAAGCGTTCCGTTCTCGTCGAGCGCGACACACGCGCCGGCCGAGCCCAAGTCTGCGCCGAGCACTATCATCGCAGCTCTGCCTTGAAGTTGGCGAAGCACGTGCGAGCGTGCATCGCATACGTCCGAGCGACCGGGAGGCGAGCTTTGACTGCGAGGTTGGCGGAGGCCCGCCACTCGTGTAGCCAGCGGATAGCGTTGGGGGTCATGCCGATCCACCCGTCGCATTTGATTGGCCAGCCTGCTGACCAGGGGGCTTGCTCCTCGATGTCGGTGAGCAAGCCGGTGAACTGCTCCAGGTCAGCGAAGCCGACCGGGTTCTCTGTTACGTTCTCGTCGTAGACTGTCAGGACTGACTTGTAGCCAGCAGCCTCGGCGTTCTGGATGCCGTACCACAGCAGGTCGCGGGCGGTCGCCTGGACTGCGTTCTCCGTCCACTGTCCGCGCCAGCCCTTCACCCTCCGCCAGTGCTTGCCGCTGCTCGTCCAGTACCAGACGCAGGGCTTCCACACAGGCTCGTCGTTCTTGTCGAGCCACGGCATGAGTGTCTGTGCAACGGTCGGGTGGAAG
>JBDHGH010000242.1:0-4529 GCA_039589995.1 Gemmatimonadota bacterium | reverse complement strand
GATCTCGAGCTGATAGGCGTAGGCGGCCCTGCGGATCTCCTCCTCCATGAATTCGATCGACCGGGCCGCACCCTTCAGGCCAGCGATCTCGTCGAGATAGGCCCGAGCCCGCTGTTCGAGCTGCGCGGTGAGCGTCTCGACGTAATAGCTCCCGGCCAGCGGATCCGCGGTGCTGGTAGCGCCGGACTCGTGGGCGAGGACCTGCTGCGTGCGCAGCGCCAGTTTGGCCGAGTCGGCCGTCGGTAGGGCCAGCGCTTCGTCGTAGGCGTTGGTGTGCAAGGACTGGGTCCCGCCGAGAACAGCCGCAAGCGCCTGAACCGACACACGCACCACGTTGTTGAGGGGCTGTTGCGCGGTGAGTGTCGAGCCGGCCGTCTGCGTGTGGAAGCGGAGCATGCATGCTCGGTCCGATGCGCCGTATCGCTCTCGCATCAGGGTCGCCCACAATCGGCGAGCCGCCCGGAACTTGGCCACTTCCTCGAACAGATCGTTGTGCGAGTTGAAGAAGAACGACAGACGTGGAGCGAAGTCTTCGATCTTCAGGCCGCGTGACACAGCACGCTCAACGTACTCCAACCCGTTCGCCAACGTGAAGGCGATCTCTTGTGCCGCGGTGCAACCGGCCTCGCGCATGTGATAGCCGCTGATCGAGATGCTGTTCCAACGCGGAAGCTGGCGAGCGCAGAAATCGAAGACGTCGGTGACCAGGCGTAAGCTGGGTTCGACGGGATAAACGTACGTACCCCGGGCGATGAACTCCTTGAGGATGTCGTTCTGCACCGTGCCGGTCAGCGCATCGCGACTCACCCCGCGCTCATCGGCCAGCGCCACGTACATTCCTAAGAGAATGGCCGCCGTGGCGTTGATGGTCATGGAGGTCGAGACGGCGGCGAGATCGATACCGTCGAACAAGACATCCAGGTCGTCGACCGTATCGATGGCCACGCCCACGCGCCCGACCTCGCCATCGGCCTTGGGATCGTCGGAATCGAGTCCCATCTGCGTCGGCAGATCGAAGGCGACCGAGAGGCCGGTCTGGCCGGAATCGAGGAGGAAACGGAAGCGACGATTGGTGTCCTCGGCCGTACCGAACCCGGCGTACTGGCGCATGGTCCAGTGCCGACCGCGGTACATCGTGTCGTACACACCGCGTGTGAAAGGAAACTGGCCGGGTAATTCCGAGAATTGTGCGCCCGCGGGAAGTGAGTCGTCGTTCGAGTACGTCGGGCGTATCTCGATTCCGCTGGTGTTCTCGATTTTCTTCTTTGGGCCTACCATATCAGTAAATAGTAATTAGTGATTAGAATTCAGTGACTGGCGATTTGCTCAATGGCCCACACCATCGAGTGACTAATTACCAATCACTACTGACTAATCACTTCTCGACTGGAGTAATGACCAGCAAGGGTTCGCCCTTGTCGACCGTTTGGCCCGCCTTGACCAGAACATCCCCTACCGTGCCGGCCATCATCGCTTTGAGTTCGTTCTCCATCTTCATCGCTTCGATGATGACCAGGCCCTGTCCCGTTTGGACTTCGTCGTCCGTGGCCACTTCCACCTTGATGACCAGGCCGGGCATGGGGGCCTTTACTTCGACGGGGCCGTGGGTGGCGGCCACCGTGCCGGCCAGTTCGCGAATCGCCTTGCTGCGTTCGTCGAGGGCGAGGGCCTCCAGGCGCCGCCCGTCGATATCGATCTCCCACGCGCCACGCCCGTTTCGCTTGCGGGCACACAGCGTGTAGGATCGACCATCCAGAACCAGGTTCCAGACGTTAGAGGTGTGGTTCGAGCGCAGGTCGGCTTCTACCGGCTGTCCGTTCAGAGCCAGGCCGTTAGGGCCAATCTCGATCTCGTGGGTCTGGTCGTCGATTTCGACGTAGTATTTCATGGGCTCGCGATGTGGAGACGCCCAAACGGGGCGTCGGGAATTGACCACAAAATCAATGGCTTCGGGGCTGCGCGCAACCGGAGGCGCCTTCCAGGGCGATATCTGTTACGAAGGCCACGGGCTGTCTACATTCGTGCGGAGACAACTCTGAAACAGGAGGCGGACCCGCATGGGTATGCGTGTGATGGGAGTAGTGCTGGTGACGCTCGCCTTTTTTACGACGAGCGCGGCTGCCCAGGTCGAGGTCACGTCGGGAGCGGCAGAGATCAAGATCACAGGGCGACTGCATGCTATGTATGACTACAGTTCGTCGGGAGAGGAACTGACCAGCGTTTTCCTCATCCGCCGGGCAAGGTTGACGATGGAGGTGAGAATCAACGAGTGGATTCAAGGTAAGATCCAGCCTGACTTCAGCACGGGCTTCGGTCTCGAGAACGGTTTGAGGCTGAAGGACGCCTACGTCGACTTCGTGTTCAGCGAACCATTTCGGATTCGAATGGGCCAGTTCAAGCGCCCCTTCGACGTGTTCGAGTTGACCAGTTCGACGCAGATCCTGGTGATCGAGCGTACCGGTTTCGTCCGGGGCGCAGACAGCTGCGCCGGTGTCGGAGCGGTGTGTAGCTACAGCCGCTTGACCGAGAAGCTCGGGTTGTCGGATCGCGACGTCGGACTCTCGTTTGGTGGCATGATCGCGGGTCACTGGGTGTGGTCGGCCTCGGTGACGAACGGTCAGATTTTTGAGGACATCGTAACCTTCTCCAGCGCAACGGACACGACGGACGTGTTCTCGGATGGTAAGTCGTTCGGGTCACGCCTCGAGTATCGGGGTTCCAACCTGAAGATCGGCGCCAACGTGGCTGGGCACGACTATGCTAACCCGGTAAAGCTCGACCAGGTCGAATACGGGTTCGGATATGGTGCGGATGTCGACTGGGGTAGCTACAGCAGCCCCGGCTTGCATGTGAAGGCCGGTATTACGGCGGGCGACAACTGGGAGAACCTGAACACCGCCGGAGACCCCAGCAATTTTTGGACGACGCAGGGCATCGTCGCTTACCGGTTCGGAATAGACAGCGCCAAGCTGGAGGGCATAGAGGTCCTTGGACGGGCCAGTTTCGCCGATCCTGACACCAACGCCAGCGATGACGAAGGCGTGCTGCTTACGCCAGGCTTCGTTACCTACCTCAGCGGACGCAACAAGGCCGCCATCAACGTCGATATATACAAGCCGGGCGCGCTCGACTGGGAGTACTCGGTGAAGATGATGGCTTACCTGTACTTCTAACTGCATGCAAGCGACTCTACGAGGCGACGGGGTGACGAGCAGCATGGCTAATAGGGCCGCTTGGCTGGCGAAAGCGCTCGCTTGAACCAATATTGACGCGGCTTTCTGGTTCGGCCGGCGACTACAGCACTGGGTATGTATTCTGGTTACTGGCGAAGCACTCCACTCCTAACGAATGCACGAGTCGAGCTCGAAACAACTAAGCAACCGCCTGTCCGAGAAGATGGGGCCGCCGGTCCTCCGGGCTCTGCTCACTTCATCGGTCCTTTGCCTGTGCGCTGCGTCGCCACTTCTTGCCCAGAAGACGGACACCGTCACGCTGTACAACGGCAACAAGATCACCGGCGAAGTAAAGGAGTTGGACCACGCGAAGCTGAAGTACTCCACCGATGATATGAGCACGATCTACATCGAGTGGGACAAGATCGCGCAGGTGACCAGCCGGGCGTATTACGAGATCGAGCTCGAGAACGGTCTGAAGTTCTATGGGAACCTGCGCGTACCGGGGCGGAACGGAATTCTGGTGGTGGCGCTGACCGACGCCACGGCCGACAGCCTGCCAATGGCCCAGGTGGTGAAGATCACGCCCATCGAGGCGACTTTCTGGACCCGGCTGGACGGTAACGTCGATATCGGGTTCAGCTATGCCAGTGCCAACAACGTCTTTCAGTTGAACATCACGACCACGGTGAAGTATCGGGGCGAGAGATGGTCCAGCCGGTTCGACTATAGTTCGTACTGGCAGGACACGGACTCTACCTCGCCAACCGTCCGCAACAACGCGAGCCTAAACACGACCCGGCTGCTGCAGCACAAGTGGAGCGCTCTGGGCTACATCGCCGCCGAGTCGAACGAAGAATTGAACCTGGACCTGCGTCTCACAGCAGGCGTCGGCGGTCTCTTCCAGCCGATCCAGTCCAATAGCAGCCTCCTGTATCTCCAGGCTGGTCCCCTGGTTACCCGAGAGGTGTTCCTGGACAACCCGGACCCGAAGCTCAGTCTCGAGTTCGCCGTCGGCGGTGAATACGAGGCCTTTCGCTTCGACGAACCGGAGCTGGACTTCGTCGTCAACTTATCGGTGGTACCGAGCATCACGACCTGGGGCCGCGTGCGCGTCAACCTCGATTCCAAGTTGCGCTACGAACTGATCAACGATTTCTACATCGGATTCTCAGTATACAACGCATACGACAGCCAGGCAGGCGACGAGGGCGAGCAGAACGACTTCAACACGACGATCTCGCTGGGCTACAAGTTCTAGCGCGAGAGGGTGACGACCGTTTCGACGTGAGCAGTCTGCGGGAACATGTCAAAGGCGCGACAGGCGGCGATCTGAAATCTCTCGCCGAGTTTCTT
>JBDHGH010000241.1:0-4547 GCA_039589995.1 Gemmatimonadota bacterium | reverse complement strand
ACCATCTCGCCCCACACTCGATCTGCCGCTCGAGCCCATCGCCTACGTCGACACGCTACCCTCGGAACAACCCAAGGAACGGGAGATCAACGAGGTCACCCGCCTTCTCAAGGTTTCCATCGGCGGCGAAATCGGGTACGGCTTCAGCCTGAAGCGGTTGGTCGGTGCACAGCCGGAGGCCCTGAACATCACCCACTTCGATGACGTAGTGAACTCTTCATGGTACGAGCATCGAATCACCGGCGGGAACATGTCACCCGAGGACGTGGCCCGTGGACCGACGACCGTCGGCCCGGACACCGGCAACGCGCTCACCGTGGTGGCCGGCAAAGCCGCCGGCATCTCCCCAGGATTCAACGTGCGCGATTCTCGCGGCAACACTTTCGTCGTCAAGTTCGACCCCATCGACAACCTCCACCTGGCCAGCGCAGCTGGAGTGATCTCGTCCCGGCTGTTTCACGCCGCCGGATACTTCACGCCCGAAGACTTCATCGTCGTGTTCGACTCGAGCAAGCTGGTGCTCGACCCCGAGGCCGAGATCCCCGCCGAAGGCGGCGGCGACCGCAAGATGACATGGATCGACATCCGCGATGCCCTGTCGCTCACAGAGCAACTCCCGGACGGTCGTTACCTGGCGTTGGCCAGCAAGTTCGTACCGGGGCGGCCCATGGATCCTTTCTTTTTTGAAGGAACTCGAAACGACGATCCCAACGACTACTATCGCCACCAACACCGACGCGAATTGCGCGGCCTGTACGTGGTCTCATCCTGGCTGAACCATGTCGACATGCGCTATGCCAACACCCTCGACGTCTTCATCGACCCGCCGGGATTCGTTCGCCACTACCTCATCGACTTCGCCGCGACCCTAGGCAGCGGAACGATTCGCCCGCACCAACCGCGCGAGGGCAAGGAATACAACTTCGCATTCTGGCCGTCCCTGGCCCGCGTGGTAACGCTCGGCTTCTACAACCAGGGCTGGGAAGACGAAGAGTATGAGTTGATCCACCCCTCGATAGGTTGGATGCCTGTAGAGACGTTCGACCCGAGTGAATGGCGAGCCAACTGGCCGAACGGCGCGTTCCGATTGGTAACACCGGCCGACGGCTACTGGGGCGCGAAGATCGTCGGTGCGTTCAGCGACGCCCACATCCGCGCCGCCGTCTCCGAAGGTGGGCTGCCGGCTCGAGAGGTCGAAAACGTCCTCGTCGAAATGCTCAAGGCGCGCCGCGACAAGATCCTGGCCTACTGGTGCTCGAGAGTGACGCCGATCGAAGACGTGGCCGCCGAGGTCACCGCACCCTCTGCAGAGCTCGAGATAACTTTTGACGACCTGGGTATCGCGGCCGGACTCTCCACGCCTCAGCAGACGCGGTACTTCTGGAAGTTCAAGGATGTCTATCTTGGGACCGAGGCTGGCGGCATCAGCGCTGCCAGCTCGAGCGAACGGCAGTCTGTGCAGATATCCCTGGAAACTGCGAACGGTCAATTGCCCGGAGTCGACAGCAGCAAGGCCACAGCTACACTTCAGATAGACGTCGAGCGCGACGGCGAGCGTGTGAAGCGCGATGCCGTGATCACTCTACGTTGGGAAGGTCCAGAGAGAGGTTACCGCGTCGTCGGGCTCAAACACTGAGCCAAAATAGCCGCCTGACGCTCACGACTCGTTTCGACAGCGACTCTTCCAGCTCCGAATCTCCGCGCAGGTCGTCTTCTTTCACGCACCCGTTTGGCTCCGCCGCATGTAGGATCGCCGATCCGCCCAACGAGAACGCAACGTGTACGACCTTCGCCGATTCCCGACCTCGGAAATAAAGAAGGTCGCCCGTCTCGATGCCCTCGTACTTCGAGCCGGGATCGATCGGCTCTCCGATCTCGGCCTGCTGGTAGCTGTCACGCGGAAGCAGAAAACCGTGAAGCCGATAGACCGCCTGCACGAACCCCGAGCAGTCGGTACCCCACCGTGTGCGCCCGCCCCAAACATAGGGTGCACCCACCCATTCCATCGCCGTGGCCATGACTGCCGCGCCCTCCTGAGGGTAGGCCGCGCCGAGATCCTCCCAAGCGACCCAACGTCCTTCCGCCAAGCGGCCCGAACGACCGTCTGGGAGATGCGCTACCGACTGGCTCTTCGCGATCCTGGCGCCCCAAGGTAATCGCACCAGTTGGCGCCCGGCATCGTCAGCAACGACCGCGTCGAGCGACAGCGCGGGCGTTCCACCGGCATCGTCCCACCAAGCTTCTGCTTCTTCGCTCCCTCGCAGTATCAGTCCACCCTTGTTGATCCACCCCTCGTAGCCGTCCTCGCCGCGGCAGAACGCCCACTCTTCGGCCTGTTCGATGACTGCCAGGACGGATCCCAGAGTTTCTTCCGAGACCTGCTCGGCTGAATTCTCTCGGTGGCTCCTCACGGGTGTGAGGGCGGAACGCACAATAGCGTGCAAGTCGACACGATCTCCTGTCTAAATGGCGAGCGACCGTTCCAATACGTGGATCAGGTACTCGATATCCTCGCGTGAATTGAAGCAATGTGTTGCGACTCGGATACCGCCTTCACGGACAGATACGAGCACGTCGGCATCCCGAAGGATCCTTCCCATCTTGACGGGGTCGGGCACAGCGAAGGACAGGATCCCGGAGCGACGCTTTAGGCTCGGGTCGCTCACCCAATTGACATCCGAACGTGCTTCGACCCAATCGACCAACGGTTGCTGAACCGAGCGTACATGCTCCTCGATACATCCGATACCCAACTCGAGGAGCAATGACAGGGAGTAGTTCAGCGCGTCGAGGTTGGAGAAAGCCGTGGTGCCGAGCTCGAAACGACGTGCATCGTCGAGGGGCTCGAAGGCGTATTTCGTCAGGTCGCCAAAGTTTTGTGACGGAGCGAAACCCAGCCAGCCTACCGTGGCGGGATCCAGACGATCGATCAGCGCGCGTCGTACGTACGCGAAGCCCGAGCCGGAAGGGGCGAGCAACCATTTCTGGCCCCCGCACGCCAGGATATCGATCTGAACTGCGGCTGTGTCGATAGGGACAACGCCGAGTGCTTGTATTCCATCGACCACGAAGTAAGTTCCGTGCCGCTGACACTCGCGCGATATCGTCTCTAGGTCGAGTCGATAGCCGGTGGAGAAACTCACCGCGGATGCGGCGAATACGCGCACGTCGCCCTGAGCGAGTCGCTGCAGCGCGGCTTCCTCATCAGGCAGGCCGCGAGCGGTTCGCGGGATCCACTCGAGTCGGATTCCTCGCCGTTCCAAGTTGAGCCAGGGATACACGTTCGCTGGGAACTCGCCTTCGAGGAGCACGACCCGGTCATCGGATTTGAGCGGCAGCGCGGACGCCGCAAGGTTGAGCCCGAAGCTGGTGTTGGCGCCGACGGCGATTTCATCCGGGTGGGCCCCGATCAAATCGGCGCAGATCTCTCGCGACCGCGCCGGCATCACCAGATGGTCGCGGTACAGATCGTAGTCCGGTGTGCACATTCGGTGGGCCAGCTCGACGACCGAGCGGCGGGTTCGTTCGGGCAGAGGACCCGTCGAAGCGCAGTTCAGGTAGACGGAACCCTTTTCATCGATCTGGGGAAACTCCGAGCGGCGAAGGGCTCGGACGTCGTAAGGCGGAGTACCCGCAGCATTGTTCATACGCAGGTAATATTGGATCGGAAGTGACGAAGCGACAGCCAACCGATTCTCACCCTTCCCAAGGCGTGACCTACTTCGCCCTGGCCGCCCTTGTCTTCATCTGGGCCTCCAACTTTTCCGTAGTCAAGTTCGCGCTCGGCGACATGTCGCCGCTGGCGTTCAACGGACTGCGCTTCACCATCGCTTCGTTCATTCTCTGGATTACCATGCAGATCGGCGGTCGTACAGCGGCCATCGATAGACGTCACTGGCCCGCACTCATCGGACTGGGCATTCTCGGCAACACGATCTACCAAGTTCTGTTCATCTACGGGATCGATTGGACGCTCGCAGGAAACGCCGCCTTGATGCTGGCCACCACACCGGTCTTCACCACACTGCTCTCGGTACTGTTTCGACAGGAGAGGATCGGTGCGATGGCCGTCGCCGGCGTAATCTTGTCCTTCGTGGGAATCGCCCTGGTCGTCTGGGGCGGCGCGACGACCATCAGCTTCACATCCGGTACAGTGCGCGGTGACCTGACGACTCTGACCGCGGCGGCTGCCTGGTCCAGCTACACCGTCGGTTCCGCTCCTCTGGTTCGCAAATACGGCGCGTTGCCCGTCACCGCTCTCACTATGTGGGTCGGCGGATTGGGGCTGTTCTTCGTCTCCATACCGGCGTTTCTAGCCCAAGATTGGTCCGCGGTGCGACCGGTCTCATGGCTTGCACTATTCTACAGTGGCGCGTTTGCCATCGCGCTGGCCTATTTCATCTGGTACTACAGCATCCGCCAGATTGGCAACACTCGCACCGCCGTGTACTCCAATTTTATCCCCGTGGTCGCATTGATCATCGCCTGGCTTACGTTGGGTGAGACACCGACGTGGGTTCAGTTGGTGGGAGCCGGAGCGATACTCG
>JBDHGH010000240.1:0-4571 GCA_039589995.1 Gemmatimonadota bacterium | reverse complement strand
GATCAGCAGATGATTTCGGGGGAAAAGGCAGCCCCCGAAGACGGAACGCTATCGTTGTTGTTCCGATGTCCGAAGTGTGAGCGCGAGATCGCCATGCTGGCCAACCCGATGGAAACGCAGATGGTGAGCAGCCTTTGCGTGGAGGTCGGTGGCAGGACGGAGCCGAAGCAGCCGTTCGAGTCGATCAGCCGTCAACTCGAGACGGGGGACACGAGATCTGCTCAAGGTGACACGTCTGGGCGTGCGCCGACCTGGAGCTTGGAGGCTGAGACACGACTCGGCCGCATTCCCGGCTTTGTTCGCGGGATGGTGCGGCGTCTCTATGTGGATTGGGCTCGGGATCGTGGGATCTCGGAGATCACGTTGGAGATCATGGACGAGGCCAAGGCGGATCTCGGTCTGGAGGAGGCATGAGCGAGTCACCGGCCGTGAGCGAAAAGTACTCGGAACGTAACCGCGTGCGGGTACAGGTCGATCACGATCTGTGCGTAGGATTCGGCGACTGCGCGGAAGCGGCGCCGGCAGTGTTCATTCTCAACGATGACCAGGTGGCCGTCGTCCGCGACCCCGATTCGGTCGACCTGCCGACGCTTGCGGGTGCCGCCGAAGCCTGCCCGGTGAGCGCAGTGCTACTGTTCGGCGAGGATGGCTCCGTTCTTGTTCCTTTCGGCGGCTGAAATGCATAACCGCGTTGACTACTGGGCTGCGTTGACAGCCATCGGGGCCGTCGCTATACTCGAAAATCGTTGCTATCAATAAGCATTACTTTTATCGACACGAAACTCTCGGTCCCCGGGAGCGGACCTACCGCTTGAGCGGGCGGGTGCCCGGGAGCTACCGCCGCTGATTAGTAACAAGGTTGCGTCAATGATCTCGATCGGAAAACCGGTCGTTGTGTATATCTGTGCGTTGAGGCCCCAACCCAGATCTCTTCAACCTTGGCACCGAGGGATTTCATGTACAAGGAGATCTTCGTCCCGTGCGACAACTCACAGGAGTGTGACTACGCGATCCTCCTAGCTGTCGAGCTCGCGCAGCGCTTTGAATCGAAACTCGTAGGCAATCACGTCTACGCCGCGAAACTCCACGACGTACGGTTCCGCCAGTTGGAAACGGGTCTGCCCGCTCGCTTCCAGCCCAAAGAAGAGATCCAACGCCAGCGCAAGATCCACGACAAGTTGATCGAGAAAGGCCTGCAACTGATCAGCGACTCTTTCCTCGATCAGATGGAGGAGAAGTGCAGTGCTTCCGGGATCCAGATCGAGCGGCAGCTGTTAGAGGGGATCCACTTCGAGGAGATCGTGAGCGAGGTCAATTCGAACGGCTACGATCTTTGCGCCATGGGAGCACACGGTCTGGGCCGGCAGCCTCAGTCGCAGCTAGGGGGAGTGACGTCGAGGGTGATGCGCGGGCTAGAAAAAGACCTCTTCATCAGCCGAACCGGTGAGCCGCTGGAAGGTGGGCGATACCTGGTATGCGTCGACGGCAGCTCGTACGCGTACCGCTCGGCGAAAGTCGCATTGGAGCTCGCGCGTACCTTCGGCGCTAGCGTGCAGTTCTGCAGTGCCTTCGATCTCGATTTTCACCACATCGCCTTCAACAACATCAAGGATGTGCTGTCCTACCAGGCGAGCCGCGTCTTCAAGTTCGAGGAACAGGAGGAACTTCACAACAACATTATTGACAAGGGGTTGCTCAAGCTCTGCAAGGCAAACTTGATGAGGGCGGAGAAGATGGCGGAACAGTACCCTGACGTCGATGTCGGGAGCCAGGTTCTCATCGGCAAGCCGTTCGCCTGCATTCTCAAGTACATCGAAGAAATCGAACCTACCCTCCTGGTGTTGGCCCGCCACGGCGCGCATCGCATTGAAGGTACCGACATGGGCTCGCAGGTCGAGAACATCGTGCGGATGGCCCCGTGCAATGTGCTGTTGACGGGGACCGTGGGAGTGCGTCCGGAGGACGTACCCTGGATCGAAGAGGATGGCTTTGCCGGGCTGGAGTGGGCGCCGATGGCGGCCGTGCGAATGCAGCGCGTTCCCCCGTTCGCCCAGGCGATCGCCCGCAACGCGGTCGAAGAGTGGGTTGAGGAGAAAGGCTTCGAAGTCGTCACCGAGGAACTGCTAGAGCAGGCCATCGAGGCGCTACTCCCCACCCACATGCAACTCATGATGGGCATTGGGCAGGCCGAAGAGCTGGCCCAGGCCGAGCTCAAGGCCGAGGAGGCTCTCGCCGATCGTCCGGTCCCCATGTGCCCCATGGGCAGCGACCGCGAGGCCGCCAGGCAGCGTGCCCGGAACGGCATCACGTGGGCCCGCGACGCGTGGGAGCGGCTAGAGCTCGTGCCCTTGATCGCTCGCCCCCTCGCGCGCTCGACAGTCGAGCGGTTCGCCGGTGATCACGGCGCCGACCACGTCACCTTAGCCGTGATGGACGACAACAAGCAGTCGATGATCGAGGCCGAGACCTTCGATGTCGAGACGATGATGGTGATGTTCGGCGAGCTCCGCGCGCGCGAGATCCGAGCAGGCGCCGAAGGTGCCGCTGGCGAGTTCACCGAGTCGGCTGGTGCGGCTAAGTGCCCAGTTAGAGAGGTCCAGGAGATGCTCGACCGCCGGGCGGGCAACGTGAAGGAGCCGGAGTTATAGCGCGGGGTTGGAGGCGGGCTGTGATGAACCGCTTGTGGGTGGTGACCCGCGTGCCGACAGTCTTGCTGCTTCTGCTGGCTGTGGCAGCCGATCCGGCCTTCGCCCAAGCAGCGGATGGGATCCGCGAGTACGGGAATTTCCCCATAATCGGCAGCCGGGCGGCCGTGTGGATCACTGCACAGGTCCACCTCATGTTTGCGGCCTTCGTTCTTGGTGTTCCGATGTTCGCGGTCGTGACCGAAGCCATCGGAATATTCGTCAAGGACGCGCGCTACGACCGACTGTCGAAGGAGTTCACTCGTCTACTCCTAATCGCCTACAGCGCGACGGCGCTCTGGGGCGCCGCACTGACGTTCCTGCTCATTACGCTGTACCCGCGTTTCACTCTTCATCTGACCGAGATCTTCGAAGTATCGATTTGGTTCTACGTCGCGCTCTTCTTCATCGAGTCGGCTACGCTCTACGTCTATTACTACGGCTGGGAGCGCTGGAAAGAAGGTCGAGGCAAGATCTTCCACTGGTCGCTTGGCATCCTTTTGAACATCTGGGGCACGGCCGTGCTCTTCATCGCCGATAGCTGGCTGAGCTACATGATGAGCCCGCCCGCCGAGGTCACGGCGGACACCGCGCCATCTCAAGTACAGTTCTGGAGCGCATTCGCCAACGCCACCTGGATGCCAATCAACATCCATCGTCTGATCGCGAACGTGGTCTTCGGGGGCTCCATCGTTGCCGCGTACGCCGCCTACCGTTTCCTTTCAGCGAGTAGCGAGGAAGAGCGCTCGCACTACGACTGGATGGGGTACGTCGGCAATTTCATCGCTATCGGTGCCTTGATCGTTCTCCCCTTCGCCGGCTACTGGCTAGGGCGCGAAATCTACGAGTACAACCAAGCGATGGGCATCACGATGATGGGTGGTTTCATGAGCTGGCTGTGGATCATCCAGGCGTTCTTGATCGGAGTGTTATTTCTCGCCGGCAACTACTACCTGTGGATCGGGATGGGTCGCATACCGGGCGCCGAGCGCTTCATGCCGTACACGAAGTGGATGCTGTTGGTACTGATCCTGGGCGTGATCGTCTGGGCGACACCGCACACGATGATCGCGAATCGCGAGGAGTTGGAGGCGATGGGCGGTACCCATCATCCCTTCTTGGGAGTGCTGGGGGTCATGAGCGCGAAGAACACCGCAGTGAACCTGATGATACTGACCACGTTCCTGTCGTTCATGTTGTACCGCCGCGCGAACAAGCGCCCCGTGGTCAACTGGGCGCGCACCGGGACAATCGTGCAGGGCGTTGTGCTTGGCACTTCGGCCTCTGTCGTCCTGTTCTACGGAATCTACGGCTACTTCGTCACCGCGATCGTTCGCATCGGGTTCAGTGTGTATCAGGTGCTGTCTGTATTGGCAGCTATGGTCGTGGTTGTAGCGCTGGATTTGCTCATGCTACGCGGGTCCGAGTCGCGAGGCGCGATTCGTTGGGGCCACATGCCGGAACGTGCCCAGTACGTGCTCATCATCCTCGCCGTGACCTTCACCTGGCTGATGGGGTTGATGGGTTTCGCTCGCAGCGGCATCCGGCAGCACTGGCACATCTGGGAGGTCATGCGCGACACGAGCGAGTGGGCGGCCACACCGGCGCTGGGTTACGCGGGGATCGTCATCAGTGCCTGTGTGCTGATCTTCCTCGCCATGGTGTCGTTCGTGTTCTGGATTGGCGGCCTGATAGAGAAGCCGGTGCTCGCGGCTGCCGCGGCGGGCAAGACCGAAGTCGAAGCGAGCTGACATGTTGGCAACCAACCTGAAGATCGTTGTCGTCGTGGTGCTCACGCTCGCCGCGTACTCGCTGGTAGCGAACATGATCCCGCAGATCCAGTCGGAAGTCCCGGAACAGCTCGATCTGTCGGGCGACGTTACGACA
>JBDHGH010000239.1:0-4584 GCA_039589995.1 Gemmatimonadota bacterium | reverse complement strand
CGTTCGATCGGCTACGCCAGATCACCAAGCACCTGGGGAACGAATCGCGGAAGATCATGAAGGGCGTGCCTTTCACGACCTTCGCGGACGTCCTCTCGCAGGCGTACAAGCAGGTGGTCGACAAGCTGGGATGGGATGCACAGCGACGGGCCGAGCTGGACAAGGAGTTCGCTCCCGTCTACTCGGCGCTGGTCGACTTCCCGTTGGCGAAGACGGCGCCGTTCTTCGATCTGCCCGAGTCGGAAGAGAAGGGGAGCGGTGGCCTCCTTTCGATCACGGTCAGCCCCGAAGCTTGTAAGGGTTGCAACCTCTGCGTGGAGGTCTGCCCGGATGAGGCGCTGATCACGATCAAGCAGGACGAAGATGTAGTCGAAAAGCTGCGTCGCAATTGGAATCTCTGGGAGTGGCTTCCCGACACCGACGACCGCTACATCAACATCGCCAACCTGGATGAGGGTATCGGGACGCTGTCGTCGATGCTCCTCAAGAAAGACAACTACGGCTCGCTGTTCGGCGGCGACGGTGCCTGCATGGGTTGCGGCGAAAAGACGGGTATCCCCCTCGTGCTGTCGGCGGTGAACGCGGTGATGAAGCCGCGTGTCGCGAAGCATGTGGAGAGGCTGGAAGACCTGATCTCGCAGCTCGATGCCAAGGCCCGAGGTTTGCTGGCCTCCGACGCCGACCTCGATTCGGTGAGTACCGAGGACAGCGGCGAAGTCGATGTCCCGCTGGAGAAGTCGAAGAAAGAAGATGTAGAGCGGATCGCCAAGATGATTCGCGACTTGAAAGACTTGCACTGGCGGTACACCGATGGTCCCAGCGGAAAGGGGCGCTCGGTTACGGCGTTCACCAACTCGACCGGCTGCTCGTCGGTTTGGGGCAGCACGTATCCTTACAACCCGTATCCGTTCCCCTGGACGAACCACTTGTTCCAGGACGCACCCTCGATCGCCATAGGCATCTTCGAGGGGCACATGCGGAAGATGGGCGATGGGTTCATCGCGATTCGCCGCGCCGAGTCCGAGCTGGCCGGTGAGTACGACCCCGAAGTACACGAGCCCGTGTTCGCCAAGCTGGACTGGCGCGATTTCAACGACGACGAGTTCCACCTCTGTCCGCCCATCTTCGCGGTGGGCGGCGACGGTGCCATGCTGGACATCGGTTTTCAGAATGCGTCACGGCTGATGGCGTCCGGCAAACCGATCCGCATCGTCGTTCTGGACACGCAGGTCTACTCGAACACCGGCGGCCAGGCCTGCACCAGCGGGTTCACGGGGCAGGTGTCCGACATGGCTGCCTACGGGAAGGACCAGCACGGCAAGGAGGAAACGCGCAAGGAGATGTCGTTGATCGCCATCGCGCATCGCGGAACCTATGTGATGCAGTCGTCGCAGGCCTTGCCTTCGCACATGCTGGCCGGGGTGATCAAGGGCCTGAATAGCCGGAACCCGGCGGTGTTCATCCTTCACTGCCCGTGTCCGCCGGAACACGGTTTGGGTGACAACCAGGCCACGAACGCGGCACGGCTGTCGTTGGAGAGCCGAGCGTTCCCGTTCCTGGTCTACGATCCCGATGGCGGCGAAGAGCTATCCGATCGCCTGGACCTCGATGGCAATCCTTCCATCGAGGATACCTGGCCGACCTACGAACTGAAATACACCGATGACGAGGGGAACGAGCAGATGATGGAGCTGCCCCTCACCATCGCGGACTGGGCGGCCACCGAGGCGCGCTTCAAGAAGCACTTCAAAAAGGCCCCGGCGGATGTAGACGAGGAGGAACTCGTTCCGTTCGCCGAGTACCTGGACATCGCTCCGGAGGAGCGTAACGGTGAGAGGCCGTTCATCTACGTCATCGACGCGCAGA
Organism: Gemmatimonadota bacterium; assembly: GCA_039589995.1. Lineage (GTDB taxonomy): Bacteria > Gemmatimonadota > Gemmatimonadetes > Palauibacterales > KS3-K002 > JBDHGH01. The sequence continues at coordinate 2,718 of JBDHGH010000239.1, read as the reverse complement.
AGAAACTGAACCGGCTAACCGTGTCCGATGAGATCGTCGAGTTGGCCCAAGACCGACTGAACCTGTGGCTGAACCTGAAAGAGATGGCCGGGGTTGCCGCGTCGGAAGGTCACCGAGGCGTCGTCGAGGCCGAGCGCGAGGAAGAGCTCGCCAAGAAGCTCGATGCGCTGCGCGCCGAGTACGATACGAAGATCGCCGACCTGAAGATGAAGTACCCGCAGGTCGTGGCGCGGCGCCTGGCCGAAGGACTGCTGAAGGCGGGCGACGGCAAGATGACCGTCGGCGACTTGTTGAAGCGGGCGCAGTCGACGCCGGGCCTCAAACCGCTGACCATGGACTTCTCGGATGCGACCATCGGCTGGGGCGGTGGCGCCGCCGTCGCGGTGGAAGCACCCCCGGCAGCCCAGGTCGCTGCGGCACCGTCCGCGGCCCCCTCTCCAGTGGTCGAGGAAGAAGAAGGGTTGGCGATGGAGCCGTACATCGAGACGCTTCGTTGTACGACCTGTAACGAGTGCACCAACATCAACAAGAAACTGTTCGCCTACAACGAGAACAAGCAGGCGTACTTCAAGGACGTGAAGGCGGGGACGTTCAAGCAGATCGTGCAGGCGGCGGAGAAATGCCCGGTGAAGATCATTCACCCGGGTACGCCGTTGAACCCGAAGGAAAAAGATCTCGACAAGTGGATCAAGCGCGCGGAACCGTTTAACTAGAGGCCGCGCTCGAGCTAAGGCAACCTGTAATCAGTAATCAGTAACCAGTGGTTCCGTGGTGGCCGCTGAGGGAGATACGAGCGGGCAACTGATTTGCTGATTACTGATTACTGATCACTAGACATAGATGGCTGCCCGGAGACGAACATTCCGGCACGGCGTTCACCCGCCGGAGCTGAAAGAGCTGACCGAGGCCGAGAAGATCCGGAGATTGCCGTTCCCGGACGAGATCGTGCTTCCTCTCAGTCAGCACACGGGCAAGCCGGCCGTTCCCCTGGTCAAAGCAGGCGATAAGGTAGAGCGCGGCGATAAGATCGCCGAGGCGGATGGGTTCATCTCGTCGCCGGTGCATGCGTCGGCCAGCGGGACCGTGAAGGCCATCGAGCTGTGGCCGCATCCCGATGGTACCTACAAGCAGGCCATTCGGATCGCGGTGGACCCGTACTCGGCCCAGGCGCCGCGGCCGCGGATCGTCCCTCATTGGGAAGGCCTCTCTCCCAAAGAGATCGTCAAGGCGGTTCAGGATGGCGGTGTCGTCGGTTTGGGCGGCGCTGCGTTTCCGACCCACGTGAAGTTGTCGCCGCCGGACGATGCTGAGATCGATACGATCATCATCAACGGCTGCGAGTGCGAGCCTTATCTGACCACCGATCATCACATCATGTCCGAATACCCCGACCGCGTGCACCTGGGTCTCCGCATTATGATGCACACCCTCGGGGTCGACCGGGCGATGATCGGGATCGAGAAGAACAAGCCCGATGCCATCGAGGCGATCAGGGCGACGCTTCCGTCGGACCTCGATGTGACCGTCCACCCGCTGACGGTGAAGTATCCCCAGGGTGCAGAGAAGATGTTGATCGAGGCTCTGTTGCACCGCGAGGTACCGTCGGGCAAGCTGCCGATGAACGTGGGGGTCGTGGTTCAGAACGTGGGGTCCTGCGCCGCCATCGCCGAAATCTTCGAAACGGGCCTGCCGCTGATCGAGCGGATCGTCACGGTCACGGGGCTCGGGGTCGAGCGGCCCGGCAACTTCATCGTCCCGGTGGGCACGAAAGTGGGTGAACTGATCGAGGCGTGTGGAGGTCTGACCGAGGACGCCCACGAAATCGTTTTCGGCGGCCCGATGATGGGGGCGCCGCAGGCGAGCCTGGACGTGCCGATCCTCAAGGGCGTTACCGGCGTCGTGGTCCTCAGCAAGGACGAAACGAAGCCCAAGGAGTCGTATCCCTGCATCCGCTGTGGCCACTGCCTGGACGCGTGTCCGGTGTTCCTCAATCCCCAACTGCTCGGCCAGATGGCTCTGGCGGGGCTTTACGAGGAGACGGTCGACGCTCACATCTGGGACTGCATGCTGTGCGGATGCTGTTCCTACGTCTGTCCATCGAACATTCCTCTTTCGCAGCTATTCCAGGTGACGCGAACGCAGTTGCGACGATTGCAGGCGAAAGAGACGGCGGTGGCATGAGCGATCCGCGCTTCCTCGTCACCGCCTCCCCTCACTTGAAGGGACCGGCCACCACGCCGGTCATCATGTGGAACGTGGTGGGCAGCCTGGTGCCGATTATCGCCGCGGCGGGTTACTTCTTCGGTGTCGGCGCTCTTCTCGTCATCGCTTCGGCGACGGCCGGCGCCGTAATCACCGAGCGAGTGCTGGGTAAGAAAGGCTCGCTGCTGGACGGGTCGGCGCTGATCACGGGACTGCTGCTCGGGTTGACCCTGCCGCCCGGGTTCCCGTTGTGGATGGCATTCCTGGGTGGGTTCTTCGGTATCGCCTTCGGCAAGATCCTCTTTGGCGGTCTCGGCCAGAACATGTTCAACCCGGCGCTGCTGGGTCGGGCATTTCTGCAGGCCGCATTTCCGGTCGCCATCACGACCTGGCCCGAACGCGCTAGCGGCTTCTGGCACATCAGTGCAGAGAACCTCTCGGTGCCGTTCATGAGTGCCGGCGATACGGATACCGTCACCGGTGCCACGCCGTTGGGGCAGATGAAGTTCGAGGGCG
>JBDHGH010000238.1:0-4705 GCA_039589995.1 Gemmatimonadota bacterium | reverse complement strand
GTAAGAACGTTTTCACTGAATTGTAGGTGGCCAGTTGCATCAACACCCTCATTCATCCAGACACGGGTGGTAAAGCCTGGCGAAAAAATGTCCTATGAGCGTGACGTTCCCGCCGTCGGCGCTCACCCAAACCAGGTCCTCGTTGGCGCCGAAGGCCCTCGGGCCCGTCGCATCACGGTAAGCCTGGGCCGGTCCGCGTACCGCGGCGATGCGCTCGCCATCGGGGGACCAGGCGGGATACTGGTAGATGCCTTCCATCTCGGTCAGTCTCACCGGATCGCCGCGGCCGTCTGCGCGCTTCTTATATATGTACCCACCATCCCTCGACCACGTCGCGTAGGCGATCCAGCGGCTGTCGGGCGACCAGGTGGGCTGAGCCTCGGTCATGTCCGAGTCCGTCAACCGCCTCGGCGAACCGTCGGGCCAATCCATGACGTACAGCCGGTCCAGCGCGGTGAACGCCAGGCGGCTGCCGTCGGGGGAGGGGACCGCGTCGCGGATCTCGCGCACCGTAAAGCTCGGAGTGTCCTCGATGGGATAGTCGAACTCCACCATGGGGCCGATTTCCAGCTGGGCATTTACCCGGAACGGAACGGCGATGGCATCGCCGCCGTCGATGGGGATGCGCCAGATCTTACCGCCGTACGATGCGACCAGTTCTTTCGAGTCGGGCGTGAACGACATACCGGGCATCACGTCCTGGTCGGCCATCGCCTCCTGGTCGTCGCGCTGAACCGGATAGGCCAGCCAGCGCTCATCGCCGGTGCTCAGGTCGCGGATGCGCAGTCCCGTGTGGTTGTCATGGCGAGTCCCGTAGACCAGCCAGTGACCGTCGGGTGAGAGCGTGGGACGGAGCCCCGAACCGTAGCGCGAAGTCCGAGTGTACCGCTCGCCGGTCTCGCGGTCGTAAGCCTCCAGCTGGTACTGCGGCATCATGGCGTTGTAGCTCCAACTGCCGCTGCGCCGCGCGTACCATATGTAGCGACCATCGGTCGTGAAGGCGGCGCCCAGCGTCTTCACGTCGTCCGGCGTATTCACGATCAACTTGCCGGAGCCGCCATCCACGTGCCCGATCCACAGCTGCGCCGGACCCAGCCGCGCGTTCGCCCGGGAAGCCACGAAGTATTGGCCGTCCGGCGACCAGTCGGGCGACAGGTACACATGTCCCTTGCCTTTGGTCAGCTGCGCGGTATCGCCTGTCGCCGGCTCAACGGTCCACAGGTTGTCGGCTCCCGATCGATCGGAGACAAAGAGCACCTGGGTACCGTCGGGGCTGTAACGAGGCTGCCGGTCGAACGCCATGCCGCTGGTTAGATGCTGCGCATCGCCGCCGGCGATAGGCAGCAAGTACAGATCGCCCAGCATGTCGAACACGATCGTGGCCCCGTCGGGGCTCACGTCAACCGAGGTCCACGTCCCCTCGTCGGTATCGATGGCGATGGTGCGGCCGGGTTCCAGCGGCAGGTTCCCGTTCTTCTTTTCAACAGCGGAGTCGGCCTGTTCGCCGTCCTGCTGCCAGGCGCTGGGTGTGGCTTCAGCGATAGATGCCGCAAACGCGATGAGAGCGGCGGTCGTCAGCGAGCGAAAGATGGCGCGGTACATGGCTACCTCGATCACTTTTGGGCGAACGGTTGGTACGGTCGATGGTGGGTGGGTGAAGATCGGCCGCTACTGGAGACGTCGCAAGAGCGCGAGGTCTGTCGAGAACATTGGAAGGACTAGATTTCCGGTGCGAAGATCTTGGCTAGCTGGATCTCCCCGACGATGCGGTCGCCGAGTCGAACGGGGAGCCGGTCTACGTAGCGGGCTGGATTCTCGGGGCTCGAGGCGAAATCCCAAGCCTCGACCGATTCGGCGTCCGGATCGACGACCCAATAGCGGGCGACACCGTGTCGCTGGTACAGCTTCTTCTTGATGGTGCGGTCACGCTCCGCCGTGCTCGGTGACAGGATTTCCACCACGAGGACGGGCACTCCGCGAATTCCTTCCTTCACCAAGGACTGAGATTGGGCCTTGGACACGAAGAGGATGTCGGGTTGCACCCCCTCGTCCGTTTCGGGTAGCTCTACGCCGGTTGGGGCCAGGTAGATCCAGCCGTGTCCCGGGCCCTCCAGGATGGAATACAGAGCCCGAGCCAAATTGAAGCTAATACGCTGATGGCGGCGCGACGGGGCTGGCGTCACATACAGCTCCCCGTCGATCGCCTCGTAGCGCTTGCCGTCCTCGGGCATGAGGAGCGTGTCTTGCCAGGTGATCCGTTCGGTAGCCATACGATCCACATTATACCTCCGGGCGTCGGAAGCGGCGAGCTTCACAACGCCTGGAGGTTACCGAAAGATCGTCATAGGATCGTCAACGATGAGGAGAGCTAGCGACTCCCGCTCTCGAAGTAGAAGAGCACTTCGTAGGGGCTGATGCTGCCGCGGTCCACGACAAGGTGCTGATAACCCAGTTGCGGGCCACCGGTACGCACGATTTCGGAGGATCCCGTTGATTTCACGTCGGCGCGATAGCGCTCGTGCAGATACTGGCTCAACTCCAGCGCCGACACACCGCCGTCGTCATCACCGTCGGCCAACCCCTCGCCCACCGCATCGGCCAGGAACGCCGCCAGGTAGCCGCCGGCGCGGAACTTCGCTGCCACCGACGAGGTCACGTCCTCTTCGGAAGAGAAAAACCCCATGCGACCCGGCACCGATATCACATCCTTGGCGAACCCACCGCTAAAGCAAGCGTCGAGGACCACGATCGATGTCCCAGCACTCATTCCCGCCAGCATCTCGCTCATCTGGTCGTCGGTGATGGGGCCGTCGTACAGCTCGATGGTCTCGTCCATCGCGTCGGGATCGCTGGGCTGGAAAGCCGAGCGCGGTATGCGGTTTCCGTGTCCGGAGTAAAAGAAGATGAACGTGTCGCCCCGCCCCATTCGGTCGGCAACGGAATTGAATGCACTGCGTACCGCGCCGATCGTCGCGGCCTCGTCCGTCAAGATGATCGCGTCTTCGGCACGCATGCCGGCGCGGGCCAACGCATCTCGGACCCGGTGCGCGTCCTCGGCGGTATAGGCCAGATCATCGGCTTCGCCCGGGTAGTCGCTGATTCCCGCGAAGATACCGTACACCCGGCCGCCCGAACCCGCGGCTGTCGTGGCCGTCGAAACGGAAGAACCGGGGGCCAGGGCCAACTGATAGTCACCAGTCTCGTGCCCCTTGTACGATGTGGTGACGATGCTGTAACGGCCCGTCTCGCGTAAGGCGAGATCGATCCGGGAGCGGCTCGACTGACTGTCGTAGTCATCGTTCTCGATCTGGTCACCGCTTGGCGTAATCAGTACCAGGTAGGTGTCGAAATCCGACGATGTCATCTCGATGTCGACGCTCTCGCCGCTGTTGCCGTCGAATACGAAGACATCACCGTATTCGCCCGTGTCCATCTGTCTGTCGCCCGGCTCCAAACGACCGAATGTGCTGCTGCCTATGGCCATCTCCACGATCTCGCGCTGCGGAGACGAAGTCAGGTTCGTCGCACCGAGGTCCACGCCCAGCTCGTAGGCGCCGGTCTCGGCCGCTTTGTAGCTGGTGACTCCGATGAGGTAGTCGCCGGTCTCTGGAAGCTCCATCGCGACTCGAGATCGACTGGCATCGCCTTCGTAGTCATCGTTCTCGAAGTTTTCGCGCGACGGAGAGACGAGCATCAGGTAGGGATCGAAGTCGGAGGACTGCAGATCGATGACAACGTAGTCTCCCGCGGTGCCTGACAGCGAGTAGATGTCATAGTACTCACCGCTGTCCAGCGTCGGATCGCCAGCGGCCAGGCTACCACTCTCGACCCGCGATCCGCTGGGCGAAGTCGAAACATCACTCGTCGCCGTCGCACGCCTCGAGAACACACCGACGGCGTACCAGCACGGCTCGCTCGTGCAGCTGGCCATGTACACGTGGACCCGGTAGCTCTGCGTGCGCGACGGTGTCACCGCTAGGACGGGCGCGTCGTCTTCTTCGTAGTCGCTGTCGACATCGTTGCCCGCTTCATCGAAGATGGTCAGATCGATGTCGGTGCAATCGACGTCGCACGTTCCGACCAACAGGTATTCCAGCCCGTTCTCGAGCGTCAGAGTGAAGCTCTCCGACGCCTCGGACTTGAGGCTACCCCTGGGTGTTTCTGCGTCCAGGGCGAAGCCGTCGGACGTAAAGACGTCGCCGATGAATTGGATCTGATCCAGAACCTGCTGTTCCCACTCGTCCTGCGCTGTCGCCTGCGAAGGTAAGAAGAGGAACGCGCTCAGAACGATAAGGCATCGTGTTCTGTGCATGGATAGGACTCCGCTGAAATGCCGACTATCGGTCGGTTGACGTTTGCTCTTCGCGAAGTAGATCGCCGCTTTTGCCGTCGTAGAAGCGGGTCACCGAGATCACACCTGGCTGGGTCTCGTCGTACACCGAGACCTTTATCTCTTTCTTGCCCTTCGAGGGTGGGTAGACGAGCCAGCCGCCAAGCGGGACTTGAGAGGCCAACTTCGAGCACGAGCCCGCCGGTCCCTGCTGGTCAGGCGCATCTCCCGGGATCCAGACGCGGCACTGGCCGGCCGGCGGCAGTTGACTGGCAGCGATTCCAAGCGTTGCAGCGGCGGCGGCGCCCTTCTTTCCCTTATTGCCATTGTCCTTGGAATCGGCTTTGCCGTTACCCTTGGAATCGTCTTTTCGAT
>JBDHGH010000237.1:0-4705 GCA_039589995.1 Gemmatimonadota bacterium | reverse complement strand
AGCGCGGGCATGGTCAGAATTGGCAATTTCGCGATCGCCGTTGTGTTGGACCTGGCGCTGCGTCCCGAGCCTCTGAGGTTCACCGGGTACGTACCTGTGGAGACGATTACTGCTACGGAGCGGATCGAGCTGCGGAACTGAGCGATCCGGGCTCCTAATCCGGTATGAACACATCCTTTTTGAAGAAAGCGCGGCCCTCTAAGAGACCGCTGCACCCGTCCGGATTGTTCTTGGCGCTGGCGTTGCTGGCCTGGTCATGTGACGATCCCCCGGTCGCGCCTGGAGCGCCCTCGCCGACTCCCGGGCTGCCCGAGAGCATAGCGTCTCCGAGCCAAACCACTCTCCTCGAATACCTGAGCGATCTCGCGGCCGACAGTATGTACGGTCGGCGTGCTGGGTCCGAGTACGAGCGCGACGCGGCCGAATACATCCGGGCTCGCTTCGTGGACCTCGGATTGGATCCCGGGCCCGCGGCCTACATGCAGACTTTCGACATCCCGTTCGCCGTTGGTGGCGAGATAGGGCTCAGCTCGCAGAACGTCGTTGGAGTACTGCCAGGCCAGGGGAGCCTCGCGGGGCAGTGGGTCGTTCTTGGCGCTCACTACGACCACGTGGGATTTCTACAGGACAGCAGTGGCGTGACGGTCTACAACGGCGCCGATGACAACGCTTCCGGGACCGCATTGATGATGGAGGTCTCGCGGGTCTTGAGTGAGTACGCCGCCTCCGACGATGCAGTCGGCTTGGACCGCCGCTCGATCATGTTTCATGCGTACGGTTCGGAAGAGGTAGGTCTGGTGGGTTCGACCTACTTCTGTGGCCATCCGACCGTGAGCATGGACAGCGTCACGGCCATGGTGAACCTGGACATGGTGGGCCGTCTTCGCGATGCCACGCTGGGATTGATCGGATTGGAGTCCTCGGCCCTCTGGATGGACCTGATCTCAGATGCAAACAAAGAGTTTCTGCAGCTCGTTTCCGTCGAAGGACTGATGGATCGGAGTGATCAGTACTGCTTCTTTCGGAACAGCAAGCCGGTGCTGTTTCTGCACACAGGGCTACACAACGAGTACCACACGCCTCAAGATGATGTGGGCCTGATCAACGCGGTTGGGATGGTGAGTGTTGGGAAGCTCGCGTCGTGGATCCTATTGGACCTGGCCCTCCGATCTCAGCCGTTGCCTTTCACCGGAGGGCCAGCGTCCGCGCCCGCTTCTCCCGGGGCTATCGATCTAGCACGCTTCAAACACTAAACCACTACTGCGATCCTTCGCCGGTTGCGCTGGTCGCGGCGCTCTCCTCGCGCGGTGGCGCGTTTTTGACCCAACGATCGAACCACTGGAACTGCTGGTACAGGGCGTCGAGCACCGTCTCCCGCGCCCGGTAGCCGTGCTGCTCGTTGGGGTACATCACCAGCTTGGCGGTAACACCCAGGCCTTTGACGGCGTGGAACATACGCTGCGATTGGATCGGAAACGTCCCGGAGTTGGTGTCGGCTTCGCCGTGCAACATCATCATGGGCTCGTTTATCAGTGCGGCATTCATGAACGGCGACATAGCGAAGTATACTTCGGGCGCTTCCCAGAACGTCCGCTCTTCGTTTTGGAACCCGAAAGGTGTCAGGGACCGATTGTAGGCGCCGCTACGCGCAATCCCGGCCCTGAAGATGTCGGAGTGCGCCAGCAGGTTTGCGGTCATGAAAGCGCCATAAGAGTGTCCACCGACACCCACCCGGTGCGGATCGGTGACTCCCAACTCCACCAGCGCATCGACCGCGGCCTGACCGTTCATCACCAACTGATCGACGAACGAATCGTTGGGCTCCTCATCTCCCTCGCCGACGACCGGCATGCTGGCGCCGTCGAGGACGGCGTAGCCCTGGGTCAGGAAGAAAAGGTGCGAGTAGCCGCGGTAGAAGGTGAATCGATGTTCGGAACCGCGGATCTGACTCGCGTCATTGGCGGACTTGAACTCCCAGGGATATGCCCAGATCACCGTCGGCAGGGGTGTGCCTTCCTCGTAGCCGGGTGGCAGGTAGAGGGTGCCGGAAAGATCCAGTCCGTCAGCCCTCTTGTACTCGATACGCCGCTTGTTGATACCGGTGAGTTGAGGCGCCGGGTCTTCGATCTGGGTTAGTGCCGTCATCGCTCCCGTCTGCAGGTCGCGCACGAAGTAGTTCGGTGGCTCGGTCTTCGACTCGCGCCGGGTGAGTATGCGGCGCCCGGCGTTGTCGAGAATCTCGACGGCGACCTCGTAGTACGGGTCTTCGCTCTCCCACAGGCGTTCCGTCTCCCCGCTCATCGGGTCGAAGCGGTCGAGGAAGGGGTGATCGCCTTGCGGTGAGGCGCCGGAGCCGGTCAGGTAGATGGAGCGGCCGTCGGGGGCCTGCAACATGACGGTCTGCCCGCGCTCGTTGCTCACGAGTACGGGTCTGCCCGCGTCACCATAGGCGTCCCGCATGCTGCGATCCCAGACCACCCGGGGTCCGGTGAAATAAGGCTCGAAGTCTGCGAGGACTACCTGAGTCCACTGGGCGCGGCGGTCCAACGTGAAGACCAGGGCCGCACTACCCAACTCGGTCCAGGTCATCGAGTAGAAGCGGAGCTCGGTTTTCACGACCTCCGTCGGTTCGCCGTCGAACGGCGGATTGGCGATGACGATGCGGTCGCGGTATTCGGCCTCGTTTCTCGGGTTCCCGCCATCCAATGCCTCCACCCAGACGAGTGTGTGGGTGGCTCCGGGTCGCCAACGGAAACTGCGCGGCCCCTCGGGCACACCGCCGATGGGCACGTTCTCGGCCAGCGGCAGTGAAGCGATCTTGTGCACCTCCGCTCCGCCGTGTCCCCACACTTCGACTTCCTGCGGAAAGAGGTAGACCGGCACCATATAAGAGTAGGGCCGCTGGACTCTACTGATGAGGAAGTGCCCGCCGTCCGGTGCTGGGTCAATGTTCCTGAAGATCGCCGGCTCGCCGATCGTCTGTTCGGCGCCTTCGAGATCGATCAGCGTGAGTTGCGACGTGAAGTAGTAGTCCAGAAGGACTTCATCGAAAGGCGACTTCAGGAGGTTCTGGTAGGTCCGCACGGGTGCCCGGCGACCTCCGACCGCTTCTTGGATCGTTGGACCGACGGGGATGCGGGGCGCTTCGGGCGCCGCGCCGCGGCCCGCCGGGATCATCGTACAGAGCAAGCCGTCCGAGGCGGGCATCCACTGGCAAGGCGAACCTCTGGCCGCCATGAGGCGCGCATCGGTCAGACGACGCGCCTCTTTCGTTTCGGTGGAAGCGATCCAGAGCTCGACGCCTTCGTGGGTCGTGTTCGTGAACGCCAGGTACTGCCCGTCGGGGGACCAGAACGGGTAGGTAAGCTGAACGTCCTCTGGAAGCTCGATGGCCCATTCCTGCCCGCCCTCGATGCTCACCAGCTTGATGGCCAGGCCCAAGGGCGGTTGATCGTCGCCGTTGGTGCGCGGATTGAAGCGTATCCCGGCCAGGCCGAGCGCTGGCTCGGCAAGTTGGGCGATGGACGGATAGGCGCGCCGATCGGTCAGGGCCATCCACATATTGTCGGGGCTGACGCGGACAATCGGCGTCGGAGGCGCGTCGACGATCGCCACGACGTCCTGTGGTGGAGTCTGATAGGGTTCCTGAGCGGATGCGAGGCTGACGGCGAACAGCAGCGCCAAAGTCGCCGCCGCTAGGGAACGGGTGATGACGTTCACAGGAGGCCTCCTGTTGTAAGGTGCAGCGGCTGGGGCCGGAATTCGTTGTAGATAGGGTCGCCGTAGAGACGGGTCAAGGCTTGGCCGGGCGATCCGCATCGATGTGAGATCAGAGGCGCACCAGGAGGCCTGCGGCCAACGGGAAGAGCCAGACATAGTCTGTTCCGAGATCGGTCTGGCTGGTGAAGACTAGAGTCGCCAGGGTGTCGAGCGTCAGCGCCAGTCGCGGATTGACATAGTATTGAAACATCAACCCGCTGTTCACGGCAAAATAGGTGTTCGTCGAGATGGCGTCGGATTGAGGATCGAAGGTCACGGCTCCTGCCCCGAGCGGGACCATGATCCGCCATTTGGCACCGGGCTCTCCCGTTTCGAAGGCCGCCTTCAGCAGGAAGGAGTAGATGTTCCAGTCGGGCCCCGGAGTGCCTTTCAGGTATCCCCCATTGAAAGCACCCAGCAGCGTCCACCTGGGGTTTAACGAGTAGCCGATGGTGCCCGCGAAGCCGAAGCCCGCGTTCGTTGTGTTGGCGAACTCGCCGACCGGAAGGACCACGCCGGCTGATAGCTGGGCAAACAAGCGGTGATCTTCAGTCTGAGCCGCCGCTTCGGTGGTCAAAACAGCCGCCAGTAGGAACGCAGCGACGAGACTGCGGGGTGTGTAGCCTATCATCTCGATGCTCTTCCTGTGGTGTTCAATCGGCGAGAACGGATTGCTGACGGCCATGTCACTCTTCGCGTTGGTGGTTATCACGGCCGAAATATGAGGGGGGGCGTGGTTTTGGGGTAGTCGTGGCCTCGGGCGGCGGTTGGATCCCTGGTGGCGCCGGAGGTTGAAATTGAGTCTCAACTAGCGTATGTTGAGGCGCAATCGAGAACGGTTATCGATAACGAGAATCGCAATCGTTTATGGGAGCGTTTCGACGCGGAAGCTATTGCGGTTCTTGCACTTAGTGGCGCGTAAGATGTCTCACCTCTTCGACAGGAG
>JBDHGH010000236.1:0-8649 GCA_039589995.1 Gemmatimonadota bacterium | reverse complement strand
GGAGATAATCGAAGCCAAACTCGTTATTCGTTCCGTACGTAATATCGCACTCGTAGCCGGCACGTCGTTCGGCCGAACCGGGTTGCGTTTCGTCGATACAGCCGACGGTCAGACCCAAGAACTTGAAGACGGTGCCCATCCACTCCGAGTCGCGCTTGGAGAGATAGTCGTTGACCGTAACCAGATGCGCTCCCCTACCGGGTAACGCGTTCAGATAGAGCGGCAGCGTCGCGACGAGGGTCTTCCCTTCGCCCGTCGCCATCTCAGCGATTTTCCCCTGGTGAAGCACGATGCCGCCGATCAACTGGACATCGTACGGCACCATGTCCCAATCCAGCTCGTGGCCGCGTACGAAGATCTCGTGCCCCAACAGGCGGCGGCAAGCCTCGCGTACCGTCGCGAAAGCCTCGGGAAGCAGTTCGTCAAGAAGCTCCTGAGTCGTCTCTTGCAGGTCCTTCTCGAGCGGAGCAATCCGCAGAGCCAGCTTCTCGCGTTCGAGCGCTTCCTCGGTACGCTTCTTCGTTTCCTTTAGCTCGAGGATCTCGTCTTCGAGAGCCTGCGTCTTCTCGCGGATAATCGAGCGGAATTTTTCGGTCTGAGCCTGTAGCTGCTCCTCGGTGTAGTCAACCATCGTCTCCTCATGAAGCAGGATCTCGTCGACGATGGGTTGGATGTTTCGAACGTCACGCTCGAATTTCGTGCCCAGTACATTCGTTACTAGCTGCTTAATCATACTGATTTATCTCGAGGTATCTTGTCTGCGGTTCTTCATTCTCTGTACAACGAATGGTCCACAATCATCTGGTATACCCGACCCGGCACCAGGTAGCGATAGGGTCGACCGGTCCTGACTCGATCCCGAATGTCGCTCGAAGATATGGCCACGTCGGTCACGCTGACGCCCAACACTCCAACACCGGCAACACTGCCGGGGTCAGCGTCGGCCCCACCGCGCGACATGACTACGAGCCGCGCGGATTGGACCAACTCCTCTACCCTGTGCCACTGGTGGATCTCACTCAATATATCCGAGCCAACCAGCAGGTACAGTTCGGCCTCGGGGTTCTCAGCTCTCAGCTCATGGATCGTGTCGATCGTGTAAGAGAGCCCGGGTCGGAAGGTCTCGCGATCATCTACGACGAACAGTTCCGAGTCCGACGTCGCGGCGGCAATCATCTGAACACGCAGCTCGGCCGGGGTTCCGATTCGCTCCCCCTTTAGAGGGTGCGTACCGGTCGGTATGAAGATCACCCGATCCAGCTTGAGTGCCGCAGCGACATCCTCGGCCACGATCAGATGGCCCACATGGGGCGGATCGAACGTGCCCCCGAACACGCCCAGTTTCATCTTACCGCCTGGGTATCGCGACTCACAGCGCGGCCCGTTCTATTGGGCTACCTCTTCCGAAGTCTTCTTCCGAATCTCCTCCGCCTGTGGGGAATCCGGATAATCGCGCAGCAGCCGCTCACGCGTTTGTCGAGCTTCTTCCTGGTAGAAGATCCGTCTGTAGGCCTCCCACAGGGTGTAGAGCGCCTCAGGCTCGACGGCCGACCCTCGGTACGCTGTCACCACATGATTGAGGTAGATGATGGCCGAGTCGTAGGCCCGGCGTTTGAAGTAATATTCACCGTTGAGGTAGTGCTTTCGCGCGATCTTGTCTGTCAGTTCTCTCGCCCTGTCGGCAGCTTGCTCGGCAAAGGGGCTGCCGGGGTACAGAAGAATCACCGAACGGCACTGCTCGATGGCCTCCTCCGTGTACTCCTGATCGAGCTCGGGTCGAGGGGACATCTGGGTGTACGCCTCGCAAGCCCGATATCGCGCATCGTCCGCCAGCGGGCCTGCTGGCCGATTCTGAGCCAGCCGTAGAAATTCGGAAGCCGCTGTGAGATACTGCTTGCCGTTGAAGTACGAGTCTCCAATCAGGTACTGCGCGCTATCCGCCTTGGGGTGCCCCGGATCCTGAAAGAGGAATCGCTGAAGTACGTCGACCGCATAGTTCCAAGCGCCCCTTTGGTGAGCATCGACACCCATTCGATACAGTTCGTCGGGCGGTGCGTCCTGAGGTACTTCCTTGGGACACGCCGTCAGTGCTAAAGTCAGGGCAACCAAGCCCAAGCCGCGCACTGGTCGACTCACTGCTCTTCCTCCTCCGCGGGACTCCTGTACCGAATGCTCCGGATCCTATCCTCCGCGAGTCGGACCCTGCGCCCGGTCCTCATCGGATTCAGATCCAACACCCTTTGATAAGACGCGACTGCTTCGTCGAATTCGCCCATCGAAAACAACAGTTCGCCCCGTTCGAACCAAGCATCATCGAGAAGTGCCTGCGGCGAGCCAAACTCGATCACCGACTCGTACTTCTCGAGCGCATCCTCGGGACGGCCTGCTTCCTTGTCCTTTTCCGCTAATTGGTAGGCGCACTGGCCTGCGTGCCATCGCGCATCGCTCCTCAGTTCGCCTCCACGGCGCATCTCGAGAAAGGCTCGATAGTGAATCAGCGCCTGACCGCATTCTCCCAACTCGTAGTAAACGCTGGCGACCTCGTAGCGTACCTCTGGCTCGACGCTGTCCGGGGCCATCGCCAATACCGACAGATAGAGCGGTAGCGCATTGGCGTGTTCGCCCAGTCCGTAGTAGTAGCGCGCGAACGATAGCGAAAACTCTTGCGGTACGGCTCCCGGTCGAATGGCCTCGAGTTGCTCGAGAGCGCGCGCGAGTCGCGCCCGATCGTCTCGCTCCAAAGCTCGGCCCGCCATCTCGTGGAAGTCGGCCACTGCCTGATCGGCGTACGTGGAGTCGACGGCGAGCAACCGCGAGTAATAGTCGCTTGCCTCGTCTAAACGGTCGACGTGGGCGTACCCGTGGGCCAACCGGAGCAAGACTTCCGGTTCTTCGCCGCGGCTGCGCAGCGCGACCTGGTACTCGGCAATCGCCGCCTCCGTGCGCCCGGAACCGAGCAAACGGTCACCCCAGGCGAGGTGATCGCGTACATCCGCCCGGCATCCTGCTGTCAGGAATCCACTCAGGAAGGCAACTGCGATGATCTGGCCAGGACTACTCAGCCGCTCCCCTCCTCGCCGGCGGCCTGGGTGCGAGGCATGTTGAGGAACGCGCGGGCCTTGGGGTGATCGGGGGCCTGCTGCAAGCAGGTACGCCACTCCGCGGCCGCCGCGTCGTAGTCGCCGGCGCGGTAGTAAACCAAGCCAAGGGAAACCCGAGCTTCCACGTAGTTGGCGTTCTCGCTGAGGACGCCATCCAACTCGCTCGTCGCCTCGTCCAGGTCTCCACGCTCCATGAGGGCCCGGGCAAGCTTGGTTCTGATGTCAAGGAAATCCGGCCTGAGTTCGGTGGCCCTTCGATACTGGTCCACTGCCTCAACGTAGGAACCGAGGTCGGCGTACAGATCGCCAAGTTCCATGTGCATATTCGAGAGGCGCGCGGACACCGAACGTGAGAACGACCGGCCGGCGGAGTGATCGGAGTCCCACGCAAGCCTGAAAGCCTCTCGCGCCTCATCGTAACGGCCCAGGTCATTCAACGTGATCGCCCGGTTCAGGTGGGCTTCCACGTACGACGGATTGAGCGCCAGAGCTCTATCGAACTCAACGATCGCCGCCTCGGGCTGGCCCGCCAGTCCCAAGGCCAGGCCTAGCGATTGCCGTACGTCCGCATAGCCGGGCTCGCGATCAGACGCTTCCCTGAGTGCCGCGATGGCGCCGACATAGTCGTTCTGCGCCAGGCACTCTCTTCCCCTCGCAATAAGCTGGTCCGTATTCATCGGCCCGAAAGCTAGGCGTTCTCTTCCCCTTCGGCAAGCGAACCGCGGGGAGCCTTACGCGGAAAAATGCGACGCCACACACCGTACTTCAGGATGCAGCGAAGATGCAGCGAAACGCAGAGACCCCGTCTTTCCAATTGATCTTCTTCCCCTCGGCGTACGTGCGACCGCTGTACGATATTCCGACCTCGTAGATACGCCAGCCTCCCCGAGCCAGCTTGGCCGTGATTTCGGGCTCGAGGCCGAACCGATTCTCCTCGATCCGAAGCGTTTCGAGCACCTCACGCCGGAACATCTTGTAGCACGTCTCCATATCGGTGAGGTTGAGATTCGTCACCATGTTGGAGATCCACGTGAGTAGTCTGTTGCCCACGGAGTGCCAGTAGTACAGCACACGGTGCGGGCCCTGGCCGGTGAAGCGCGAGCCGTACACCACGTCGGCCTTGCCCTGCTCGATGGGGCCCAACAGTCGGACATATTCGGCCGGATCGTACTCTAGATCGGCGTCCTGGATTATCGCCGCATCCCCAGTAGCTTCGGCCACGGCGGTGCGAATGGCAGAGCCCTTGCCACGGTTCTTCGGCTGCAGAACCAGTTTGTCGATCTGACCGTCCTCGCGAATGCGATCAAGCACATCGCGGGTGCCGTCCGTGGAGCAATCGTCGACGACGACGATCTCTACCTCTAGAGGAACCTCCCTCACGCGACGCACTACTTCCTCTATGGTTTCCCTTTCATTGTAGACGGGAATCAGGACCGACAGTTTCACGGCGAAACCACTCGATCGGTTGCGTTCGGCGAACGCTCCAGAAGTCTGGAAAAGTACTCCAACGTCGTCTTCAACCCTTCCTCCACGCCGACTTTCGGTTCCCACCCGAGAAGCTCGCGCGCCAACGAAATGTCCGGCTGTCGGACTTTCGGATCGTCCTCGGGCAACTCCTTGTGCTTTGTGCTGCCAGGGTTTCCGGTCAGTTCATTCACGAGGTCCGCGAGTTGCTTCACGGTGAACTCGCGTGGGTTTCCGATGTTCACCGGATCCGAATAGTCGGTATTGAACAAGCGATAGATTCCCTCGACGAGGTCATCCACGTAGCAGAACGACCGGGTTTGCGACCCATCGCCATACAGTGTCAGCGACTTCCTGCGGAGAGCCTGAACACAGAAGTTGGACACGACACGACCGTCGTGCGCGCGCATACGAGGACCATATGTGTTGAAAATCCGTACGATCCGGGTATCCACCCCGTGGAAGCGATGATAAGCCATCGTCATGGCCTCGGAGAATCGCTTCGCCTCGTCATACACACCTCGAGGCCCGACCGGATTGACGTGTCCCCAATAGGACTCGGGCTGTGGGTGGACGGCCGGGTCTCCGTAGACCTCAGAAGTGGATGCCAGTAGGAAGCGCGCACCCGTCTCCTTGGCGAGCCCCAACGCCTTGTGCGTGCCCAACGATCCCACCTTCAGCGTTTGTATCGGCAACTGAAGGTAGTCGATGGGGCTAGCCGGTGACGCGAAGTGGAAGACGCCGTCAAGGTCCCCAGCCACGTAAATGAACTCGGTCACGTCGTACTTGTAAAACGTGAAACGCTCGTGGCTCATCAGGTGAGCGATATTCTCCGGGCTTCCGGTGCTGAAGTTGTCCAGCCCAACCACATCGTGCCCCTCGCTCACCAACCGATCGGCGAGGTTGGAGCCAAGGAAGCCAGCGGCACCCGTGACGAGAATTCTCACACCACCGCCTCCCGCCCGAGTGGGTAGTAGGTGAACCGTAACTCACGCATCTTGTCCGACTCGTACAGGTTGCGTGAGTCGAAAACCACCGGCGACCCCATCCGCTCCTTAAGGCGATGGAAGTTCGGCCTCCGATACTCCAGCCAATCGGTCATCACCACCAGTGCGTCGACACCTTCCAATGCATCGTACTCCCGCTCGCAGTAGGTTATTCGGTCGCCGAACACGGCACGTGCGGTTTCCAGCGCCGCGGGGTCATGACCGAGCACTCGGGCTCCTCGTTCAAGCAGCCCCTCGATCAGCACGATCGAGGGCGACTCACGCATGTCGTCCGTGCCCGGCTTGAACGCGAGTCCCCAGACGGCGAACGCGCGACCGGTCAGGTCCTTCCCGAAATGCGCGTCGATTTTTCCTAAAAAGTAATGCTTCTGAGCGTCGTTCACATCGTCCACAGCTTTGAGGATCTGGAAATCGTAGCCGTGCTCCTCGGCTGTCCGCACCAGGGCCTTTACGTCCTTGGGAAAGCACGAACCGCCATAGCCCGGGCCCGGGAACAAGAACTTGGGCCCAATGCGCACGTCAGAGCCTACGCCCCGACGCACCAGGGCTACGTCCGCGCCGGTCAGGTCGCACATGCGGGCGACCTCGTTCATCATGCTGATGCGAGTGGCCAGCATGGCATTGGCCACGTATTTCGTCAGCTCGGCCGAGGTAATATCCATGAAGATGATAGGATTGCCCGTCCGCACGAACGGCTCGTACAGCTCGGCCAGGGCCTTTCGAGCCTCCTCGGAATCGATGCCCAGCACCACGCGGTCGGGCCGCATGAAATCGTCGACCGCCGCCCCTTCTTTCAGGAACTCGGGATTCGAGCAAACGTGCACCGGGTGATCCGTGATCTCCTCGATGGCTTGGCGAACCAGCTTCGCCGTCCCCACGGGAACGGTGCTCTTTGTTACGACGACTTTCTCGCCCTCCATGCTCTCGCCGATCACCTTAGCGACGTCGAGCACATGTCGCAGGTCCGCCGAACCGTCCTCATCGGGCGGAGTTCCGACAGCGATAAAGATGACTTCGGAATCCCGCGCAACCAGAGGAATATCCGTGGTAAACTTCAGGCGGCCGGCTGCGATGTTGCGCTCGACAAGCGACTCCAGACCCGGTTCGTAGATGGGGATCTTGCCCCCGTTGAGGGCCTCCACCTTCTTTTCATCTACATCGCCACAGATGACGTCGTTGCCGGTCTCAGCCAGGCAAGCACCAGCCACCAATCCAACGTATCCCGTACCCACAACGCCGACTTGCATATCGTCTCCTAATCGATTCTGATGACAGGACTACTCTGTATCCAAGGAAGCCAGTAGATCCGCCAGCGACTGACGCACGTCGATCTCGGGCTCCCAGCCCGTTGAATCCGCCAAACGAGTATAGCTTCCGACCATCTCGGGCACGTCCACACGCCGGGCCCGGGTCGGATCGGTCTCAACTTCTACTTCTACAGCTTCTAAATCAACAAGTACTTCGAGCAACTGACCAATCGAATACGACCTGCCCGAACAGACGTTATAGACTCCACCCGGTTGCCCATTCTCGGTCAGCGCCACATACGCACGCACAACATCCCGTACGTCTGTGAAGTCTCGGCGTATCGCTGTGTTTCCGACTTTGATCGACCCGACACCGCCCTGGTTGCGAATGTCCTTGACGCTTTGCGCCAACTGAGGTGCAACGAAAACGGAGTGTTGGCCCGGCCCCAGGTGATTGAAGCTTCGTGTCACGACCACCGACAATCCATCCGCCCTGTGATACTGCATTCCGAGCATCTCCTGAGCGGCCTTCGAGACAGCATAGGGATTGAGCGGTTCGATGGGGCAATCTTCCGTCAGCGGCTGGAATCGTGTGGACGCCGACCCATATACTTCTGCCGATCCCGATATGAGGATTCGCGGATCGTCGCCGGTATCGAGCCGTGCTTTCCTAAGCTCTTCCAACAGCAGCAACGTGCCGACGGCGTTCACTTCGAAGGGAGGTACAGGGTCCTTCATCGACTTGCCCGCCGATGCGAGAGCAGCGAGATGAAAGACCCGGTCGGCGCGTACCGTGCGGACCAGGTCGGCGACCGACTCCTGACTCCGCATATCGAGGGTCGCCCACTCGACCCGTCCGGCTTCGGCTTGTCCTAGTGTATCGAGTTGAGGCGGGGTCGCTAGCACTGCACCAACCACGGACTCGCCTCGACGTAGCAACTCTGCCACCAAGTGCTGTCCGACAAACCCGTCAGCGCCAGTGACCAGATTTCGAATCATCGGCGGTCGAGGTTCCCAGCCCGAGATTCGAGCAGCTCGAGGTCGGCCTCCACCATCATCCGAACCAGTCCCGCAAAATCGACCTCGGGTTCCCAGCCCAGGGTCGCCTTCGCCTTAGAAGGATCAGCGACCAGCGTCTCGACCTCGGCCGGCCGGAAGTACCTCTCATCCTGGACGACGTATTCTTTCCAATCCAGGTCGACACAATCGAAGGCCAGTTGGACGAGGTCCTGAACGCTGTAATGGACGCCGGTACCGATCACGTAGTCACCCGGCTCGTCCTGCTGCAGCATCAGCCACATCGCGCGTACATAGTCCAGAGCGTATCCCCAGTCGCGCTTGGCCTCTAGATTGCCTAAACGCAGCTCGTCAGCCAATCCGAGTTTTATCTGTGCAACCGTGTAGCTGACTTTGCGAGTCACGAACTCCAGCCCGCGACGCGGGGATTCGTGGTTGAAGAGAATGCCACTGGTGGCGAATAGATCGTAGCTCTCCCGGTAGTTGATCGTGATCCAGTGGCCATAGACCTTGGCCACTCCGTAGGGCGACCTCGGATAGAAGGGTGTGGTCTCGGTCTGCGGTGTCTCCCGTACCTTGCCGAACATCTCCGAGCTCGAGGCCTGATAGAATCGAGCGCCTGGCCTGACTCTCTGAACAGCTTCCAGCATTCGCATCACGCCCAATGCCGTGGCCTCACCCGTCAGCACCGGTTGAGTCCACGAAGCAGGGACAAACGACTGAGCCGCCAGGTTGTAAATCTCGTCTGGCTCGACTTCCGCCAGGGCGGAAAGCAGCGAATTCTGATCGATTAGATCCCCGGAGAGGATCGTT
>JBDHGH010000235.1:0-4773 GCA_039589995.1 Gemmatimonadota bacterium | reverse complement strand
TCCGTTTGCTACTACCAGCGCGCCATCCGGCACACGTGAGTCAACAGCGCACCCAGCAAGTACGAGCAACAGCGGAACCGTGTACCTCATCAGCGAGGCCGAGCACTCAATTCTGCAGTACCTCCGGGACCGGCCTGTCTGCTGTCGGGATCTCATTGGTGATCGACACGATCAACCAGCGACCGTCTTTCTTGATCATCGAATAGCTATCCACGCCCTGCGATGGAGGCCGGGGCGAGCCGCTAATGTGGGCTTCGTAAAGCACGAGAACATGAGCCATGTCGCCGAAGACCATCGACGTCATGTTTATGATCTTCTCGGTGAACCCCATCTCGCCCGCGGGTGTGTTCTCGATGAAGTTGACGAAATCGTCGACGAAACCCTCTCGGGAAAACACCGAGGTAGCATCACGGCTACTGCGCAACACGACGACCGCTTCCGGAATGAGCAAAGACCTGACCTCATCCCAGTCCGGTGTGGTTCCGGCCTCGAAGGTCAGCAGATCGAAGAACTTGGCAATTACATCTTCGGGCCCTTCGTCAGCGCCCAACGCGGACAAGGCCCGCGCCTGATGCGGGGTCGCGCCAGCGCCGACCGCCAGAACCAGTGCCACGGACAAGAACCGAGACAGCTTCGTTACGTGGGACCACATGTGTCACCTCTCGAGTGATTCAATACGACGCAGTTGCTAATTCTCCGAATGGGACAATCCGGCGCCGAGAAACTCCAACACAAGGTCGTCGAACTCCTGTGGCTTCTCCATGTTCACCATGTGGGCGACGCCCGGGATCACAACCTTGCGGGCCCCCGGCACCTGCTCGACGATGAGGTCGACGACGCCGAAGATGTCTGGCATGTCGATGCTCCCTGCGATGACCAGAGTCGGAGCATTGATCTCGGTCAACCTGCCGATGGCGGGTGGATCCAGCTGCTGATTCAACTGCCAATAGCGCCAGCGTTCCTCACTCCCCTCGAGCATTTCAAGGACCTTGCCGCGTACAGCAGGATCGACTTGCGATGGCTCGCATTCGGGACCGTCACACCAGTAACGGGTAAAGACTTCGATGACGTCGGAAAAGTCGCCGGACTGAAACGCCGTGGTCAGATCTTCGATGTATTTATCGAGGGCCTCGCTGTCGAATGGGAAACCAGACATCCCGGGTCCCACCAATACCAGGGCGCGGGTCATTTCGGGGTAGGTCAGCGCGAAGTCGATCGAGATCTGACCCCCCATCGACAGCCCGACGAGAGTCGCGCTGGGTATATCAAGCGCGATCATCAAGTCGTGCAGATCCTCGTGATCGGCGAAGGCTACCGAATCCGCCCGCGAGAGACCGTGAGCCCGCACATCGTAGCGAACCACGCGATGATCTCGAGCAAAGATTTCGAACTGGCCGTCCCACATGCGCCGGTCCAGGAAGCCTCCGTGGACCAGGATCACCGGGTCCCCCTGGCCCGCTATCTCGTAGTACAGCCGCGCACCCTCGACGTCGACGAACCCAGGCTCCACCTCCGGTACACCGCTGCAGGCGGCCAGCAGAAGACATGCGATCACCGTAGCACGCATCATCTGATACTCCTTAGTGCGAATACTTGCCTACTTTTTCCTGCAAGACATTCGGGCGCCAAGCACGATGTCGATTCCGGCCCCAATCGCAATAGCTCCCGTCTCCAACTAATCCTGGCGCAACGTCGAATTCTCTCCGTCACTCGGCATAGCCATAGGGAGTGGAAAGGAGTAATCGATCTGACAGATCACCCGCCCGGGCGCGACCTGTAGACACAATTTGGGCCGGCGAGAACTGGCCGGGCGATGGGAGGCTAGGCTTCCTTCCCGGCCAGCCTCTCGATCCGCTCGAGGGACTCACGCATCGCCTGCGTCACCTCGTCGAACTCCGGCCCACCGCCGATGGCGACTGCTGTCCGGTTCAGTTCGCGTACCAGGCCGACGAAGCCATCGACTTCGCCACGCAGTTCCGTGTACTTGCGCTCGCTGGTCAGGAACGGGTTCGACCCGTAGAAATAACCCGCCAATACGAGCACGGATCCCGCGGCGACCCGGGCATAGAATACCGTGCCCGCCGGCTCCGCTGCGAAGCTGGTCAGTATGAGGATCAGTCCAATGACGACGGTAGCCAGCGGCGCGAGGCGGTTGAAGCTGCGGCGCCATGTCGAGTTGGCTTTCTCCGCCATGAGCTTCCTCCCGGTCGGTTGTGGGTGGCGACACCATCGACTTTTCTAAAGGGCATCAGGAAGGACGAGTTCAACAGAGTATCAATATAGTACCACGCACAGCTCACTACTACTCTTCTTCCTTACTTCATGACCAGTCTCAAGGACGTAGCCGGGCCACCTTGGACGGAACGCCGGGCGAGGCCCCGTACGCCATCCACACTTCCCCGCGGATCTCGTCGATGTCGATGTGACGGATAAGCGCGCCTCGAGTCGGGAGCGGATAGATTGTGAATCTCTCCTCGGCGGGGTCGAAGCTGGCGATGAAGTCGCCGTGCCCGGTTCCGATCCACACCGTTCCATTCGACGGGTCCACGCGCACGATGTAGGGCAGTGCTTCGGGTACGGGCAGGTCCCATTCCGTAAAGCGCTCGGTGGCCGGGTCGAAACGAGCCAGTTTGCCTGCCGAGTATTCCGGAATCCACACGGTCCCATGCGGTGCAACGTCAGGCCGACGGGGACCCGCGTGCGGGCTCGGCATCTTCCACTGCCGGACCTCCCCCGTTTCCGGGTCCAGTCGGATGAGGTGTCCGCCGCGCAGTTGTGTCGCCCAAACCGTCCCGTCGGGTGCCACGCGCAGGCCATAGGGAATCGTGCTCTCGCCGGGTGGGACATCGGCATCCGCTTCGAACGGGACCTCGTACCGCGTGACCTCACCCGTCGCAGGATCGAGCGATCCGATGAGTTCGGGATCGACGGTGAAGTGGCCGTTCCACCAAACCCGACCGTCCGCATCGATGGCAACGCTGTGTGGGTAGGCGCCGAACTCCCACTTCTCCCACTCTCCAGTCGCCGGATCGTGGCGAGCGACGCTGCCGGGCGCACCCAACAACGCCAACCATCGACCCTCGGCGTCGATGTCCAACGCGCGAGGGTTCGCGTTGGGCACCGGAATCGTGACGATCTCGAACGCGCCTGCAGCAGGATCCAATCGGTACATGCGGTGCGTGAACATTCCGGTGACGAGCACCTGCCCCTCGGGATCCACCATCAGGTCGTGCGGAAGGTCCATCGCGACAGGGATGTTGTACTCGACGATATCGGGCTCTTGAACGGGCAGTAAGTCGGCAGCAATGACCGGCGCCACCGCATCGGCGGAGAGATGCCGCTCTAGCCAGGGGCCCAGTGCCTCGGGGTCCGGCCAAGACGAGATGATTGGGAATCCAGTCCCCTGACCAAACATCCCAACCATCTTTGCAACCGATGCGCTCCAGGCCGCCGCATCGCGGACCTCTCCGTCGGCTCCTCGCACCCAGTCCACCGTCCAAACGTGACATCCCGTACAGTCGAGTATGAAGCGTCGCTTCATTTCGCCGTCGGGCAGTAGAGCGAGGAATGCTGACCCAGGGAGGTCGTCACTCACCGCCTGGGGAGCGATGCCAACGGTTCCTCGAGAGTCACTGGGCCGAGATAACAAGGCGGCCCCGAACAACAAGCCTAGGAGGATACCCCCTAGCGCGAACCGATGCCCGCTCACTTTCTCGTTTCTTTGCATCCTAACCCTCCGCTGGAGTGATGCACGCGTCACACCCGGGCGTGATTCCGACCTGCTGCTGTGTTTTCGCGTCGCTAGCCGGCGACGTTTGTCTCGGCCTCCCCCGTCAAGTAGGGGATAGGATCGACCGGGCACAATTGGGGTGTGATCTCGAGGATTTGCTTCAAAATCCGAACGTGGCCGGAGCCGATGACCAGTAGCAACCCGTAGTCTTCCGGATCTAGCGTTCGGAAGAGGTTCTGAACGATCCGCAGGTTTCGGTCGTACCACGGTCGAAGTTTGAGCGCGCCCGCGTAGACCTCCTCCTCGACCAGTGGAAGAAAGCGGCGATACATCTCGGAGTTCCCCGGCGGAAGATCCCTATTCAGGGTCGTGAGAATTTCGGTGAGCGGCTGGCGGGCCAGCGCCTCGAGGTCAAGATCGCCATATGTGACGTCCCAGCGGCCGCGAAGCCGAGATCGCGCATCCGGCCAGCGCTCGTCGAAGACCGCTATAGAATCGTCCCACAGGTTCATGGGGACGTCAACGGCATAAACTCGATCATGTCCCAATTGGCGCGCCAGTCGGAAGCCGATCTGCTGTATCTCGTTCCGCGAGCCGACGCTATCGGGAGGGAGTGCCAGGTAGTGCCGGTAAAGGCTGTCGAGCCGGCCGGCGCGAACATGGGGATACTCCACGGCAACGCGCTGCGGCCCGAATCCTCTCAGCCGTTCCAAGATCTCGGCTAGCTCCCCCTGCCGGAGGGGATCCAGTACATCCAGTGCGTCGACGTGCTGGTCGAAGTGGAAGGTGCCCAGGATCATCACCCTTACCTGTTCCGGCTGGCATTCAGCCCAGGCAAGAGGCGCAGCTCCACCTTCGACCAGCGTGGGGCGGCTAACGACGTACGTCACCGCACCCGCCAGCAGGACGAGCGTTCCGCCGCCGGCGATGCTCAACCAGATTCGTCGGGACATGATCCTCCTCCACGCACGAGACCGACGTTCCCGCCAAAAGAAGTGACCGGGCTGGGGCTTGAACCCAGGACCTGCGGATTAAAAGTTCAC
>JBDHGH010000234.1:0-7176 GCA_039589995.1 Gemmatimonadota bacterium | reverse complement strand
GAGCGACAAGTTGGCCGTCGACCGGACTATCCAAGGAGAGGTAAGCGAGTCGGCGTACGAGGATGTGGTGAAAGAGATCCAGCGGACGCTAGGAATAGTGGGGCACATTTCGACGCTGGGCCGGACACTCACTTGGAGCCCAGCAGATCCGGGAACCGATCAACGAAAGGTCGTCATCTCTATCACCCCCGGAGGCGGCCAAACAAGGATCCACATCGAAGAACGACTCGAGCTGTCCGGGTGGAGGATCTTCATTCCCGCTTGGGGCGGCGGGGCCGGGCTTATCACGGGCCTGACGCTGGCAACATTTTTGGGCTTGGGCGACCAGGGCATTTTATTCACCGCTATTCCGCTGGCCGCGATCGGAGGATTCACAGCGGTACAACTATTCTTCGGGCTTGGCGGAAAGAAGAACAAGCCTCAACTTGAGCAACTTGCGGACAGACTGTCCGAGCAATTGAGCGAGGCCGCGCGTCCGGCGCTGCCAAAGAATCGAGGACAGTGAATACGATAGTACATAAAATAGGAGAAGGAGACCGAAGATGAGCTTACCGCGTTCAACACACCGTGCGTCGATGGTGGGCCTGGCGCTCACAACTCTAGTACTGGCATGCGGGAGAGAGGGCAGCGAGCAGATCGACCTCAGTTGGATCGCGTACCCCGCGGTCGAGCGAGGGTCCGATACCGACGTCTATCACGGTGTGGAGGTCGCGGACCCCTATCGAGCATTGGAGGATGAGAGCGCCGAGGCCACCAAAGCGTGGGTTGCCGTGCAAGACAATCTCACCGAGCGCTTTTTCGCCCAACTGCCCGAGCGCGAGAAGGCGGTCGCCTACTTGAATGAGAACTGGTTGGATGGAGTCGTGATGGCGCCGATCCGCCGAGGCGACAACGCCTTCTTCTTCAAAGCCGTGGAAGGAAAGCCGCACAATGTTCTCTATATGATCAAGGGCGATGGCGAGCCCGAAGTCGTTTTTGATCTGAACGAGAACGATCCCGATGGCCTGGCCTCCATACCCGCCGCAGTGACGGCCAGTCCGAACGGGCGCTACGTCGGGTACTCGATCCAGTACGCCGGCGCCGACGCCGCCGAGAATCATTTCTTTGACACCGAGACTGGCGAAAAGCTCGACGAGTTCATTCCAGAGGCCTGGACCGGTGTCAGCGCCTGGCTTCCGGACGAATCGGGATTCATCTACAGCTACATGGACCTGCAAGCGCTGCGCGGCCAACCCACCGACAAACAACCCGGTATCTACCGACACACCATCGGAACGCCGATCGAGGAGGACGTCCTCGTCTACGATCGCCCCTGGCAAGGGCAGTACATGGCGGGTGCCGTCATGGCCGACGACGAGGAACATCTGCTGATCCAAGACTTGAACATCATGGGCTCGAGGGGTGGCTGGGGATACCGGCCCATCGAAGGCGGTGCGGACACGCCCGTCACCTGGCTCATCGAGCCGAGGATCGAAAACCGCTTTGCCTTTATCGGGAGCTCCGGGTCCGAGGTCTTCCTGGTCACCGATTACCCCGAATCACCGAACTGGCGGATCGTGGCCATCGATCTCAACCGTCCGGGGCTGGACAACCTTCGCGAGGTCGTTCCCGAGCTCGAGCAACCGATCTCGGTGTATGCCGGAACGAACGCTGGGAACATTGTGCTGCACGACGACCGGCTTTACGTCACCTACATTCAGGACAACATCCAGGACATCCGCATCTACGACGTCCAAGGCGAGTCGCTGGGCGAGATTCCCCTGCCCTTTCCCGGTCGCGTGGGCAGCATCAACGCTAAGAAAGATGATCCGGTCCTCTACCTGAGCGTGCAGTCGTGGCTGGTGCCCGCATCGACCATCGGGTACAACACCGAAACGGGTGACCTAATAAAGGTCGAGGCCGTCGAGGCACCCGACGAGTTCAGCGACTACGAGGTCCAGCGTGTGTTCTACAGCTCCTATGACGGCACACGTATTCCAATGACGATCATCCATCGCAAGGGCCTAGTTCCCGACGGCGAAACCAAGGTCATGCTGTACGGCTACGGTGGCTGGGGGATCCCGCTTCTACCGGGCTTCCACAACCGAATCCATGCGTGGCTGCACATGGGCGGCATCTACGCCCTCGCCAATCTGCGGGGTGGCGGCGAGTACGGAGACGCTTGGCATCAGGCCGGCCAGTTCATGAACAAACAGAACGTGTTCGACGATTACGCCGCGGCCGCCGAATACCTGGTCGCCGAGGGGTACACGACTGCATCTAGGATCGCCATCATCGGCGCCAGCAACGGCGGCCTGCTGACGGCGGCTAGCTACAACCAGCGACCCGAACTGTTCGGAGCGGTGATCTCGGAGGTGGCGGCCGTCGACATGTTGAGGTTCCAGCCGGAGATGTTCGAGTACCTGCGCAGCTATTCACCGCTGCACAACGTACGGCACGAGGGTCCGTACCCACCGATCCTGAACGTCGTCGGCGAGAACGATCCCCGCTGCAAGCCGGGCCACATCTTCAAGTACGTGGCGGAGTTGCAGAGGATGGGTGATTCCGATCGCCTGGCGCTGATGCGCCTGGTGCGCGGAGCCGGCCACGGCTCGGGCCGCAAAGACGCTCAGGTTCAGTGGCTCGCCGACGAACTAGCGTTCGGTTGGGCGATGACTGAATAGTCCCAGGTGGCCCGCAGGGTGCCTGGACGGATGACGCGGGCGGACACCTCGAGTGCCGCCCGCGTCGTTGTTTTTCGGGCACTGCGAATAAAGAAGCGAAGCCCGTGTAGAGGGAGTAAGACCCGGCCCCGCCATCGCGAATCGGCGACCTCGATGTCGCACGCTGAAATAACGAGGGAGAGGGTCACCATGCGGTACTCGAAACTCCTAGCGACCCTCCCGGTGATGTTCTGTGTCCTATCCGTACCGGCCCCTGCTCAGGAAGCCGCTCGCTGCCTCGACTCGAAGCTATTTCTCGAAACGGGAACGCTGGAGAAGATCGTGCGGCATCCCGAAGCCGTGATCGAAGAAGGGGGAGCATTCTGGGAGAACGAACCGGCCATGGTTCACGTGAAAGGCTGGTCCGAAGGCACCGGCGTCCGGATTCCCTACATGCGCTGGTGGACCCGGGTGGGCCAGATGGCTGAGTTGAGCGAAGAAGAGCGGAGCGACCACCCTCTGCTGCTGATGACCGACTCGATCGTAGCCATGAAGGATGACTTCCTGATCAACGCGGTGCCTCACCTCTGCTCGTTCCTACCCGAGCATATCGATTTCAGCATTCCGGTCTACTTCACTGCTTTCGTTCCTCCACGCTCGTTTGTCAGCGGGGGCATCGTCATCAACGTCTCGGCCTCCTATTGGAAGGAAAACGTCGAGAATATCCTCAACAATCTGACTCACGAGATCTTCCACGTCGGATATTCTCACATGCGCCGTGAACGAACGGAGGTCGCCCTCGAGGACGAACAACTCTACGGCATGCTCGACTACCTTCAAAACGAGGGCATGGCAACGTACGTCGGGTACGAGGCTGTTTCGCTCTTCCCCGCTCCCGATGAAGTCGACTATCACCTGCTGGAAGACCCCAAGGACGTTACTCGTCTGCTTGAAGAGGTGAACAACTTATTCGCTGCGGTCGGGACCGTCTCTGGCGAGGAGCTGCAGCGATTGTCCTGGCGGAAGGGCGTCACGGATCGAGGTTACTACATCGTCGGGGCCCACATGGCCCAGACCATCGACTCTAACTTGGGAAGAGCCGCTCTGATCGGGACAATCGCTGAAGGCCCCTTGTCGTTCGTCAGGACCTACAACTCGCTGGTCAGCAGCGATATGAGAGTGCACATTCCAGTTATCGACGCCGAGACCGGTGAAACGTCATCGGTCCTCGAGTGAGCGGTCGTTCGAACAGTCGAGCTGTTGCAGAGCTTCCGCCGCGTAGACGCGCACCTCCCAGTCCTCGTCGCTCGATGCTCGCGCCAGGGCCTCACAGGCCGCCGGCGAGCCGGTCTTAAGCGCCGCCACTACCGCCGATCGCCTCACGTGAGCTTCCTCGTCGTCCAGCACTTCGAGGACGAGTGACAGACCATCTTCCGATCCCAATATGCCGAGGGATTCGACGGTCGAGGCTCGAAACCAAGCGTGTGGGCTGGTCAACCCTTCCGTGGCCGACTCGAGGACTTCCGTGGCCCCAAGCCGTGCCAGCGCACGCATTGCCGTTGTCTGAATCCATAGCTCGTTATCGTTCCGCATCTCGAGAAGAGGCTCCAGACACTCCGTGCAGCCGATGACGCCGAGTGCCGTTGCAGCTCTACCCCGGACATTTGCCACCGGATCGCCCAGCGCTGTGATAAGGGCGGGAACAGCATTGGGAGATGGAACGTCCTTCAACAGGGTCGCTGCGAGCATCCGGACTTTGTCGTCGGAGTGATCGAGGAGCGGGATAATGTACTCGGCGGCCGGATCACCGAAGGCGGCCAGCCGGAGCGAGATGAAGTATTTGGCCCGGTTGTTCGATTCCTCCACCAACTGGGAGACCAGCGCCTGCATCCTGGATGCCTGGCTGGACGGACTGAAAACGGCCTCGGCCCTGGCCCATCCGCGTCCATAGAACATCGCGGACGCTACGATCAACATGACCCCATAGAACGAGATGACGACGGCCACCTCTCGCTTGCGCTCGGGCTCGCCTTTCTTGAAGAACAGGCGTGTCGCAAAAGCGAACAGTTTCTCGACGAACTTCGGAACCGGAAACAGGAAAGGGGCGCCGGCCCGGTACGCCTCGTACGCCTCGCCGAATCGCTTCCGCATGTTCAACTCTTCCAGCATGGCCACACCGATGATGACCAAAGTCGAAACGAGCCACGGTAAGCTCGCGTCGATCCCCCACGAACGTCTGGGATACAATCCACGCAGGAGAAGGAGGTAGACACCGTAGCTCCATAGAATCCAGCCCAAGTACTGAGGGTGCCGCGAGATCCGGTACACCCAGAAGTCGGCCACGCCTTGCTTCCGGGCATGAGCGGACAGCCAGGCAAGTGTGCCGAGGAAGAAGAGCAGCAGCCCGCTGCCGAGAAAGAAGTAGACGATGGGCCAGTACCCGTCGATGCCCACCAGCCTGAAAAGCCACATGAACATATCGAAGGGCGCTCGAATGATGAGACCCAGGCGCGCCAACTCGAACGAAATGTCGAGGACCGGGAGCCAGAGGACGTTCAGCAAGCCCAGGCCGGCCAGGAAGAACATGACTCCAGCGAATTGGGCGAACACCGGCAGCATGAATCCCAAGGCACCCAGCGCCGCCAGCCCGGTCCTACGGGTGGCGAAGCCGACTACGATCGCCAGAATCAGCAGTGCGAAGCACGTGTAGCCGATCAAGCGAAGATGGAAGTGAGAGATGAACAGCTCGGTCTTGACCCGGCTCATCTCGTCGGCGTGTGAATCGAATCCCGGCGTTGTGATGGAGTTCTGCACGAAGTCGTCGACGAGGTGGGGCAGCTCTACCGTGGCGAAGGTGAGGCCGACGGTGAACACGGCGGCCAGGAGAACCAGAAACGCGCTCTGAAGAATCCGATGATCCATGGTTGTGTCTTCTTGTAGGCGGGGCCAGATCGCCGAGGACCACTGACATGTAGTCGTCCGTACCCAAAGGACGCAACAGGGTACCCGTATTGCACATCGCGAGCTCGACGACGGTGGTGCTTGCAAGCAAGGCGCCCGGCCTTAGGTTAGCGAATGCGGCCCCAATAACAACGACATCAATGATCTCGGACGCGACCGGCGCGGGCCCTTTCGGACCTGCAGCTCGTCGTGATTGTGTCTGCGAACTGAGAGGGAGGTAGCTGTGGGCGGGTTTTTCGGGGTTGCTTCGACCAGCGATTGCGTGGCCGATCTCTACTACGGAACTGACTATCACTCTCACCTGGGCACCATGCGAGGCGGTATGGCCGTGCGAAACAGTCATGGTCTCACGCGCTTCATTCACGACATCACCAACAGTCAATTCCGTAGCAAATTCGAGGACGACCTGCCCAAGATGCAGGGCGGGATGGGGATCGGCGTAATCAGCGACTACGAAGACCAACCGCTGGTCATCGGCTCGCAGCACGGCACGTACGCCATCGTGACGGTTGGGAAGCTCGACAACCTGGACGACCTGGTCGCCAGCGCCCTCAGGAAACGCGGGGCCCACTATTCCTCGATGCGCGGTGAAGAACCCAACCCCACCGAAGTCGTCGCCGATCTGATCAACCAGGAGAACACGCTCGAGGACGGGATCCGAGCCGCCCAGGAAGCGATCGACGGTTCCTGCTCAATCCTGCTGCTCACAGAAGATGGCGTCTATGCCGCGCGGGACAGGCTGGGTCGCACCGCTGTCGCCATCGGATCAAAGCCGGAGGGATATGCGGCGACATCGGAGACATGCGCGCTGGCCAATCTCGGTTACCAGGCAGACGACTACCTGGGACCCGGCGAGATTGTGCGCCTAACGCCCGACGGTGTGGAGCAACTCCGACCACCGGGCGACAAGATGCAGATCTGCGCGTTCCTCTGGGTTTACTACGGCTATCCGGCTTCCAACTACGAAGGCATTAACGTCGAGGCCGCCCGGTACCGCTGTGGCCAGGCCCTAGCCGAACGTGACGATGTCGAAGTCGATGTCGTCGCGGGCATCCCCGACTCGGGAATCGGGCACGCCATCGGCTACGCCAACGCCGCCAACATCTCGTACCAGCGCCCCTTCGTGAAATACACGCCGACCTGGCCGCGCAGCTTCATGCCGCAAGATCAGCGCGTGCGAGACCTGGTGGCGCGGATGAAGCTCATCCCAATTCGCGAGCTGATGGAGGGCAAGCGGTTGCTGTTTTGCGAAGACTCGATCGTCAGAGGCACCCAGCTTCAGGACATCATCCGGCGCATCTTCGAGGCCGGCGCGACAGAGGTCCACATGCGCCCGGCCTGTCCGCCGCTGGTCTTCAGCTGCAAGTTCCTCAACTTCTCGCGTTCGCGGTCGGAGTTCGATCTGGCCGGTCGCAGGGGCATTCAGGAAATCGATCCCGACCTGAAAACGCCCTTGGAAGAGTATGCGGATCCGGATTCGGAGCCGCACTGCGCCATGGTCGAAGCGGTGCGGGAACGGCTGGGACTCACATCGCTTCGCTACCAGAGGCTTGACGATCTTGTCGCCGCCATC
>JBDHGH010000233.1:0-4850 GCA_039589995.1 Gemmatimonadota bacterium | reverse complement strand
GCAGTGACGGCCCTGGCTCTGGTCTGCCTGCTTTTGACTCCCTCGTTCGCTGCAGCCCAAGAGGGCGAGGACCCGCGGGTCGCGTCCGCGAAGCAATGGCTGCGGCTCGTGGACGCTGGCAACTACTCGCAGAGTTGGGAGGAATCCGGCGAGGAATTCAAGGGCGCGGTGACGAGGGAGACCTGGGAACAGCAACTAACGGTGGTTCGATCGCCCATGGGAGCGGTGGTTTCCCGCGAGCTGAACTCGACCCAGCCTTTGACCGATCCACCCAGCGCACCGCCCGGCGAATACCTGGTCATCCGGTTCAGCACTTCGTTCGAAGAGCAGGCGACGGCCACGGAGACCGTGGTGCTAGCACAGGAGGGGGAGAACGACTGGAAAGTCGCGGGTTATTTCATACAATAGACTCAATCATCGCATCACTGTGCCGGTTTCCCAGGGCTCCTATGTGGGGAGATCCTCGAGTCCGGCAGGAAAAGCTCGAAGCAAGGGAGGACCTGAAATGCGATCGCTGCTTCGCACCATCACACTCGCCGGCATCGCCTTGTTCTTGGCCGCACCCGTCGGTACGGCACAGATCGTTCAAGAGGCCGTCGACCTCGATGTCGTCCGGGCCATTAGAGAAGAGGGCCTGGAGAATTCCCACATCGACAAGCTGGGCGGTTACCTGACCGATGTCATCGGGCCCCGGCTGACGGGCTCGCCTGGCATGATGCGGGCCAACGAGTGGACCGGAGAGATGCTGGAGAAGTGGGGACTGACGAACGTGGTCGTCGAGCCCTGGGGAGAGTTCGGTCGCGGTTGGGAGAGCGTCTCTTACAGCGGTCGCATCACCGAGCCGTACGTGCAGGTGCTGAGCGCCTATCCGGTGGCCTGGACTGGCTCGACGAAGGGGATGTCGAAGGGCCCAGCCGCCGTGATCGAGGTCGAGAGCACTGCCGATCTCGAGCAGTACCGCGGCAAGCTGGAAGGCGCGTGGCTGTTGACCCGTAAACCGACGGTGATGGAGCCAGAATGGGAACCGCGCCCGCTTAGACAGTCGCTCGACGATCTACTCACTCCACCGGAGGAACGCGAGCGAGACGAGATCAACTGGCAACAGCGCATGGCCGAGTACCGGCGTATGCGGGCGATGCGAGACTCGATATCGACATTCCTGAAGGGCGAGAAGATCGCCGGAATTCTCACGCCGTCATCTCGCGCCTACGGCATTCTGCGATTGGGCGGGGGAAGCGGACGCAGCATCGAGAACGAAATACCGGCACCCGAGCTGGCCGTGACCTACGAGCAGTACGGGCAGATCTACCGGAACGTGAAGCGCGGGATTCCCGTCAAAGTCGAAATCGAGATCAAGAACAAGTTCTTCGAGGATGACCTGCAGGCCTACAACACGTTGGGCGACATTCCCGGAAGCGACAAAGCCGACGAATACGTGATGTTGGGCGCGCACCTCGACTCGTGGCACCCCGGGACCGGCGCCACCGACAACGCGGCGGGATCGATCGTCATGATGGAGGCGGTGCGGATTCTGAAGGCTCTGGGCATTCAGCCGCGGCGAACCATCCGGATCGCTCTTTGGAGCGGCGAGGAACAGGGACTGCTCGGCTCGCGGAATTGGGTGGAGAACAACCAAGAGCTGTGGCCCCAGATTTCGGCCTACGTGAACGTGGACAATGGGACCGGTCGAATCCGTGGAGTCTGGGATCAGATGAACGAGGCGGCGATTCCTGTATTCGAGCAGATCCTGTGGCCCTTCACAGACCTGGGGGTCGTGGCGGTGAAGCACGGCAACACCGGAGGAACCGATCACCTGGCGTTCGATCGTATGGGCATACCGGGCTTCAATTTCATACAGGATCCCATCGAGTACGGGACTCGGACGCATCATACCTTCGCCGATCGTTACGAACGCTTGGTGATCGAGGATCTGCAGCAGGCGGCGGTGGTAGTGGCGGCCACCGTGTACCAGTTGGCCATGCGTGACGAGATGATGCCGCGCAAGCCGCAGGAAGAGGAAACGGCCACGAACTAGTCCAAAGGAGAGACTGCCGTGTACACCCGACGCGAATTTCTCGGCGCGGTCGGAGTCCCGGCCGCAGCGGCGGCCGCAGGCGTTCCGCTGATGCCGTTGCATCCCACGCGCGCGTTGGCGATCGCCGACGAGCTTTCCCGGCACCCCGGCACGCCGGAGGAAGTGGCCGGAGATGAAGATTTCTGGACCGAAGTCGCCAGAGCTTTCACCGTGGACCGCAGCCTGGTCAACCTGAACAACGGCGGAGTGAGCCCGGCCCCAGCTTACGTGCAGGATGCGATGAAGCGGCACCTCGATTACTCGAACGAGGCGCCGGTGTACACGATGTGGCGGATACTGGAGCCCCAGCGCGAAGGTGTCCGCCAGCGGATAGCAGGCGAATGGGACGTGGACACGGAAGAGATCGCCCTGACGCGAAACGCTTCCGAGAGCCTGCAGATCTGCCAGTTCGGAATCGACTTGCAACCCGGAGACGAAGTTCTGACGACCACGCAGGACTACGGAAGAATGCTCACGACCTTCAAACAGCGCGAGCGGCGCGAAGGGATCGTGATGCGGCAGTTCGCCATTCCGGTGCCGGCGGAGAACGACGACGAGATCGTGGCGCTGTTCGAGAAGAACATCACGCCGAAGACGCGTGTCATTCTCATGTGCCACATGGTCAACCTGACGGGCCAGATCCTGCCGGTGCGTGGTGTTGTCGAGATGGCGCGAAAGAGGGATATCACGGTCATCGTAGACGGCGCCCACGCCATGGCCCACTTCGACTTCAAGATCTCCGATCTGAACTGCGACAACTACTCGGTCAGCCTGCACAAGTGGTTGTTCGCACCGCACGGAACCGGTCTGCTGTACGTGCGACGCGACAAGATCAAGGACCTGTGGCCGCTGATGGCTGCGACCGAGAAGATGGATGACAACATTCGGAAATACGAGGAGATCGGCACCCATCCCGCAGCGAACTACCTGGCGATCGCCGAAGCGCTGACCTTCCATCAGGGTATCGGCGGCAAGCGCAAAGAAGCGCGTATGGTCTATTTGCGCGATTACTGGGCCAAGCCGCTGTTGGAACACGATCGAATACGTTTGCATACCAGTCTGAAACCCGGCTTCGCCTGCGGCCTGGCGAACGTTCAGATCGAGGGGATCGAGCCGGGCGACCTGACCGCGTGGATGTGGCGGGAGCACAAGATCATCGTCACCCCCATCGGCCACGAAGACTGTACCGGCATTCGCGTTACTCCCAGCGTATACACGACGACCCAAGAGCTAGACCGGTTTGTCGATGCGATGACCTACGTAGTCAAGAACGGACTGCCGACCTGATTTTGGGAAAGGATGGCGAGAGATGAATCGCGGACTTGCAGTAGTGGGGCTGGTAGCCGCTAGCCTCACCGCAGTCTCAGCAACTGCAACGGCACAAAACGTGGCGCCACCGGGATTCGGCGTGGGGATCGATGCAGGCGTCATCACCCTCAGCCCCGAGGCGGACCAGCGCGAGTGGGGTGGCGCCGTGGAAGGCGCGGTGCGTTACACGTGGGCTTCCGGGTTCCAGGTCCTCGCTGGAGGCACCTACGGATTTGCCGGCGTGAAGGACATATCTGAGAACCGGACTTTGTGGGGACTCTTCGCGGATGGGCGCCTGCTACTGAGTATGGGCGCCCAGAGTGTGGTACCGTGGGTCGGCGGTCGCGTCGGGTACGTCAGCCAATCTCTCAACGTCGAAGAATTGCCAAACAACCAGGGCCGAGGCGAGTTTCGAGGGACGGGCTGGAGTGCATCAGGTCTGGTCGGCATGCTAGCGCGCCTTTCCGACCAACTGGCTTTCGAAGCCTATCTGGCTTTCGGCGTGGCGCCGTTCGGCGACGTAGAGCTCAACGGCGAAAAGCTGCCGGATACGTCCAACACGGACTTCACCGCCAGCCTGAAGATCGGCCTGGTCTACTCGTTCGGCGGCTGACCCCGGTTTCGACGCGTGGAGAATCGAACCAAGACATCTGCACCGAGCGGCGTCGAAGGCGAGGGCCGCGAAGTGGCTCGCCCGGCGCCGCTCGATTTTATCCGCACCAAGGTCGCTGACGATGTGGCATCGGGCCGGTACGGAGGGCGAGTCGTTAC
Organism: Gemmatimonadota bacterium; assembly: GCA_039589995.1. Lineage (GTDB taxonomy): Bacteria > Gemmatimonadota > Gemmatimonadetes > Palauibacterales > KS3-K002 > JBDHGH01. The sequence continues at coordinate 697 of JBDHGH010000233.1, read as the reverse complement.
GCGCTTTCCACCCGAGCCCAACGGCTATCTGCACATCGGGCATGCCAAATCCTGCTGTCTGAATTTTGGGATCGCTCTGGAGAATGAGGGTGGCACCTGCCATCTGCGTTTCGACGATACCAACCCCGAGACCGAGGACGTCAAGTACGTCGAGTCGATCAAGGAGGACGTGAACTGGCTGGGATTCGACTGGAACGACAATCTGCTTCACGCCTCCGACTATTTCGAACAGCTCTACGACTATGCCGTGACCCTGATTCAGAGGGGTGCGGCTTATGTGGACAGTCTCGATGAGGACGAGATCCGCGAATACCGGGGCACCGTCACACGTGCCGGCAGAGAGAGTCCGTATCGTGATCGCTCGATCGAGGAAAACCTCGATCTGTTCGAGCGGATGCGCGCCGGCGGTTTCGACAACGGAGAGCACGTGTTGCGCGCCAAGATCGACATGGCGTCGCCCAACATGTTGATGCGCGACCCCCTGCTCTACCGCATCCGCCATGCGTCCCACTATCGACGCGGTGACGAGTGGTGCATCTACCCGCTGTACGACTTCACGCATTGCCTGTCCGACGCCATCGAGGACATCACCCACTCGCTCTGCACTCTGGAGTTCGAGAACAACCGCGCCCTATACGACTGGGTGCTCGACAGCGTTGGGATCGAGCCTCCGCGCCCCGAGCAGACCGAATTCGCC
>JBDHGH010000232.1:0-4924 GCA_039589995.1 Gemmatimonadota bacterium | reverse complement strand
AGAGAAACAGCACCAGGATGGCCCCGGCATACACCACCACCTGCAACGCCGCGAGGAAGTGGGCATTGAGCAACACGTAGATCGCCGCAAGGGAAAACAGCGTCAGCACCAAGAACATGGCGCTGTACACCGGATTCTTGCGCGTGATCATCATCACGCTGCTCGCGACCGCGAGACCAGCGAATAGATAGAAGACCAGCTGGCTCAGATCCATTATGGGCCTATTGTACCAACTCCAAGGTGTGCCTCGACCTTCACTCCGAGTGAGGATCCTCGGGATCCCACAACTGTGTGAAGGGGTGCTCCTGCTCGCACAGCCGCTCGAGGTCGTAGACGAATCTCTCGCGGCTAAACTCGGCAGCCTCGTAGTGGACCCCTAGGTGTATCGCTTCTACCGGACATACTTCCTGACAATAGCCGCAAAAGATGCAGCGAAACTCATCGATCTCATAGATCGCCGCGTATCGTTCGCCGTTCTCATCTTCCGCGGGTACCAGCTTGATGCAATTCGATGGACAAATCGTCGGGCACAGGCCACAGGCCACACATTTCGCTCGCCCATCTTCGTGCACCGCCATGCGATGCGTTCCCCGCATCCGCGGGGACAACTCCCACTTCTCTTCCGGATACTGTTGGCTGACAGTTATCGGCGTAACCAAATGCTTGAATGTCAGAGCCATCCCCTTGAGCGTGGCTCGCAGGTACGATGCCCCTCCCTCTGGCCGTTCGACTTTTATTACGCCAATCGCCATAGTCTATCCGTGTACTCTTAGGGAACCTGATGAGGACGGACCTGCTTCCAGCCGGCCCCCACGATGACTCGCTTCCGATCCAACCAGAACATTATTCCCACGACGCCTACCAGGTTCAGCCCCGCGAGCCACAACATGTAGGTCGTGCCGAACCCGACACCCGCTCGATCCAACGATAGCATGGCCGCGCCCATGACGATGATGTAGGCCACCAAGCCCGGAATCATCACCTTCCAGCCCAATGACATCACCTGGTCGTAGCGAAAGCGCGGTATCGTCCACCGCACCCAGATGAACAGCAGCACAAAGAACCCCGTCTTCATAGCGAACGAGAGCGCCGTCAGCAACGTGATCCACAAAGCCGGTGTCGCGCCGACGACGGTTGCGTCCGCCGCCACCCTCATGTTGTCGCCCGTCCAGAACGGTATGTCCCAACCGCCGAAGAAGAACGTGGCCATCAACGCCGAAGCGACGATCATGTTGGAGTACTCCGCCATCATGAAGATCGCGAATTTCATGGCCGAGTACTCGGTGTGGAACCCGTAGACCAATTCCGACTCGGCTTCCGGCATGTCGAACGGCGGCCTGTTCGTTTCTGCGAAATATGCAACCGTGAAAAACAGATAGCATACCATGAGAGGCATGATGAACCAGAGCGTCTCCTGCTGCTGAGACACGATTGCAGGTAGGGAGACATTCCCCGATAGCATTAGAATCGGCACTACGCTTAGCCCCAGCGACACCTCGTAGCTAATCATCTGCGCCGACGCACGCACGCCGCCCAGGAACGAGTACTTGCTGTTGGACGCCCATCCACCCAACACCAGCCCATACACACCCAGAGATCCCAGGGCGAGGATGAACAAAAACCCGATCGGTATGTCCGCGATGACCATGCCCACGGTTCCCCAGGGAGTCGATAGCGGGGCCGCAATCGGGATCACGGCGAACACCACGAACGCTGGGAACATCGACATGATCGGAGCGAGGTAAAACAGCAGACGACTGGCCTCGTCCGGACGAACCTCTTCCTTGATGAAGTTCTTGAGTCCATCGGCGATCGGCTGAAGAACGCCCCACGGGCCCACACGGTTGGGTCCGCTTCGATCCTGGATCCAGCCCGCGACTTTGCGCTCGGCCAGAGTGGTTCCGGCAACTGCCAACAGCCATAGGGTGAAGATCACGATAGTCTTCACCGCTCCGATAATCACAAACGCAGTGGTCGAGAGAGGACCCATGGTCTCGTTTCAGCTCATGTCCTGGGGCACAACCGTCTCTGTAGACGCCACCATCGCCCCATGTTGGCCGAGATTCTCGTAGCTCATTCCCGCGTACTCGTCGGATTGCGATGCTAGAGCGGCGAAAGCTGCGCCAGCTGTGCGGAACTGTTCGCCTGCCTCGAGCTGGGTCAGCACGGCCGAACCACTCATCCATATCGGCCGGGTTAAGCCTGGTGCCCGCAGCGCTTGGCCGAAGCGCTGGACGCGACCCTCGTAGTTCGTAAACGTCCCTTCAGCCTCCGCGAAGGTCGGAGATGGGAGAACGACGTGAGCCGAGTTACGAGCGGCCGTGTTCATCTTGCTGCCGATGTACACGAACAGTGCTGCACTCCCACCAAAGCCTTCGGGTGCACCTTCCAGCTCATCTTCCAGCACAAACAGCGTACCGGTGTGACCCGATGCCTTCGCAAACGGATCGTCAGCCCGCTGGAAGCCGAGAATTTCCGCACCGCGAACGTTGGGCGCTCGGTCGGCCCGCAGTCTGAGCTTCGGGAAACCCTTCAGGACGCTCTCGGGCCCCGTCGAGGTTCGGAATTCGCCGCTCTCGGAGCCGACGGCGTTCATCAGCTGACGAATGGCGAAGAGATTCTCGTTCGAGGCCCCAGCGCTGACGATGGCCCGGGCGAGTCCCGGTTTGCCCCGCATCGCATCGCCCAAGGCTTGCAACGCCCGCGACCAATCGACGGGAGCCAAGCGGTCGCCTTCACGCACCATCGGCACTTCGATCCGATCGCCGGCCCCCCAGTTCACCACCGCGTTGCGGCCGTGGTCGCACATCCAATAGGAGTTTACTTCGGGGTTGAGCCGTGGCTTCGCCCTGAGGATCTTGTCCTCTTTCACACCCAAGGTCACGTTGCATCCTTGCGAACAACCCGGGCATACGCTGGCCGTTTGATCCAGGTCCCAAGATCGCGGCTTGAACAGGAAGTTCTCGTTCACAAGGGCACCCACCGGACAGACATCGACGATGTTCATCGAGAAAGGATGTTCGAACAAATCGTCGGTCATTGTGTCGATGAAGCCTTTGTGACCACGGTTGATGACCTGCAGCACCGCGTCTTCAGCGATTTCGTCCATGAAGCGAACGCAGCGCGTGCAGAGAACGCACCGGTCAGCGAAATAGACGATATCCTCAGTCACGTGATCCCGACCCAGCACCACCTTGGGCTCTACGTTCCGTGTGCTGAGCTGGCCGGTCTCGAAAGCATAGTCCTGAAGCTCGCACTGCCCGGCGGCGTCACAGATGGGGCAGTCGAGCGGATGGTTGACCAGCAAGAATTCGATGGCCGACCGACGCGCCTTACGAGCCTCGGGATTGTCGGTGCGTACCACCATACCATCCTGAACCTCTTGCACGCATGACGGCTGCGGTTTCGGTGCACCCTCGACATCGACCAGGCACATACGACACACCGCCGGTCTGCTAAGGCCGGGGTGATAACAGTACCTGGGGATAACAACGCCGATCCGCTCGGCCGCATCGAGGATCGTCGTTCCCTTGGGAACAGACAGCTCAACGCCATCGATCGTGATGTTGATTTGTGGTGTGCTCTCGCTATCCATCGGCCTCAATATGCGCTTCCACGTTAGCGAACTGCTGTGCAACTCCCATCGCGTATGTGAGCCATGTACTCATGCTCGAACTTCTGGATCGAGCTCACGACCGGAACCGCAGCGCTGTCTGACAGCGGGCAAATCGTCTTGCCTGCCATGTTCGCGCTGATGTCGAGCAGCAGAGGTATGTCCTCTTCTCTACCCTGACCGCGCTCGATACGTCGCAGGATCTTCGCTAGCCAAGACGAGCCTTCACGACAGTTTGTGCATTGGCCGCAAGACTCGTGGGCATAGAAGTCCACCATCTTGCGAACCGCGTGCACCATGCACGTCGAGTTGTCCATGGCAATCAAGCCGCCTGAGCCCAGAAGCGACCCCGCCGCTTCGATCCCCTCGTACGAGACATCGCAGTCGAGCTCGTCGACGGTCATGATCGGCACCGACGAACCACCCGGGATAACGGCCAACATCTCACGTCCTTCGGGAGGGCCACCGCAGATGTCGAACACGAGGTCCTTCAGGTTGAAGTCCAATGGGACTTCATAGTTGCCAGGCCTAAGCAGATGACCGCAGCACGAGAACAGCTTGGTGCCCGGGCTTTTCTCCGTCCCCCACTGGCGGTACCAATCAGCGCCGTTCTCGACGATGCCCGGCACCGCTGCAAGCGTTTCCACGTTGTTGACCGTGGTCGGCATGCCAAAGGCGCCGCGTTGCGCCGGGAAAGGCGGCTTCACGCGAGGTTCGGCGCGCCGACCCTCGAGCGAGTTCAGCAATCCGGTCTCTTCACCGGCGATATACGCGCCCGCCCCGAGGTGTACCGTAAGGTCAAGGTCGTAACCGGCCCCCCGGATGTTCTTTCCGAGGTAGCCGCGTTCATAAGCTTCCACCACCGCGCCGTTGAGCACGCGAACGACATCGACGAACTCGCCTCGGATATAGATGTAGGCGTGCTCGGCGTTAATAGCGTAGCTGCAGATGATGATCCCCTCGATCAGCTGGTGAGGGGTCCAACGCATGATCTCGCGGTCTTTGAACGTCCCGGGCTCGCTCTCGTCGGCGTTGCAGGCGAGGTAGTTCGGCCGATCGCCGTTCTTTGGCATGAAGCTCCACTTCAAACCGGCCGGAAATCCCGCTCCGCCTCGGCCCCGCAGGCCCGAGTCTTTCACAACCTCGATAATCTCGTCGCGCGACAGACCTAGGGCTTTGTCCAGTGCCTTGTAGCCGCCACGCTCTATCCACCCGTCGATCGCGATGGCGTCCTTGTTTCCGAAGTACTTGGAAAGTACCCGGGTCTCGCGTGGATGCTCGTGCGGGTACGCCATGCCTCAGTCCAGTCCC
>JBDHGH010000231.1:0-4936 GCA_039589995.1 Gemmatimonadota bacterium | reverse complement strand
AACCGTAAACCTGTCGAGTTCTCGGGAGATCGGCTGGAATAAAGCACACCGCCGACGCTATGGGGTGGTGGGGAAGCGGAAGAGCGGTACATGCAGCTGAGGACACGGGTTTTCAAAGGAAGGCCCTCGAGTTGTGAGCCTGGCACGTTCTGTCACTAATCAGATATCTCGACGCCCGCGTGTGGACGGTCATTCATGACCCCGCGGGAACGCTACTCCCAGGCTGGAAGACGGTGGGGGATCGCCTGGATCACTATGGCGGCCGGCCTCGGGGTCCACGTGATCGATGAGGCGTTGAACGACTTCTTAGGATACTGGAATCCGCTGGTGGAGGGCCTTCGAACACGAGTTCCACTGCTACCGCTTCCGACGTTTTCGTTCGGCGTGTGGCTCACGGGGCTGATCATGGCCGTCGCCGCGTTGCTCTTGATGTCACATTACGCGTTTGCCGGACGCCCATGGATGCGGCCACTTTCGTACTTCATGTTCGTTTTCATGCTCGGCAATGGCAGCTTCCACATTCTTGGGACAATAGTTACGAGGCGGCCAGTGCCGGGTGTCTACTCCTCGCCGATCCTGCTCCTTTGTGGCATCTTCCTATTTGGTGCAGTTCGCCGCTATTGGCGGGAGGCTGATGTGTCTACAGGCGCAGCCTAGGCTTGCGACGGACCGTCACTTCAAAGGGGGAACTCCTTCCAAGATCGGAGGTGAACACAATGTCGGTTGAAGGGAACAAGGCGTTGGTTTCGCGCATCGCGACCGATATTTGGAACCGGGGCAACCTGGAGGTTACCAGTGAAGTGATGGCGGCCAATGCTCGGTATCACGGACCGCACATGCCGAATGGCTTGGGTGACCGCGATAACTGGCGTCAAGCTATCGCGATGTACCGGTCCGCCTTCCCCGATTCACACGTGACGTTCGACGAGCTGATCGCCAGCGGTGACACGGTAGTCGGCCGTTGGACGGCCACTGCGACACACACTGGCCAACTCCCCGGTGTCGCACCAACCGGCCACCGAATCGCCATCGGGGGCATCACGATCTATCGCTTTTCCGATGGCAAGATCGTTGAGACATGGGAGCAATTGGACATGCTGGGCATGTGGCAGCAGCTCGGTGTTGTCTCTCTCCCGGGGCACGAGTAGTTCCGTGGAAGGTCCTGGAGTTGTGAGCCTGGTGAATCATGAGTGTCACCACGCGTGAGCGTACGGTAGCAGACGCGTCCGCTATCGCCGGCCTCCTGGCGGACCTAGGCTATCCGGCGGACGCCGCGACTCTACCGGATCGGCTCGTCCGTGTCCCGCGTTGATGCACACGAGTTCTACGCGAAGGTGGGCTACGAACGCTCCGGCCTTCGCTACTCGCGGCCTCTTAAGGGGGCCGCGCCGACAGGCGGGACGGCCTAACGGGCGCGTGCAGCCGTGAGCAAGGTAGATTTCGGAAGACACAGCGACGACTACGCGGCTCATCGGCCGGGGTTTCCCGCGTCTTTCTATCAGCGAATCGACGCCATCACTCCCATTCGAGAATCCCGGTCGCTCGACCTCGCCACTGGCCCGGGGACGATCGCACTGGAGCTTGGTGCCCTTGGTAGCTCTGTCGTGGCCATCGATTCGTCGGCGGAACAAATAGCTACGGCAAAACGCGTTGCGAAAGAGCGGAACCTGGAAGACAAAGTGCGCTTCAGGGTCGCCACCGCGGAGAATACCGGCCTGGACGCGTCCTCGTTTGACCTGACGATTGCCGGCCATTGCTGGCATTGGTTCGATGGCGGCGCGGCAATGGCGGAGATACAGCGTGTTCTTCGCCCGGGCGGCGTACTGGCCATCGCGGACTATTCCTATTTGGCAGAGCACAGCCCCGTGGCACGCGATACGGAGGATCTGATTCTCGAGTTCAATCCGTCGTGGACCATGGCCGGATCGACAGGAATGTTTCCCGAACGAATCGACGAAGTGATCCACGGCGGCTTCAAACTGGTCGAAGAGTTCTGTTACCAGCATGATGAAGAGTTCTCGCATGTTCGTTGGCGCGGGAGAGTGCGGACATGTAACGGGGTGGGCTCCGGCGGGCTCTCTCCAGCCGATGTGCTGCGCTTCGATGATGCTTTGAGCGGCCTGCTGAGTAGAAAGTACCCCGATCCCATCGTGGTAGAGCATCGCGTTTGGTGTGTAGTTGCGCGGCGAGGCGGTAGAGAGTGGACTCCCTAGCAGGTGCTGTAAGCTATCGGGAGGCCACGGCTTCCGACGTCCCCGCGATGGTGCGGTGTAGGGCTGGGGACCCAACCAGCGGACCCGCGGACGCGCGCATGTCTCTGTACCTGGAGGGCAAACACCACCCGCAACACGCCCTCGCGCCCCGAGTGATGTTCGTTTGCACCCAACGGGACTCTGCAGTCGGTTACATCGGGGGCCACCTCACGCGGCGCTACGACTGCGACGGCGAGTTGCAGTACCTCTACGTGGCTCGGCAGCATCGACGGAGTGGGATTGCCGGCGAACTGCTGTCGCTCCTGGCCGCTTGGTTTTCGGAGCAGAAGGCCTCGCGAATTTGCGTTGACGTGGAACCGGACAATACGAATGCACGGGCGTTCTATGCCCACCACGGTGCCGTAGAGTTGAGTGCCTACTGGATGGTGTGGACCGACGTTACGGGCGTGCTGGGTGAACGATAGCCCGGACTAGACGGCTGGCGAGTGGTGGCGCCAAGGGTGGCGTAGAACAGAGCGTCACAGCAGATTGCACGTTCTCATCGGCGACCCTCAAGCGCCATCCGACAAGGAACCCGGACAAGGAGCAACTAGTGGCTTCAACCAAGGACATCCTCGAACATCACCTCCAGTGCTTTGGCGGCGGCGATCTCGAGGGCCTTCTCTCTGACTACTCGGCAGATGCAGTGCTGTTTACTCCGGACGGCCCGCTGATTGGCCCCGATGCCATCAAGCCCTTGTTCGAGGCGATGTTCGCCGAGTTTGGGAAGCCGGGTGCGTCGTTTGAGATGCAGACTCAGTCGGTAGAAGGCGACTACGCCTATATTCTGTGGACAGCGGAAACAGCGGATAATGTGTACGAAGTGGGAACCGACACGTTTGTCATGCGAAATGGAAAGATCGTTGCACAGTCGTTTGCCGGGAAGATTACGGCCAAGGGGTGAACGCGACCATGCGACTCTCCTCTACCGTCGTGACGGCTCTCACCGCTACTGCGTGCATTTCCGCCGCCGAGGACGCACCGACTACTCCGGAGATTTTTGAGGCCGGAGTCGTATCCACTGCGGCCCCGGAATTCGGCATTACGTTCGGAGCAGAGGGCCACACTCTCTACTTCAACCGCACATCGGTGGACCGCTCGCGCATCACGATGATGGAATCGCGACTCGTCGATGGCCGCTGGACAGCACCGTCTCCGGTCGGGTTCTCCGGGCCGTCCCGGGATCTGGATCCATTTGTTTCGCCTGACGGTACGCACCTCTATTTCAGCTCTGACCGACCCACGAGCGCCACCGATTCCATCCACGACTTCAATACCTGGTTCGTGGAGTTATCGGCCGGCGGTCACGGCGAGCCGCAGTTGCTACCGGAACCGCTGAACACGCAGGCCACGGAGGTGTTTGCATCGGTCACCCGCGCGGGGGCGATTTTCTTCAGCTCGGATCGAGATGGCGTACTGCGGATCTATCGCGGTGTGTTGACGGACCTGGAAGCACCGGTGGAGCTGGTGTCGGTAGATCTGAACACCGGGGAGACCGGTGCAGGCAACCCCTTGGTTGCGCCGGACGAGCAGTTTCTGCTTTTTACGGCTACGGGCGCGACGGCCGGTGACGAGTCCGACGTCTACATGACGCGCCGGGCGGATGGTGGATGGCTGCCGGCCGAACGGCTGGGCGGGGCAGTGAACTCCCCTTTCGCCGACTTCGCACCGGCGCTGAGCCCCGACGGCCGTCTTTTGTACTTCACGTCCGAGCGCCCCGGTGTTGTGCCCGGAACCCCGGCCGGCGAGCGGCCTCCAGGGGACATTTATCATGTTGTCGTAGACTTCGAGGCCGCCGGACCGCTCCCGCAGCGATGACCTACGGCCCGGAAGAGGCGTCGCTCGATTTGACGTCGGTCGGCGACGGCTCCGTCTCGTTCGAGGCGAGGGCTCGACTCGAGCACTTTCTATTGAGCACCCTGAGGGAACGGGGGGACGAGGCAGTTGCAGCTCTCCTGCGGTCGCTTCCCGGCCACAACTTCAAGCAGCTTGGCGGCGGGGTGGCTGAACACCAGGTTCGGTACCTGAGCGCCGTGCCTGGAACTCCGGGCATCCTGGTTGCTACCTTCAGCGGTCCAATTTCGGCATCGGTAAACGTTACGAGCGGAGACGAGCTGAAAGAACCGCCGACGCCCGACCCTCGTCATCAAGCGTTCTACGAAATGTGGGAGAGCATGTTGGGCCCGCCGGATGCCGACGTGGCCCAGCTCGATCCGACGCGCAGGGCGGTGTTACTCGTCGGGCTCCTCGAGGCTGAGGTCATGAACGGTGGGCTTGGTCAGTACCTGGCAAACACCAACGGAGTGCACCTCGAGGACACTGTTCAGTGTCTCGCTTCTATCGGGGCCGAGAGGACGCGTGCAATCGTCGTGGAGGCCGGGAAGCTGGGGAAGGAGGCCGGATCTTTCAGCGCTGCCTGGGAGTCCAGGGCCCAGGACCTCGAACGACTCGATGACGAGTTCCTGGCATCCGGCGAGGACCTCGCTGGGCTGACCGTGGACGCGTTCTTCGAGGGGAGTGCGGGAAGAGGCCTCCATGAGTAGGGCTCAGCCGGCTGAGCGCCTCCTCCTTGCGGCGACGCACGTGCCGTCCTACACGCGCGTGTGTGCCGCCCGGGGAGACGCCGCAACGTTCGAGGTCTTGCAGGAATATTACCGGGTCGTCGACGACGTTACGGCGGGGGC
>JBDHGH010000230.1:0-5288 GCA_039589995.1 Gemmatimonadota bacterium | reverse complement strand
CAAACTCGCCGTCCTCGCGACATGGCCGCGACGGGGAAGTGTAGCCACAAGCAGAACTTCGAGCGTGCGGCAGATTCCATAGAAATCCGTCCCTGGCAGCAGTGCTATCATTCCGGAGGGGGGTGCCGTGGAGCACCGTCTCGCTGCCATCTTTTCTGCTGACGTGGTCGGTCACTCTCGCCTCATGGAGGCACAAGAGATGAGAACGCTGGCCGCGCTAAAGGGCGACCGCGACGCACTGATCGATCCCCGGATTGCCAATCACTACGGGCGCATCGTCAAGCTGATAGGCGACGAAACCCGGGTCGAGTTCGCCAGCTTGTTCGATGCGGTCCAACTTCTCCCCGCCGTTAACACGATTGGAGTCCGGTGCAGTCGATCGATGTTGGTGAGGGGCTACTAGCGCACAGGATTCCTGTCCGTCAATGGCGTTCATCGCGAGCGCCGCCTTCTGCGTCCGGCGGAGGCGCGTCTACCGACCCGGCCGCCGCCTGCGCGGCGCCTTACAGCCAGATGACAGCAATCCGTTCAGTTGTCCAGAAAGCTGCAAGTGTTCCGATGGCATAGGCTATGCCAGGGCGCAGCCAATCTGGCGCCTCCGCACAGAGCAGAGTCAGCGCACGAGCAACGAGCAAGAGGGCAGCGATGAAAAGAAGCTGCCCGGCTTCGACACCCAGGTTGAAAAAAAGTAGCGCCGTTGGGATAGCTTCGGTCGGGAGGCCTATTGCATCCAGTACGCTGGCAAAGCCAAATCCGTGCAGCAGCCCGAAGGCGAAGGCTATGAGCCAAGGTCTAGTGGCCGTGAGCGTGTTCCTGCCCCGGCGAAGATGTATGATCTCGGCCGCTACGAAGACGATGGAGAGCGCGATCAACGCCTCAACTAGGGCCGGGGGGACGTAGATCAAGCCCAGCGTGGCCCCGGCCAGGGTGATCGAATGGGCTAGGGTGAAAGCCGTCACCGTGCCGACCAGACGTCGCCAACCCGATACCAGAAGCAGCAGGGCGGTGACGAAAAGCAGGTGATCTATGCCCAGCAGTATGTGCTCGATCCCAAGCAGCGAATAGGCCCCTGAGATCTGGAGTAGATCGCGGTGGCCCGTAAGCGTGACAGTCGGGTTTGTCGGCGTGGCGCGCAGGGTTTCGGTGCCACCGTTCAGATAGACCACCCGTATCAGCACATCTGTACGCAGCCGCTGAAGTCCGTCGATGGCGATCTCGCCGCCGCCTAGACCGTCCTCGCAGATCAGGTCGCGACGCTGTTCCATACGCGCGCCGTTCTGGCGCAATTGCGGTACGCCAGATGATTGGCAGGTCGCCGGCATCTGCGGTTCCAGGCGTAGCACCCGGCCGCCGCGCGCTGGCACGCGCCAGAGCATGGCGTAGCGGTCGGTCTCCACCTCCGTGAGCTGCAGGAGCGCCGGCCGTACCTCATGGGCAATTGCTGGAATTTCGGCAGCCAACACTGTCCACACCAGTAGCACCACGGCGCCCAACCGACGGGTCAACGCTCCGCCTCCTCGATGACGATCTCATACTGTTGCTTCAGCCGCTCTATCATGGCCGCTTCTGCTTCCTGCTGGCGCTGGTAAGTGAAATCCCGCTCGACTTGAGCGCGCACTTTGTCAAAGGGAAGTAGAGCACTTGGGATGACGGTGTCGATCCGTACAAGATGCCAGCCATAGGACGAGGATACCGGGCCGCTCCAGCGTCCGGGCTCCAGTCCCTCTAACCTCTTGATAAATTCCGCGCCGAAGACACGGTCGATTTCTGCTGGGCGCGCCGCTTCCATTCGCAGCGGGAGTAGGTTGGGCGTGCCAAGTTGCTCGAGATTGGGGCGTTCGGCGCCATTCAGTTGAACCACCATCGCATCCCAGCGTACGGTTTCTTCCGGACCCTGCGATGAACCTAGGAAGAGTTGGTGGAAGCTCAGGCGTTCCGGTTCCCTGTACCGTTCTTGCTTCGCCTCGTAGAAGGCACGCAGCGCCTCTTCGCCAGGTGGTGCCAGTGCGAGGGTGTCCTGCAGCAGGAACTGCATCTTCTGGCGCATACGCCTGCGGATCACCACGTCGTCCTGATCGAGGTCCAGCTTCTGGGCCTCGCGGTAGAGAAGTTCCTCGGCGACGTGGCCATCGATCAGCCCACGGCGTTCGATTTCCGTGGGTGCGCGCTGCCAAGTCGCCTGGAAGGCCGCCTCCAGGCTGTCGATCACGGAGCGGTCAATGATGATGCGCTCGGTCGGCGCTTTGTCCACCGGCGCAAACAGTGAGTAAGCAGCGAATAGCACCCCGCCCAGCACCAAGAACTGGACGAGGGGTTCTCCGAGAAACCGCATCGGTAACGAACCGCCGTTCAGTCCTCCGGCGTGTACCAGATTGGTGACGTGTAGGCGCGCTCGGTGACGACCATTGGGGTGTCGGGCAGCGGCTTCGTACCGTAGTACTTCGCGTCGTACGCGGTCCAGCGCGGCGTCGGAATTTCGATCACGCGGACGTAGTAGAACGCCCGCAGCGCCGGGTCGAAGTCCGGGTCTTTCCATACGGTGATCATCTCGCCCGCGCCGATGGTGTTGGTCCAGGTCGCATTCGCCACGTCCACGGTGCTGCCGACAGACGTATTGCAGCGGCCGTCCGCGTCGATCTCACGGCCATCCGACACAGCCACGTCATAGATGCGCTCCTGCGTCTTGCCGTCCTTGCCGACCCAGCCTTTGATGACCTGGATGCGGTCAAGGTTCGCGCCGATCGGGTCCTTGAGCGCGGCCACGAGGAAGGTGGGTGATTTGCCATTCGGTGCATTGGGCAGATCGCCCCCCATCGGAACGCCCTTGGTATATCCGATCCTCGCCGGCATGCGGTTGTTCGCATCACCCGGCTCGAAGTCGAACCCGCCGAAGAAGCGGACGATCATCCGCGTGCCGGTGGTCGCATAAGTCTCCTTACGCTCCATCGCGTCCCAGATCGCTTCCCGCGTGTTCTCGGTCGCCCAGACGGCTGCACGGCCCGAAGCGCTCACCTCCCAGTCCATGTACGCCAGTCCGGTTTTCGTGGTCTTGCTGCTCAGAAAGGCGTTGGTCAAGCGCTCCGCACTGGGCTCCGCCGTCGCCATCTTGCCAAAGAAGTTGTCATCTTCTGCCGACGAGAGAGCCGTGTGCGTGTCGGTCGAGCCGATCATGCCGAACTTGTACGGGTTAGCCCCGAGCTGCTGATCCAGCTTCAAGCCGTTCTTCAGCGCCTCGCGGGCGTACTCGCGCTGGAGCATCTCCTCCTTCTTGGCGGCAGTGAGGTCGAGGTTGCCCTTGTCCCAGAGTTCGAAGGCGGCGAACTCGTCGTTGGGCGAGAGGTAGGGATGAGCCTCCCCTGTCCCCTTCGTCTGCGTCACTTCGATGAGCCGCTCCCACCTCGCGCGTGTCTCCACGTAATCGCGGTCAAGCTGCTTGTCGAAAGTCTCGATCATCGGGAACATCATGCCGTTGCTCAGGTTACCGTTGTGGGCGATCGCGAGGACGCTGCCCCCGGTTTTCTTCTCGTAGGCCTCCATCCACTTCCAGAGGAAGGCCGGATCGGGGTTGCCTATGGGCGGGTTCGTGACGATCGGCTCCACCTGGCTCGCCTTGGCGGCGCCGTCGCGGAAGATGACGTTGCGGTGGAGGTTGTTCCCCTTGACCGACGCCGACCACTCGTAGCCGATGAACGCGGTAAAGCGGCCCGGGTCGTTGTATTGTTCCGCCGCGGCGATGTTATCGTCCCACGTACGCCTGAAGCCTCGCGTGCCGGGATTGTACATGAGCTCCTTCGGGTAGGTTCCCTGGAACAAGGCGAAGAAGGCTTCGATCCCCACATCCGCGCCCTTGCCCGCCTTGACCATGTCGTACCACTTGCGACCCGTCGGGTTCGCGAGGATCGTCTGCTTGCCAGCAACGAGGTCGGGGAAGAAACCCATGTTGTCCGAGTGATCGGTCACCGCGAGAAAGTCGAGCGGCCGAGCCATCTTCACCGGCTGCCCGGTGTTGGAAATGACCTCCTCGCCGCGGGCGAACCGATAGGCGTCGCGTGGGCCGAGCGTCGAGCCGAAGGCGCCCGCGTCGAACGAGGTCGACGTGTGCACGTGCGTGTCGCCCCAGAACATACGCGTCGGGTAGTTCCGTCCGGCGTAGGGCGAGTACCCCGGCTTCTTGTTGGCCAGCTTCGCCAGGGCCGCCGCATTGGGCTGCCCAGCGTCCTGTGCAAACACGGGCACCGCGGTCATTCCGACAGCGAGGGCACCCGCCATAACCGCGATTACTACTGGTGTATTTTTCATGGTCGGTGGCCACTCCTACAGCGAAATTCCCCAGTCGCTCGTCTAGCAGGCTGTTGAACCGACATCCACCGAATGAACGCCGGTTCTGGCAATTATGGTATCTGTCCGGCTTTTCGATGGCAACAAATGCTGAGGCCAATGGCGGCCGGTACGGAATCTAACAAGTCGCTGCCGACAAAGGTGCAGCGATACGTGAAGACAAACTATGACAAGTAGGCGTCCATCTCTGGGGGCGAATTTCCCAGGCCCTGCTGTTCATGTGGTTGGGAGAGCACCCGCCAAACCCGGATCTGAAGCATGGCGTCCTGGGAGGCTCGTGGTTTATGCTCGTATGGTTTGGGGACATCCGTAGGCGAGGAGACCTGACCATGAACGCTACGTCGACTCGACTCGCCCGGCTCTCGGCGCAATTTCTGATCGTCGTTGCCGCGAGCTTCGCGCCCTGCCTGGCCGATGCCCAGGAAGAGAAGGGGCCGGACGCGGGCCACTCGCCAAGCATGAGCTAGCCGACGAGGCCGAGGGCTGGCACGCCCTGCTCAAGGCCAAGGTCTTCGAGATAAGCGCCGCCGAGATCGCGGTGAAGCGCAAGAACCTCGAGATCGAGCAGGTGGAAGCGCTAGTGGAACTCATCAACGAGGCTCTGGAACCCATCGAGGACTCGAAGGGCACCAGCGCGAACGGCGACTCCAAATCTGTCATGAAGAGTACGGCGGATCACGGTAACTCCGAGGAAACCCTCGTCCTCGCGCGGGAAGGGATTGAAAAGTTAGCCGAGCTCGAAACGTGGGGAGCGACGGACGTTGCGGTGGCGGCCGCCGTGAGGTCGGCGACCGAGCGGGCGCGGCGGACATTGATGCCGCAAGACACGGGAAGTGACGCGCCCGAGCCGGTCGGGGCGGATGTGTTGGGAGGGCGCGCCGAGGACGTTGCCACGGAAGCGAAAAACCTGGTCGAGGCAAGAAACTTGGAAGAGCTGCAGAAGAAGGCGG
>JBDHGH010000229.1:0-5010 GCA_039589995.1 Gemmatimonadota bacterium | reverse complement strand
TCTGCTTTCATATGACGTCTCAACCACTCGGTGACACCAGCGGTGACATTGTCACCGTGACTGTCACCGCGGCCTGCGAAGAAGCAATCCAATGAAAAAGTCCTGCTGTGCACGCAACAGCAGGACTTCAGCTTATGACGAATGGGCCTGGGTGGACTCGCGTTGAGAGCGCCGACAGGCGCTCTCATACCGAACTCCGCGCCGTGAGGCGCGGTGAGAGCCACCACCACCGACCTCACGCTTATCAGGCGCCCGACTGGCGCCAGCCAGCGCTGGTGGGCGCTGTCACCGCGAGGAGATCACTCGCTCAGCACGATATATCAGGCTGAGCGATGCAACTCAAACACCCACCCGAAGTAGATCAGCACCTAAGAGATCATCAGAGTACGCGGCGAAGGCGGTATGGGCAACGTTATCCTCACCAAACGCGCGGCAGCAGACGATAGCGAACCCATTCTGCGTAAACCTCGTAGCTTTCGAGTTCCTTCTTTAGAGTTTTGTCCTCAAGGGCCGTGCGCACGACGATCAGGGCCACCGCTAGGAGCGCGGGGATGAACGCCCACAACGAACCGAGGATCAGCGTCAGGCCGAGCCAGAGGATGGTCCAGCCGACGTAGCCCGGGTGCCGCACATACCGATAGGGTCCTGTCATCACCACAACGTGTTCTCGCTCCGTCTGTATTCTAACCGTTCTCGAGAAGAACTTGTTCACCGCCATCGCCCAGACGAAGAGCACGTCTCCCAGCAGAACGAGCGCAGCACCGAGCACTATCGGCCACAACCCCAGGCGGCCCGACCAGCCGAAGCGGTGATCCAGGCCCGCGACGATCAGCGTCGCCAGGCAGAAAAGGGCCATGACGGCTGTGACCACCACATCCCACTTCTTCGTGCCTCTTCCGCCTCTGAGACGTTCCTCGAGGACCTCCGGATTAGTTGGCACCAAGATGGACACATTGATCGCGAAGATTACCACGAGAATGCCCGTGAACGCCCAACCACCCACCCAGTCGAGCCGGCCCGCTGTAAGGAGGAAGGCCCCCACCAGAATCACGAGCGTGGCGATCACACGCGCGATGCCCTTGACGATGAGAGCCCGGGTGCCTCGCCTCGTAACAACGCCTTCAGGAGATTTGATGGTCTCCATCTTCACGCTCCTGAGTGCCTGTCTCTTCGGCTTCCACCCACCGGGGCATCTGTCAGACCCGATGGTTTAGCTTACACTAAAATACTACGGATTGGCCGGTGCCCGAGTTCGGCTATAGATAATCGTTAGAGCTAACCCACGCAGCCTCCAACGCCTGCAGGTGCCGGCGAAGCCTCAGCGCTGACTCTCGCTCGCCTCATCGGTCGCGTTCGTCGGCTGCATACGCTAGTTAGAGTGCGCCGCTTAACACTCGAGATCATCCGCCCTCTGAGAGCGCGGCTACATTGAAGCCCTTCACGATCAGCCATACCGCGAACACCATCTCCTGCACCATTATCGGTGCGTCCATGATGAACACGGTGGACGAACCGAGCCGGAGACCAGACATCATCATGATGCGTGCTGCCAGAATGAGCGCAGCCGCGACGAGACCCCAGCCGCACAGCCAACGCGGCACCAGCCTCTTCGAGAACAGCAAAAAGTTCAGAACCAAGGCCCCAAGGCCGAAGGCGGTGAAGAGCAGTGCCCCATTGTCCCAATCGTGTCCAGCGAGAAGCATGTCGCCAATCGTATGGAAGTGGGACGCAGGCGGGGCGCCAGCACTGACAAATGCGTGGCTGATGTTTGCGAGTGCCACTAGGTGCATAGTGCCTATGGCAAAGAGCACAGACTCTATGGACCTGGCAGCCACGTATCCCACTGCGAAGCGCTCACTGAACCGCCTCAGAATCGGGTAGATCACGACTGCGATTCCAACGACTGCAATGTGGTTGATGAGCTCCAAGAGAGTTCCTGCTGCAACTCGGAGTCCACTAGATGAAACCGAAGCGAGGTAATCGTGAGCCCCGAGGACTGGCTCAAGTACAACAACGGACAGAGAGAAAGCGACAGTCGCGACTATGAACAGGATTCCCGCAACGCGCGCGGCACTTCGGTGTGTCATCGCGTCAAGCCCTTTCATATCACTTCGCCAGCAGCGCCTGGAAACGTGGGTGCGAGCGGATGCGCCTAGCGAGGGCCCTCACTTTTGGAGCACCACGAAGGCCGTTGCCAACTGGCACGTTGAGAAACGCAGCTCCCGTGGTCGCCGTCACCACTCGAAAGACAACCTCTCAGAACTCCTTCCAGATCGACAGCAGACCCGCAAGCCGATCAAGTTGCCTAGTCCAGGGAACCAAGGCCGACGATGAGTTGGTCGAGCAGCCGCTTTTGTGCGTCGTACGGGAGGTCGCCGTAGATCCCCGCGACGTAGCGGCCCGTACCCACTACGATCCCGGATCCCAGACCGGGATCTGAGAATTGGAAACCACCGGCGCCGATCGAAGGGACATCGCGAACCACAACTCCCCATTGCGACTGGTGAGTGCGGAACTGGGCCATCGCTTCAGTGGCGAGCGCCTCGCTCCCCAAATCGCTGAAGAACAGCCGTGCCTCGTGACCCGCCATGTCGTACGTCGCCAGGACACCGCCGGGTAGGAACGCGTGACCGAGGAGGTCTCCAGCCACATAACGCTCACTCTGCGAGACCAGCCCCTCGGAGGGCAGCGAAGCCAAGATCGTCGGGAGAGAGGTGTCGCCGACAACCTCGTCGCAAACCCACGACATGAGCCGATCCAACACGCTGATCAGGGCGATGCGGTCGTCGTCGGCCTCGCCTTGCACGTAGATTCTGTCCTTCCATGCCGCCGCCACGGTTCCGGAACGGTGTCCCTCGGCTCCCCAATCTTGGAGCACAGCAGCCGCGGGCATGAGGCTTCTGTAGAGGCCGAACGCACCCAACCTGCTGCCCATGTCGAAGATGTCCAGCGTGACGCTCGAGAGGGGATCTCCTGCGAGCTCGTATCGGACGTGGATCAGCTTCCGGAAGCCGTAGGTCAGGTAGCGGGGCGCCGCGCCATCGATGTACTCGTAGAGATTGTCAGGGAGGTAATCATCCGGTCCCGCACCGATGTTCCACCCCTCGAGTGAGGAGAGGGCCGGGAGTAGATAATTGAGGTCGACGGCTTCGGAATTCGGTTCACCACTCCTCTCCCCGCAACCCGACAGGAGCAAGAACACCCCCAGCCACCAGAGGTCTCGTCCATTCATCGGATTCTACACCGCAGCGAAACTGAGCAGCTGATGGGCCTCCACAAGCTCGTCTCGAACTCGGCGGCCGAACGGGCACCCGGTGTCGCAGGGGCCCGGACACCGATCACAGGTGGAGGCTCTGGACCGCTGGGGCAGCGCGTCGTACAGCTCCATGGATCGCTTCTCACGGCCGTAGTACTTGAAGTACATCGCGTAGCGCATTACGTCGGCGATCGCAACATCGTGCGGGCAGTTCCCCTCGCACGTGCCGCAGAACCGACAGTACTTGTCGTACATCTCCCGAGCGTAGCGGTGCAGCATGGCTGTCTCAGCTTCGCTCAGTTGCGAGCTCACCGCGGCTGCGTATTCGCGGATCTGATCGAAATTGGTGATCCCGACGCACACACTGGCCACGTACGGGTGGGTCAGCGCCCACTTGACGGTGGCCAGACGGAACGACAACCCGCCGGCCTCCAGGTCCCTGACCTCTCGCTGGCGGTTACCTGCATTCACTTTGAACACAACGGTGCCGATCCCACGCTCGGCCGCCCGTTTGAGGATCTGGTCCTGGTCGGGATATGAAACGAAATCGTACTTCGTGAAGAACGCTTCGAATCGGCCATCGTCGATAGCCGCGTTTAGACAGCTCTGCATTCCGCCGCTATGACCGGCCAGGGCAAGATGCATGACCTTGCCAGCCTGCCTGGCTTCCTCGAAAGCTTCGAATAGTGAGTCGACAAGCAGGTCGTCTGGCGAGGTTACACCGCCGGTGCGGAAGACCTCCACATGGTCGGTGCGAAGACGGCGCAGTTGGGCGTCAATAGAATCAAGAATCTGTTGCTTGGTAGTGCCGGGCCTAATTACGTCACCTGCACACAAAACCAATTGATCTCGGCAGCCGCTCCTGCTGATCACGTCACCGATCAGTTCGTCAGCCCGTCCGTAGCCAATATTATCTCCGGTACTGATTGTGTTGATCCCCGCATCCAGGGCGGCCAGCAGCAGAGCCGGATTATCGAATCCGGCACTACCGAAAGTGATCTCCGAGACCCTCAATCCCGTGTTGCCGAGCGGGCGGTACCGCATCTCGATATCAGCATCACCCTCAGCTTGCTTTTCACCGGATGAACCGCACCCGATGGCGAGGCCGGAGGCTGCCACGCCCAGCTGCAGAAACCTGCGGCGGTCCATCCTGTTGGAGTCGGCGTCATGGAAGTTCTCGGTCTTCATTGAACTCGCTGCCTGGAGGTAACAGTGGGGCTGTCACAAGATGCTTACTGAGCGCGGGCAGGGCAACGAGAAAACTGAAGCGGCGGATATTCAATTCGATGCACATCTGAAAGGCCAGACGCAGCAACACCTATAAGAGGTACTGTGACCGGATTGTGGCCACCGCGAATGACTCGACCTGCCGCGTCCCGAGCTGGAGGTCTATCTGCTTATATATGACGTCTCAAACATTCGGTGACACCAGCGGTGACAATGTCACCGTGGTTGTCACCGCGGCTTGCGAGAAGGTTGTCCAACGAAAAAGTCCTGCTGTGTACGTAACAGCAGGACTTCGACTTACGAGGAATGGGCCTGGGTGGACTCGCGTTGAGAGCGCCGACAGGCGCTCTCATACCGAACTCCGCGCCGCGAGGCGCGGTGTGAGCCTCCACCACCGACCTCACGCTTATCAATATCAAAAGCCCCGCTCAAAGGCAGGGCTTTCTTCTTTCCGATGGGCCTGGGTGGACTCGAACCACCGACCTCACGCTTATCAGGCCCCCGACTGGCGCCAGCCAGCGCCAGTG
>JBDHGH010000228.1:0-5028 GCA_039589995.1 Gemmatimonadota bacterium | reverse complement strand
GCGTAGGAAGAAATAGCCGCAAAGCACACAGAAATAGAAAAGTCCCGCGAGAACCCCCAAGGAGAGCTCTCCACGCTTGAAATTCAGTGTGCGTGCCACCCAGTCCGTCATTGTCTTTTTTTCCGTTCCTCCGGCCATAGCTGAGACGGACGCATCAATCGTGTAATCATCCGGACGCTGCGTGCCACGAGGCCAGCAACTCGGTCTCTCGTGTGCGGCGTTAGTCGATTCTCCACTCGCCATCTCGCAGTGAATACTCGGCCATGTACGTTCCGTTCGACCGTGCCGTGGCTCCATTCTCCAACATGGCCGTTAGCTCGGCGGGTCCGCTGGAGCCCTCGTGATTCATCTAGGCGAGCGACGGCTCGCCTAGATGATTTTGCAGACGCTACGGAATTACTGGTTACTGATTACTGATCTCTGATTACTGGCTTTCTTCCGCCCTCGCATGCCAGGCCGCCAAAACTTCCGCCTCACGCTCGGGCGCCAGCCCAGCCCTCGGCTCCGCCGTCCGCTCCTCCGGCTGTGCTTTCCACCAGTCGATGGTGGCCTTCGCGGTGTCCGCCAGTGGCCGATACTTCAGGCCCGCGGCGACGCTGCGGCTGTTGTCGAACGCACCGAAGCCCGCAAACTCGCCCTCGGGCGGTATCCAGGCGGGCATGTGGGCCCACGGCGCGACCTCGTGTTCCGCCAGGAAGTCGGCCGGCACCCAGGTGAAGGAGACCTCGTTAATGACCACCGCGCGGATCCCGTAAAGCATTCCGCCCATGTTGAGGGGAGCGAGCGGCCCTACCCCGCTGTAGGTCCCCAGCGAGCGGTTCTCGACTAGCGTGACGCCGAACTCGGCGAGGTCGCGAGTATCGATGTACTGAGTCAGGTCGTTCGGGGTACCGGGCGCCATCACTTCGCCGCCGCGGTCGACGCGGACGGGCCAGTAGGTCCAACGGTCGGTGGGGTCGCCAGGCCCGACGATCAGGTGGGGCCGGAGGATGATCGCGCCATCCGGGAACGCTTCTCGGACCACGTCTTCGCTCAATGCCTTTAGGGCGCCGTAAGTCTCGCCCGTGATCTCCTCGGTGGTGGGATCGTCGATCGTTGCAACCGCGTCGTCCTCGGTTATTCCGATCTTGCTGAAGTCGGCGTGGACAGATAGCGACGACGTGAAGAGATAAGTGTCGCAATTGCCCTTGAGGATGTCCGTCGATTGGCGGACCCAGCGAGGACGGGTAGCGGAGTTATCGATCACCGCATCCCACGTGCGACCCTTCAGCGCCTCCAGATCGTTATCCCGATCGCCCACCAGCTTCTCGATCTGATCGAACACTTCGGGATGCATGGTCGGCTGCGTTCTGCCGCGATTAAAAATCGTCACCTTGTGGCCGCGCTCAAGCGCGTACTTGATCTGAAACGGCCCGGTGAACGCCGATCCACCGAGGATGAGAAGGTCGAGCGGCTCGCTGGCTTTCGGGATATGCCGGTCCTCAGCCGCCGCATCCGAAAACGCACCCAAGCTCAACGCGCCGCCTGCGGCGGCTGTCGTGTAAAGAAAGTCTCGTCTCGTTGTCTTCATTGGTTTCTTTCCTGTTTCGTACTTTGCCTTTGAGAAGTGATTACTTCTCCCTAGCGTGCCACGCAGCCAAAACCTCGATCTCTTTCTCGTTGGGTAGTTCGCCCATCCTCTCGCGCCGCTCTTCGGGCTGAACCTTCCACCAATCGAGGTTGTCCTTGGCCGTGACGGCCAGCGGCCGGTACGTCAGTCCGTGCGCGATCGCCTTGCCGGGGTTGATCGTGTTCATGCCCAGCAGATCGTCCACCGGCGGGATCCAGGGCACCATGTACTGGAGGCCGTTCGCGATGAGAAAGTCCCGTTCAACCCAGGTGAATGAGATCTCGTTGCTGACGATCGAGCGAATACCGTTAGCCAGCTCGGCCGTAGAGAGCCGCGACGCGGGACCCGTGGCGATGAAGGTGCCGGTGGTCTCGCCTTCGACCATTCGGATCATCCACTCGGTCAGGTCGCGGACGTCGATGAGCTGGACCTGAGTATTCGGATCGCCCGGCATCAACGTTTCGCCGCCCGCGTCGATTCGCGCCACCCAATACGTCAGCCGGTCGCTGGGATCTCCTGGGCCAATGATATAGTGCGGCCGTATGATGATGTCGCGACCCGGGAACGCCTCGCGAACCTCGACCTCGGACAGCGATTTGTTCACACCGTAAGTTCCGGCGCCACCTGCCTCCGGGTCGTGCTCGAGGACGACTTCGACGGACTCATCGATGTTGTGAGTCAAGTAGGGATAGAAGGCGCCGGTGGACGACGTATACAAATAGTGACCCACGTTGTCCTTCAGCAGCTGTGCCGTATCGTGCACCCACTCCGGGTTCGTAGCGGAGTTGTCGATGACGGCGTCCCACTCGCGACCCTTCAGCGATTCAAGGTCGTTCTCGCGATCGCCCTTCAGCTTCTCCACCTGATCGAACAACTCGGGATACAGCGTCGGCACCGTCTTGCCGCGGTTGAAGATCGAGATCTTGTGACCCCGCTCCAACGCGTACTTGATCTGGTAGGGACCCAGGTAAGTCGTCCCACCCAGAATCAGGATGTTCAATGACTTGGCGGCCTGCTCGACTGGCCTCTCGGCGGCCAACAGTCCGCGGTGGAGGCCGAGGCTCAGAGCGCCCGCGGCGGCCGTTGTGGTTCCAATGAATGTTCTTCTGGTCGTCGTCATTGTGGTTCCCTTGTTCTGTTCTTCTTGCCGCAGAGTCATTAGTGATTGGTGATTAGTGATTAGTTAGCGGCCAACTTTGCGCCTGGCGCGCCGTTACTAATTAGCAATCACTTCTTACTATTCACTTCCTTCCAAGCAGCCAAAACCTCAGCCTCTCGCTCCGGAGTCAGCCCGGCCTTGGGATTCTCTCTACGTTCCTCGGGCAGTGACAGCCACCAAGCGAACGTCTCGCTCGCCGTCACGGCCAGCGGTCTGAACCTCAGGCCCGCAGCGATGGCGCGGTCGCGGCTGATGGAGCCGTAGCCCTCGTATCCATCGCGCGGTGGCAGCCAGGCCGGCATGTCCGCCCAGGGGCGAACACCGTGCTCGAACAGAAAGTCGGTGTCCACCCAGTTGAACGAAACGGGGTCGGCGGTGGTCGCCCGGATGCCATAGAGCATCTCTGCAATAGACAGGTGTGACCGTGGGCCTACGGCGTTGAAGACGCCGGTCGTTCGCTCCTCGAGCAACCTGATCGACCACTCCGTCACATCGCGTACATCTATGTAGCGGACAAGAGTGTTTGGATCACCCGGGGCCAGAACCTCGCCGCCCCGGTTGATGCGCACCGGCCAGTACGTCCAGCGATCGGTGGGGTCGCCGGGGCCTACGATGAGGCCGGGGCGCACGACCGTGGCTCGACCCGGGAAGGCTTTTTCCGCTTCCTGTTCGCAGAGCGCCTTCAGCGGACCGTACGTCTGGCCGTTCACCTCCTCCACCGTCGGGTCGTCGATGGTGGCGACCGGCCAGGTCTCGTCCATTCCGGGATCCGGGAAGCCGCCAAACACCGACAGCGTCGAGATGTAGAGGTATTGAGACGCCGATTCCTTGAGCAACCCGGCCGATTCACGCACCCAGCGCGGGATCATCGCCGCGTTGTCGATGACCGCGTCCCACTGGCGCCCCTCGAGGGCCGCGAAATCGCCGTTCCGGTCGCCCTTCAACCACTCAACTTGGGAGTAAAGCTCGGGATAGAGGGAAGGCTGCGATCTGCCGCGGTTGAATATCGTGACCTCATGACCCCGGGCCAGAGCGTACTTGATCTCGTGAGGCCCGATGAAGCCGGTGCCCCCGAGAATGAGGATGCGCAACGGTTCCGGAACCTTGGGGACGGTGGGCTTTGCCGCTAAAGAACGCCCGGTGCTAAGGCTCAGCGCGCCCGCCGCAGCAGCGGCCGTCTGCAGAAACTCTCTTCTAGTGGTTGGCATGGTCGGGTAAGGTACGACTCGGGAGAGTGCCGGGCCAGCCGGTGTTGCGCCGCACAGCTTCGTTGACGCGTATGCCGGCGCGCCTCTAAATTGCGCCCCACACGTCAACAGCGAGACGGGTCCTGGGGCGCCACAGCGTCGGCCCAGACCCGTCGAAATCCCAATATTGAAGGCCAGCATGTTCTCGCCCAAGACTCTCACTAGCCTGCTAAGCCGACCGTCGAGGGAATGTAGGCAGGCCGATTACTCTCAGGCTTGAGCGGGATCAACACGGGAGGATCCTCCGTGCAAACGCGCGCTCTGTGCTTCGCCCTCGTTCTTTCGGTCGTGGTGGCGCCACAGCCGACCCTGGCCCAGTCCGAGGCGGTCGACAAGGCGGTGGAAGCCCACGCCGCGGACATCATCGAGCTCCGTCACCAGCTCCACCAGTACCCAGAGCTGGGGAACCGCGAGTTCGAGACGGCGAAGCTCGTCGCGGCTCATCTCCAGAGTTTGGGCTTCGACGTAATACAAACCGGCGTCGCACACACCGGCGTTGTCGGAATCCTTCGGGGCGGGGGTACCGGGCCGGTCGTAGCCGTTCGTGCGGACATGGACGCGCTGCCGGTGACCGAGGACACGCCGTATCCGTTCAAGTCCACCGT
Organism: Gemmatimonadota bacterium; assembly: GCA_039589995.1. GTDB lineage: Bacteria > Gemmatimonadota > Gemmatimonadetes > Palauibacterales > KS3-K002 > JBDHGH01. The sequence continues at coordinate 408 of JBDHGH010000228.1, read as the reverse complement.
TCGCACGACTTATCAGGGCCAAGACGTGGGAGTCAGTCACGCCTGCGGTCACGACATCCACACGGCAGTGCAGCTCGGCGTGGCTTCCGTGCTGGCTTCGATGCGAGACGAGATCCCGGGCACGGTGAAGTTCATCTTCCAACCGGCGGAAGAGGGACCGCCTCCCGGCGAGGACGGCGGAGCAGAGGTGATGGTCGAGGAAGGGGTTCTGAAGAATCCCGCACCCGCAGCGATCTTCGGGCTGCACACCAACCCCGACCTCGAAGTGGGCCAGGTGGGATATTCATCAGGGCCCGCGCTGGCAAGCTCCGACCAGTTTCGTATCACGATCCATGGGAAACAGTCTCACGGCGCATCGCCGCACCTGAGCATCGATCCCATCGTGATGGCCGCACAGGCCGTCACGGC
>JBDHGH010000227.1:0-5120 GCA_039589995.1 Gemmatimonadota bacterium | reverse complement strand
CCGGCGCCTTGGAAGACGTAGGCCAGGCCGCCACTCACTCGCAGATTGGTCGAGTACCGGTGCGCAAGCGTGACGTCGATCTCTTCGCCCAGACGTCGCGTCGTGAGCGACCCCTGGGCGGCGGTGCGAAAGGAGTGGATGGCGAGACTTGCAGTGAACGGATCCCAGGGACGGATCGAGCCCTTCAGCGCGAGGTCCTGCAGCCCTAGGCCGCCTGTGTGGAGCGGGATGTCCAGGAAGAGATCGGCGAACCCGTAGAACTTGTGGTTCGTCGCGAAGAGCGTGTCGAAGACCTTCGACGTGCCATCATTGGGGTCGTTGTCACCCGAGAGGTAGTCGTACCACAGGGTAACGCTCGCCAGGCCCCCCGCCAGCGTGGTGCCTAGCCGGGCCCCCAACATGAAGGCTGTGACGTTGGATCCAGCGCGGCGGCCAAACTGATACGACCCCTCCGCGCGATAACGAATGTTTGACCGCTCGCCGTGCACTCGGGCGCCCACAGTTCCTTGACTCGTCGGCTCATCACTGCGGCGATTGTTGTACAGCCCGTATGGCTCGAGCGTCGCCCCCGAAAGGTCGATATCGCCGTAGGCACCAGCGAAGATCGCGTCGTGGTCGTGATTCGTCGACGTCGCCTGTTGTAGCCGATATCCGAAGAGTTGGACGCCGGCACTGCCGGCACCGGCCGCGACCCGCGCACCATCGAACGATCGCCCGGGCTGGCTCCAGCCCACCGCCCCGACGAGTCGCTGCCCGCCGAGGTTCAGTTCTTCTCGACCGACTCGAACGCGCAGCGTCTCGTCGATTGGCGCGACCACTTCGAGATAGCCCTGATGCAGGTCCAGCCCATCGGCTGAGAAGTCCAGGAGCGTGTGCTCCTCCTCTCCGAACAGCCGCACGTCCTGAAGCTGCACGAACACATTTACGCCACCATCCAACTCCGCTGCGAGGCTGGCCCGAATCCGCATCGAGGTGAAGGCGTCGCGCGTACCGGCGCTGGTGGGATTGCGGTACTCGAATCGCGGTCGAATCTGACCGCCGAGCTCGATCTCCTGTCCACTCGCCGGGACCGCCACCATCCCGGCGAGTCCGAGTGCTACTGTTGCCCAGCTCGCGCCTCGCATCGGGGGCTCCTACGTCGACGGCCTCAGTAGATGTCGTTGGCGGTGTTGTAGACGTTGAACTTGCCGGTGGGCGTGAACACCCAGCCGCCTCGCAACCGCTTGAGCTCCGTGAGGGTCCGGTCGTCGTAGATCACGATTTCACCCTCTCGGTCCCACACCGAGACCCAGACCTGAGTGCCTGCCCTGTTGTATTCGAAGTGCACCACAGCACCGCGCTCTCCGACCGACCAGCAGCGATACAGCTTGCCCTGGCGCTTGGAGTAGACGCATGCCTGGCGCGCACCAGCTGGATCGTTATTCAGCGGCATGTCCATCCATACCCACGGCGAATTGGGATGGGTCTTGAGGAACAGGCTCCCCGTGCCGCCCAGAGGAATCTCTCGCACGACCTTCCAGGCATGCTCTGGACGATTCTCGGGGTCCGCACCATAGACAGCGAGGAGTCCCTGCCCGATATGGACCGTCGCGTTCACCCAGCCGAAGTCGGGATCTTCCCAATTGGCGCCGCGGCCTGGGTGTGGACGAATCCCCACGTCGAACACCGTGACCAGTTTCTGCTCCTCGACATCCACGACCGCCATCTTGTCCTGCATGTTGGCGGAGACGATGAAGTACCGGCCCGTGTGGTCCCATCCGCCGTCGTGGAGGAACCGCTCGGCGGGGATCTTCGAGACGAGGGGGAATCCCTCTTTGGAGTAGTCGACGATCCCGACGTGACCGGATTCCTTGAGCGCGAGCACCCAAACTGGGTCGGAGTGCGACGCCACGATGGCCGCCACACGCACTTCCTCTAGCGGCTCTTGGGTATCGAACGTGCTCCCTTCAACGCTCGTCACCGACAACGGTTCCAGCGTCAAGCCGTCGTAGACGACGTACTGCGGCGGCCAGTAGCAGCCCTCGATGAGATACCGGTCTTCGTAGCCGTGGAACTTGCTTCCATCGACGCTGCGGGCGTCGATGCAGCCCTGCACCTGAGCAACGAGCGTTGGCTCTTCTGGCCAGAGGTCGATGAGGGAGAGCCGCCCGTCGCGGCCCACAGCGTAGAAGTAGCGCCCGGTGGACGAGGATCGGAGAATATGGACAGCGAACCCGGTCTCGATGATGGTAACCATCTCGTACGTGTCACCATCGACGATCGCCACCTGTCCGGCATCGCGCAGGATGACGCCGAAGTAGTTCTGCCAGTCCCGGTTCGTTCGGGGCCACTGCGGCCGATCGGCCACGGGCACCTGGAGGTTCCAACTCTCGCGGATCTCCGCTAGCGGCTTGCGGGGCGGCTCCGGCGGGGGGAGTTGGACGTACCGCGCCATGATTTCGATCTCGTCTTCGTTGAGAATCTCGTTCCGACCCCACGCCGGCATGCCACCAGGCGTCCCATTCGTTAGGATCGCTCTCAGCGCGGCCGTCCCGATCTGCGTCGTTCGCTCCGGCTGAATGTTCGGCCCGGTGGCGCCCGCGCGGAGCGTGCCGTGACAACCGGCGCACCGATCGAAGAAGATCTGTCTGCCCTGTGCGAATTGGCTCTCGGAGAGCTCGACCGGTCCGGATTCCCCGGTCATCGTGGCGGCCCGACCCTCGCTGGCCGCCTGTAGGTAGGCGAGGACGTTCGCGATGCCCATTTCGGAGAGGTTGGGCGGGGCCATGGGGATGTTGTTCCACTCCGCGAGGAGAGCGCGGCCGATGGAGTCGTTCTGAGCCATGCCGAGCGGATCCTCGAGACACCGGACGAGCCAGGTGTACTCGCGTCGCAGATGGACGTCTTTGAGATCGGGTCCGACCCGCGGGCCCTCACCAATGGAGTGGCAGGCGAAACAGGTCTGGTCGAAGATCCTCCGACCCGCTTCAATCGCCTGTGTGTCCTGCACGGCGACGGCCGCCGCCAGGGTGCGTTCCTCGCCCCCCCTCACGTTGAAGAGGAGCATAGGAACGACGATCAAGGGAACGGCCGATGTCACGACAAGCATTCTCATCTCGTGGCCTCACTGATGACGTGCGTGCGACGCTTCCCGCGAGCCGACCATGAATCACTCCGCTCGCTCGGGCTCTCATAACAGACTTGGAGCGTGAAGAAGGAAGCGTGAAGGACGCATCAAGGGTTCTACAAATATCGTGACTTCTGCGCGCCTTGACCACCGTGTTGTCCGGTCCCGGGGCGCGCGGCTTGGTCTCGAGCAGAGCTGGGACGCCAGAGGAACGCTGCGCCCGCTGCGAAGACTGGGCACGGAGCCTGATCTAGCTGATCGAAAGCGCTGCGGACTCAGCACAGCGCCTGACGCAGAGCCGGCCGTGCACGCCACAGATAATAGCCCATAGAGGCCGCGGCGATGAGGTTGCCGACTGCGACACTCGCCCACGCCAGCGCTGCCAACAGCGGCGTGATCGCGCTGTACAGCATGACGGTCTGAAAGCTGATCACGACCATCGTCGTGTCGCGAAGGCCGAGGAAGACTACCGAGCCGAGGACGGCTGGCGTATACAACGGCCTTCCCGTAATTGCATCGATCAGGAGGAACCACACGGCTACGGCACCCGCTCCTAGCAGGCCCGCGACGAGCCCCTCGCGCACCACACGGCCACGGTTTGTGCTGTCGAGCTAACATCGGATCTCAGCGCCCTTCCTGGCGTAGAACCACCAATTGACGCCGAGACAGCTCAGATAGTAGCCGGCGAACCCGTACAGTGCATACTCCGGCGTCCCAGTTTCGATTTGTCCTCCGAAGATCCTCGGGATCAAGAACGCACCGTAGGCTGCCACGGCCGACGTCCATCCGAGAACCGGTCCGGCCAGTTCCGGCTTGAAGATGATCGGGATCATGCGGAACGTGGATCCGTTGCCGATGCCCGTGGTGACGAACAGCAGCATGAACAGCAAGAAGAACGGCCACCAGAAGGCGTCAGGGCTCTCCGCAGCACCAGCGGCCCTGACGAAAAAGGCCACGCCAAGCGCCGCTCCGATCATGACGACCGTGTCCCAATGCGTGACACGTGCGCCTCCCAGCTTGTCAGAGAGCCACCCTCCCACCGGCCGGATGAGGGATCCAACGAGGGGGCCGAGCCAGGCGTAGTGGAGGGGGTTCGGCGCATTGGGATTGAGCGAACCATCCGGGAGCGAGCCGAACACGTCTTGGATCAGCTTCGGAAACGCGGCGGAGTACCCGATGAACGATCCAAAGGTCATCGTATACAGCCAGGTCATCACCCAGTTGTGCTTCTTTCGAAAGATGACGAACTGGTGAGACAGATTCTCGCGCACCGGTTCCGGTGTCAAATACCGCATTACGAGCAGGGCGGTGCAGATCGTGATTAGGAGGACGGCGAAGACCTTCACGAGATCGGGAAGTCCGAGCGTCGGCCCGAGGAGGAGGCCGATGCCCACGGCGGCTCCGACGAAGCCCATCAACTCGAGCCACAGCATCTTGCCAATGGCGATTGGGGCAGATCCCACGCGGTGCATGGGCAGGTTGTTCATGAGCGTGAACGCGAGGATGCACAACACGGCCAGTGCGGGTACCCACACGAGCCCGCTGTTCTGAATCCAGACCGCTGTCCCTCCGAGCTGTTCCGGCAACGATCTCGATTCACCACTGAGCGCGCCGAACACGGCGAAGGTCATGACCCAGGGAAGCAGGACCTGCATCACGCTCACCCCGAGGTTTCCGAGGCCTGCATTGAGGCCCAGCGACAGTCCCTGCATCCGCTTGGGGAAGAAGAAACTGATATTCGACATGGACGAGGCGAACGCTCCACCACCGATTCCGCTCAACGCCGCCAAGACGGCGAAGGCCGTGTAGCCGGTCTGAAGGTTCTGGAGCGCCACGCCCACACCTGCGGCCGGTAGAATGAGCAACGCCGTCGTAACGGCGATCACGTTCCGACCGCCGGAGATGGCGATCATGAAGGAGTTGGGGATCCGAAGGGTCGCACCCACCAGGCCGGCGATGGCGGGCAGGGTATAGAGCTGAGTCGTGGAGAACGGGAATCCGAGGTTGTCCATCT
>JBDHGH010000226.1:0-5147 GCA_039589995.1 Gemmatimonadota bacterium | reverse complement strand
TTGCTCTCGAGAGATTTGATAGCGTCGTCAGGGTACGGCCGCTCGTCGCCGACACGGATGGGTTCGACCTTATGGTCGTTGACGATGATGGTACCGCCCGGCTTTACGAAGTGCGCGTAGCGTAGCGCCTCCAACTTCTCCAGCGCAAGTAAGAAGTCGACGTCGCCGCGCCGGGCCATAGGCGAATAGACGCGATCGCCGAAGCGCACGTGACTGAACACCGCGCCACCTCGCTGGGCCACGCCGTGGAATTCGCCTTGCTTGACGTCCTGGCCGGCCGCGATCGCAGCCAAAGCCAACAGCTCCGACGCCAAGATGGCTCCCTGCCCTCCCACACCCGCGATCAGAACGTTCGTCACGCCCACGGTCTACGCCTCCCCGACCAGCGAGATGGCATCGGCCGGACACAACTGGGCGCACATCGAGCACCCGACACATTCCCAGTCGCGGATGTACGGAAGGTCGTCCTCCCACACCAAGGCCGGGCACCCGGTCTGGAAGCAGTCCTCGCAGACGATACAGTCCTCCGGTGCCACGGTGTACGGTACGCGCTCCCGCGCCTTCTCTTCCGGCAGCAGGTTGCAGTGTCGCTGCGCGATGACCACCGCCGGCCCGTCGTGGGCAAGGCCGGCATTGATGGCACGCTCGGTGGCGTCGAGGTCCCAAGGATCGACGACTTCGACATGTTCCACACCGAGAGAGCGGATCAACGCCTCGTAGTCCACGGCCGGAGCCGTAGAACCCTTCAGCGTGTGGCCGGTGCCAGGGTGCTCCTGGTGGCCGGTCATGCCCGTGGTCCCGTTGTCCAGAAGGATCGTCGTCGTCGGGACCTGGTTGTAGGCGGCGCTGACGATGCTGGATAGGCCCGAATGCAGGAAGGTGGAATCGCCGATGACGGCCACGACCCTGTCCTCGCCGGCCCGGTTGAAGCCGGTGGCGTTGCCGATGCTGGCGCCCATGCAGAAGGTGGTGTGCATGGCATCGAAGGGCGGCAAGCATCCCAGGGTGTAGCAACCGATGTCGCCGGTCACCAGCACGCCCAGCTTCTTCAGAGTGCCGAATACGCCTCGATGCGCGCAGCCGGCGCACAAGACCGGCGGACGTGGCAGGATGTTCAGGTCCTGAGCGAAGTCGGCGAGAACGGGATCACCCTTAAGACCGGCGGCCACCACGTCGGCGCTCAGCTCGCCAATGTTAGAGAACTTCTCCTTTCCAATCACGTTGGTGATTCCGAAGCTGGCCATCTCGCCTTCGATGAAGCCTTCGCTCTCTTCCACAACGAACACCGTGTCGAAGCGGGCGCAGAATTCTCGAAGACGCTTCTCCGGCAGCGGGTAGATCATGCCGAGCCTGAACACCGACGCCTCGGGCATGACCTCTTTGACGTATTGGTAGGGGATGCCATGGCTGACGATACCGATGTTCGCGTCGTCTTCCTCGACCAAGTTCCCGTCGAACTCTTCGGCGAACTCGCGCAGCGAATCGAGCTTCGCTTCCAGCTCCGGGCGACGGAAGCGCGCGTACACCGGAATAGCGTACTGGCTTGCCTTGCGCGAGAACTCTTTGCGTGGAGCCTCGACGCGCTCGCCGGGCTCGACGATACCGCGCGTGTGTGCCAGACGAGTCGTCGTTCGGAACATGACCGGCGTCTCGAAGCGCTCGCTCAGCTCGAACGCCACCTTCACCATTTCGTGGGCCTCGGCTGCGTCGGCCGGCTCGAGTATCGGCACCTTCGCGATCTTGGCGAAGTAGCGACTGTCCTGCTCGTTCTGTGACGAATACATGCCGGGATCGTCGGCGACCAAGACCACAAAGCCCGCGTTCGTACCGGCGTAAGGGAAGACCATGAACGGGTCGGCCGCGACATTGAGTCCCACGTGTTTCATGGTCACCATGGTGCGAGCGCCCCCCAGCGCTGCGCCCACGCCTTCGTCGAAGGCCACCTTTTCGTTGGTGGACCAGTGGGCGTCGATCTCGTCGTATTCGGCAAGCCTCTCGAGCACCTCGGTGCTGGGTGTGCCCGGGTAACCGGACGCGAACAGCACCCCCGCCTCCCAAGCGCCCTGCGCTATGGCCTCGTTGCCCGACATCAATCGTTTCATTCGCCTATTCTCAATCGCTGGCCGAACGTACCGCCTCGAGGATCTCTTCCTCGCTGAGCAAACGCTCCGATTTCTTGGCCATGGCCATCACCGCCTCGACGACCTCAGGCGTCGTGGGCAAGTCCCGGGCGCGCAGGAAATACTGCACGTTCGACGCGCCCGACATGTGACCCACTTCGATCTCCTGCTCGCGCCCAATCCAACTGGCCGGAACGCCCGAGTAGACGCGGTCGGCCAGCCAGGCCTGACCCCTTTTCTGCGCTTTGATCACGGCGGCGGCGTGCACGCCGGTAGCGGTACGGAACGCGTCACAGCCCACGATGGGCGAGTTCATCGGAATGGGAACGCCCACAGCCTGCGAGACCGTTTCCACATACTCGGGCAATGCGGTCAGATCGTCGTCGCGCCAGCCGAGCAGCTTGAGGTTGACCAGCAGCTGTTCCATCGGCGTGTTGCCGACTCGCTCGCCCACGCCCAGTGCCGTTCCGTGCACACGGGTAGCGCCGGCCTCGATGGCCGCCAGCGTGTTGGCTACATCCAGTCCGCGATCGCGATGGCCGTGCCAGTCGATGCCCACGGTTTCTGACACGCCTAGATCTTCCAGCAACTGCCCGACCCAGGCCACCAAATTGCGCACGCCCCTCGGTACTGCCGCACCAACCGTATCACACAGGCAAACGCGGGTCGCTCCCGCCTCGATTCCGGCACTCAGCAGCTGTCTGAGGTCCTCGGGCTTGGCCCGGATGGTATCCTCGGTGACGTACATGACCTCGAGGCCCTCGCCGACCGCGAAGCTCACCGCTTCGGTGGTGTGCCGGAGGATGTGGTCCAAGTCCCACTCCTCGGCGTATTGACGGATCGGGCTGCTACCGATGAACACGCAGGCTTCGATGGGGACGCCCGTCTTCTGCACCACGTCGGCTATGGGCTGGATGTCCACGACCATCGTTCGGGCCGCGCAGTTGGCCTTGATCCTCAGCTTGCCGCTGTCGATCTCGCGGCACAGCGTCTCGACAGCGTCGCGCTGTCGCGGCCCGGCGCCTGGAAGCCCGATATCCGCGGTCTCGATCCCCAGCCTGTTCATCAGATGTAGAATCTCGACTTTGACATCTGTAGGAGGATCGATCACCGAAGGACTCTGCAGACCATCGCGAAGGGTCTCGTCATCCAGCATGGCCAAGAACTTCTGCTGAGGCTCTTCGCCGCCCCGGTTGGACCAGTCGTAGACGAGCCGGCTCTCGGAAGGAACGGTCACTTTAGCTCTCCCGTCGCGCGTTTACGCGTATAGATGATCTTGAACTGCAGCGCCGCCAACAGTTGACAATCGTCGCAGTCGTCGCCGACCACATCAGGGGAGACCGGGTCGGCGCAGACTTCGTATCCCAAGTCGGAGTACAGCTCTATCATTTCTTCCGCACGCCGCCCGTCGGCGATGAAGCGTCGTTCCCAGCCGTCCGCGATCCTGGCCGGATCGCCCTCGATCTGCTCCTCGCTGAGAAAGCGCCGGGCCTCCTGCTCGACCAGCGGGCCCAGCGACTCCGCCACTTTGCGTTGGCGCGCGCGTTCTTTGGCGTCGGGATCGTTACCGGACATCGGACGCCGCACCCTCCTGCTCGAGCCTGCGCAGTCGGCGATGGCCAAGAATCGCCGCGCCCAAAGCCGAGGTGAACTGCACCAAATCGCCCTCGGGCACGTTGACTTCCGAGGCCAGCTGCTCGCGGACCACGTCCACCATCCTACGGAAGCGCAGGATTCCGCCGATCAGAGTGAATTCGGGCTCCATGCTCACGCGCTTCATCAGTTGCACCGAGCGCCCCACCAACGACACGATGGCGCCATGCATGATGTCTGCCGGCGCGACGCCCTGGGACAGGTGATTGATCACCTCCGACTCGGCGAACACGGCGCAGACGCCCGAGATCGGGATCGCCTCCTTCGAGGTCTGGACCAAGGGTCCGATCTCCTCGGTCTCGTATCCCATGTAGCGTGCCGTTTTTTCCAGGAAGGCGCCCGTACCGGCGGCACACTTGTCATTGAGTCGGAACGATTTCACCTTCGCACCGTCACCCAGGCGGCTCGCCTTCATCGTTTGGCCGCCGACATCGAGGATCGTGCGGGTATCGGGGAAAAAGAACGTGGCGCCACGAGCCGCCGCGGTCAGGTCGGTCACCTGTACATCGGTGAACCGGGCCTGGTGGCGGCCGAATCCCGTAGCGATCACATAGGCCACATCGTCCGGCGACAGTCCGGCCTCGGCGATAGCCACCCCATACGCCCGTTCCGCCACTTCGGTCAGCTTGAATCCGGTGGGCTCCATGCATCGCCCGACGATCTCGTTCTCGGCGCTCAAGATGACGGCCTTGGTGTAGGTCGAGCCGATGTCGATTCCGCCCGTATAGATCATGGCTTCCCGCCCCGTCCCTGAGCCGCCGGCGCTCGGCTGGCCAGTATGTGATCCAGCGCGAACAGCGCGGCGCCCAACGCACCCATGAAGTGCGATTCCTCGCTGACGTTGACCTTTACGCCCAACCGATCGTTCAGCGTCGCGATCATCGCCAGGTTGCGGGCGACGCCGCCGGTGAACGTCACTTGCTCGTCGATGCCGACACGGCGCAGCAAGCCGGCGGACCGTGCGGCGATCGACTGGTGCACGCCGAGCAAGATGTCCTCGATCTTCTTTCCCTTCCCCAGCCAGGAGAGCACTTCGGATTCGGCGAACACCGTACACGTCGTGCTGATCTTCACCGGTCGCTCGCCACGCAAAGCCGTGGGGCCAAGCTCGTCCAAAGGAATATCCAGCGCGCTGGAAGCCGCGCCCAGGAAACGACCCGTGCCGGCGGCACATTTGTCGTTCATGCAGAAATCGACGATCTCGCCGGTGGGAGAAACGCGAATGGCCTTGGTGTCCTGCCCACCCATATCGACAACGGTTCGCGTTTCGGGGAACATGTGGACCGCGCCGCGGCCGTGGCAGCTGATCTCGGTCACCTGGGTGTTCCCGAAGGTGACCTTGTAGCGGCCGTAGCCGGTCCCGACGATGTACTC
>JBDHGH010000225.1:0-5160 GCA_039589995.1 Gemmatimonadota bacterium | reverse complement strand
CTGAACGCGTCGCTCATCCTGAGGATCGCCGGGGATCTGGGGAATTGGCCCGGGGCGCGGCGTTGGGGCGCGCTGCTGAACGTCGTGGCGTTGTTGCTGTTCGTGTTCAACCAGGTGCGAGCGGTGATTGCGGCGAAGAAGGCGCCGGCTTGAGTACCCGTCCTACTCGTACTTCTAATCGTACTCGTACTCGTAATCGTACTCCTACTCGCAATCGTGCTCGGTACCACGGAACAGTGGAGCCGAGTACTCCACGAGTAGGATTGGGAGTACGAGTACGAGTACGAGTACGAGTACGAGTAGGAGCAGGAGCAGGAGTAGCAGTAGGACTACTGGTTAAAGAGCACCGTTCGCAGGGTGCAGGTGAAACCCGGAAGGACCTCGCCACCCTCCAACGAACCGTCCTCCCGGATGACCGAGACATCGCCGTCGGCCGTGAACATCCGCGCCTCGCGCTTCCGAGGATCGATCAGCCAGGCCAGTCGGCTACCCGCGGCCAGCCAACCACCAATCTTCGCCAACACCTCGCCGGGCCGGTCGCGGGGGGACAGGACCTCAACAACCAGATCGGGAGACACATCGGCGTAGCCCTCGTCCGGGATCCGCTGTAAACGCTCTTTCGACACAAAGGCGACGTCGGGCCCCCTGACGGTATCCGGATCGCTCTCGATCTTGAAGCCGGTATCCTGCGCGAACACCTGACCCAGCTTCTCTTTCCTTACAAAGGCCGTCAATTCAAAGGCGATGTTCGCCGAGACCGCTCCGTGATGGGTGCCGGGCGGCTCACGCACGATCAACCGCCCGCGCACCAGCTCCACCTGCTTGTCGGGGATGGAGGTCCGCGCCAATTCCTCGGCGGACATCAGCTTCTCGGCGGCCGTCATGCCTTTCAATTTACCCGCCCCTCCCGTCTTCGGCGAGCGCGCCGGCCCGGCCGTTCCCACCCCAGACCGCCCGGATTCCCTTGCCATTCCAGCTTAGTCCGCGCGGATCAACGGATCGTCAAACCCGGTTGAACGATTGGCTAAACTAGCGCGAGGCCCGACTCCTCCTATCTTTAGCCCTTCCATACCACCGATCCACACGTGGCACCGTGTCAGTCGGTCCTAGCCCAACCCGACACAGGCTGAGAGAAAACAGCCTAGAGGAGGTCCTATGAGAAGGCTCGATCTTGCAACCCTGTTAATGATCATCGCCGTCGGCGCCTGTTACCCGGCCGGCTCGCAGGAGAGCCCCGAGCTGGCCGCGATGTCAGCCGCGTTCGCGGACGCCTTAAACGCCGGTGACATCGAAGCGATAGCGATGATGTACACCGAGGACGCCCGTCTCATGCCGCCCAACCTCGAGACGGGGGTGGGTCGGGATTTCGTGCGAGCGGCTTTTGGCGGGATGTACGACGCCGGCCTCAGGGTCGAGTTGGAGACTGTCGAGGCGATGGCCTCCGGCGACATGGGCTACAGGATAGGAACGTACGTTCTGACGGGACCCGACGGCTCGTTCGTCGACAAGGGCAAGTTTGTAGAGATCAGACAGAAGATCGGCGGGGAGTGGCTGATGACCAACGACACATGGAACAGCGATCTGCCCGTGCCCAACATGCTGATCACTCACGAAGTGACCGACGCCGATCGCTGGCTGGCAGCTTGGCGGGGTCCCGATAGCCGTAAGGGCATGTTCGCCGAGGGCGGCGCGCCCGCCGTACGCGTCTTTCAGAACATTGACAACCCGAACCTGACGGCGTTGCTGGTCGGCATCACCGACATCGACGCGTTCCAGGCCATGTTGGAGTCTGACGAAGGGGCCGCCGCCAAGGCCGCGGACGGTGTGCTGGACCCCACGATGCAGGTTTTCACCGAAGTGCAGTGACCTTAGGTGGGGCGGGCCCCATCACGGTTACTAATCTCAGCGTCAACACCGGGTCAACGAACTGAGCTCAATGTCTGTCGTCTTAACTCTTACTCGTACTCCTAATCGTACTCGTACTCGTTATCCTGATCGATACCACAGAACAGTGGAGTCGAGTACGATAACGAGTACGAGCACGATTACGAGTACGAGTGGGAGGGGCACGGGACTAGCGGCGCTGGCCGTCGCCCTCCTCGTCACGGCGTGCGGCGGCGGCAGCGGTACGGAGACCGAGCCCGTTCCCGAACCCGGCTCCACCGCCGAGCTCGAAGCGCTGTACCGCGCCCGCACCGACAGCGCCCGCATGCGCTTCACCGAGGCCGACGTCCACTTCATGTCCGGCATGATCGGCCATCACGCCCAGGCCCTCGTCATGTCCGAGATGGCGCCCCGGAACGGCGCCAGCCCACAGGTCCAGACCCTCGCCGCCCGCATCATCAACGCCCAGAACGACGAGATCGCCACCATGCAGAAGTGGCTGAGCGATCGCGGGCAGCCGGTTCCTCGAATCGAGATCTCGGGAACGACCCTGAAGGTGGACGGCGGACACGCCATGCACATGCCGGGGATGCTGACGCCGGAGCAGATTCGCGAGCTTGACCAAGCCCGGGGCCCGGAATTCGACCGATTATTCCTGACTTACATGATCCAGCACCACCAGGGCGCCGTCACCATGGTGCACGAACTGTTCGCCATCGATGGCGCCGCCCAGGACGAGGCGGCCTTCAAGCTGGCCTCCGACATCCAGGTCGATCAGATCACCGAGATCAACCGGATGAAGCTGATGCTCGAGTCACTGCCCGCGACCGATCGCGGCCCATGATCAACTGAAACACACGCACAACCCGAGGAAGCACCATGACGTTCACCGCCCCAACCGTCTCAGTACGCAAGCTCGCTAACCGTCTCTGGCTGCTACCGCTCGCCGTCGGACTGTTCGCTTCTACCGGCTGCGGTTCAAAGTCCTCAACACCGGACGACGCCTCACCCGAAGCCGAACCCAGCTCGGAGACCACGGCACCGATCCCCGATCCGCGCATCAACCTCGCGCCCGGGCTGTTCGACGCCGAAGAGGCAGCCTGGAACCTGCGAGTCGTCTCGACCACGCCGCCGCCCAGAGAGTTCGTCGGTGTCACCAACTCGGACCTGGCTTTCAAGGGTAAGTACGCGATCCAGGGGAACTACAACGGCATCCAGGTCTGGGACATCTCGGATCCCGGTCAGCCCTCCCTCGTCGTATCGTACGTCTGTCCGGCTTCGCAGAGCGACGTCTCGGTTTACGGTGACCTGCTGTTCGTTTCGGGCGAGGGGTTGGGCGGCCGGCTGGACTGTGGGACCGAGGGCGTCCAGGAAGCGGTGAGCCACCACCGCCTGCGTGGCATCCGCATATTCGACATCAGCAATATCCGTGACCCGAAGTACATCGCCAACGTGCAGACTTGCCGGGGCTCGCACACGCATTCGGTGCTGGTGGATCCGAACGACGACGAGAACGTCTACGTCTACGTCTCCGGCTCCGCGCCGGTGCGACCCGAGGAAGAGTTGCCCGGCTGCACGAGCGGCATGCCGGACGAGGATCCTAACTCGGCTCTCTTCCGCATCGAGGTGATCAAGGTCCCCCTCGCCAATCCCGAGCAGGCGGCCATCGTCAGCTCGCCAAGGATCTTCGACGACCTGGTGGCTCCGCCGACTCACGGTCTGGCGCCCGACGATATCGAGGCGCTCGAGCGGGCCCGCGCCCGCGGCGCCTTCATCGCTGACATCGAGGGCGAGCCGGTCCTGCTGCCCGACCAGTGGGTCGAGGCGCGGCTCGACAGCATGGTCGAGGCGCGTGGCGGCACTGGAGGCCCAACCGCCGAGGACAGCACCGCCCTGCGGGCGTCGATCCCGGCGCGAGTCGACCGGATGCTGGCTCGGATGGCAGAAGCCGGGCCGCAACCCGGCCCTACCCAGTGCCACGACATCACGCTCTACCCCGAGCTCGGCCTGGCGGGTGGCGCCTGCGAGGGCTACGGCTTGCTGCTCGACATCAGCGATCCCGTGAATCCGACGCGGATCGACGCGGTGAGTGACTCGAACTTCGCCTACTGGCACTCGGCGACGTTCAACAACGACGCCAGCAAGATCCTGTTCACCGACGAGTGGGGTGGCGGCGGCCAGCCGAAGTGCCGCGCCAGCGACCCGTACGAGTGGGGCGCCAACGCCATCTTCACCGTCGAGGACCGGCACATGCAGTTCCACACATATTACAAGCTGCCCGCCGCACAGACGTCTCTCGAGAACTGCGTCGCCCACAACGGCTCGCTGATCCCCATCCCAGGCCGCGACGTGATGGTGCAGGGGTGGTACCAGGGCGGAATCTCGATCTTCGACTGGACCGATCCGTCGAACGTGGTCGAGATCGCCTTCCACGATCGCGGCCCGATACAACCGGACCAGTTTTCGTTCGGCGGCAGTTGGTCGGTCTACTGGTACAACGGTGTCATCGTCAGCTCCGAGATCGCACGCGGGCTGGACATCTTCGAGCTGGAGCCCAGCGCGTTCATCTCGCAGAACGAGATCGACGCGGCGAACACCATCACACTCGACTACTTGAACGCGCAGGGCCAACCGCAGTACGTCTGGCCGCCCAGCTTCGCCCTGGCGCGGGCCTACGTCGACCAGCTCGAGCGGTCGGGCGGCCTCTCCGAAGACCAGGTCTCTTCGGCGCGGCAGGCCCTCACCGACGCGGAGGATGCGTACGGCGCCGAGCGGCGCGACGCGCTGACGGCCCTAACGAGGGAGCTGGACGGCGTGGGATCGCGTGACGCAGCCAAGGTTCGATTGCTGGTGGACGCCGTGGGCGCCCTGGCCGCGACGACGCGACGGTGAACAAAGCGACCAAGCTCGTCCTCGCCTGCCTGCTCTGTATAGGTGTTATCGCGGGGCTCGTCTTGCTGGTGCAGTGGCTGTTCTGAAGTGAAGTCGTGTTCTTTCAACGAGGGGGGATCGTATGAGCAAGAACATGGGAACGGCGGACCGGGTCATTCGAATCGCCATCGCGCTGGCGATCGGCGTGCTGTACTTCATGAACGTGATCAGCGGCACGGTGGCGATCGTACTGGGAATCGTCGCTGTACTGTTCGTGGTCACCAGCTTTACCGGTGTGTGCCTGGGTTACATCCCGTTCAAGCTCTCGACCCGGAAGGGGACGGGCGACAGCGGCCCCGTGTTGTAGCTCCTACTCCTACTGGTACTCGTACTCGTACTCGTAAT
>JBDHGH010000224.1:0-5879 GCA_039589995.1 Gemmatimonadota bacterium | reverse complement strand
CCCCAGCGGTCATCGTCAGGGCCAGAATGAGCGCTCTCATGGGTTTTTCTCCCAAGCGGTGATTGGAATTCAGACTTTCCCAAGATAACCATTGTGTCATTCTGGATTCTCGATCCACCGACGGCGATATTCTTCATTGCCACCTCCTGCATTAGGGGATTCGTGACGGTGGAAGGACGTACTCTAGCCAATCTGCGTTGCTGTGTGTGGTACCTCGTCGTGTGGGTACCGGGGGTGTCGTGCATGGGAGAACCTGAGAGCCGGCGCGGCGTGGGGGTGATCCGGAGGGACAGCGCCGGTGTGGTGATCGTGCAGAGCGGCGCGCCATCGTGGGATGCGGATACTGGGTGGCGCGTCGGTCGGCTGCGCACGTCCGTTGGGTCGGTAGAGGACGGGCAAGACGACCAGCTGTTTCGCGTGTTCGATGCCACGCTACTCGGGGACGGCAGCGTGGCCGTGGCGAACTCGGGCAACAGCCAAATTCAGGTATTCTCTTCGAGCGGCGGGTTCCTCCGCGGGTGGGGCGGGCCGGGCGATGGACCCGGTGAGTTCCAGCCGAACGCTCTACGGTCTCTCCTCAGCGTCGAACACGACTCGCTGCTCGCCTGGGATCTCTACAAGCAAGTCCAAGCGATTCGAGCGGCGGGCCCGGTGGACTACAAACCCAGTTCGTGCGACTGGACCACTTCAGTGATGAAGGGGACTACCTGCGCACGATGGGTGAATTCCCCGGTGGCGCCTGGTACATCACTCCGTGGGGCGACCGCGGCACGATGAGGCTGGAACCCCCGTTTGCATCGCGTACATCCGTGCGGGTGGCGGACGACCGAGTGTACGTGGCCCTCGCGGACGCTGGGGATGTCAGAGTGTACTCCAACGAAGGCGTGCTGGAAACGCTGGTGCGGCTACCCACCACGGCGACCGCAGTGCGCGACCCCATGGTGGATTGTTGGTGGCGCGGCATTGAACAAATGATGGCAGAGGAGTCCCCGTCCACCCGAACCACGGTGCTCCGGAATGCGAGGGCGATGCAGACACCGGACGTGTTGCCAATGCACCGGGAGATCCTCGTGGATGCGAACCTCAACCTGTGGGTGCAATCGTACGAGGCGTGCGAGGAGCCTGAGACCGACTGGTGGGTGTTCGACCCGCAGGGCATGTGGCTCGGAACCGTGGCAGTGCCCACACGCCTCGAGCTTTTTGAGATCGGGGAGGATTACCTACTGGGAAGGGAACGAGATGCGTTGGACGTCGAATTCGTCAAGGTCTATGCGTTGGAGAGGCCGCCGGATTGACGCGCCTGAGCCGCCTTGGATCAGTCCAGAATGACGATGGTCTGCGCATGCGCCTGTGCAGGGTAGGACTCGAGAATTGGCCCGTCTGCCAACCCTTCAACCTCGAGACCGACCCGTAGACTCTGCCGGCTGGCTCGGATTACCGTCGGTCCCCGGGCATCGAAGACGTCCGTCCCGCCAATGGAGAACCAGATCTTCTCCCCCTGCTGGACCTCCGGCCTCTCCTCTACCAAGATGCGGAGCTGGACCCCACTCGAATCGAGCGTAGTGATCTCTCCCACAATCGTCGGTTCTCCGACGATTGGATCCGCCGGTACGGAGTCACACGCCGCCGTTAGAACCAACAGCGCAGGGATGACCGGGGTGATCCAGAATCGTGATGGGCGAAGTGGTGCTGGTTTCATCGCGACTCCTCTCCAAGGTGGTCGGCCCCGAATGACCAGGAGAGTCGCTCTGCGCAGCGTGGCGATCCTAGCCATTCCTCTGTATCGTTGCGCATTCAGTCTATGATGACGATCGTCTCCGCGTCAGCCTGTTGCGGATAAGAGTCGAGGATTAGTCCGTCTGCCAACCCTTCCACTCTCAGGCCGAGGAGTAGACTCTGCCCGCTAGCGCGCGTTACCGCCACTCCCCGGCTATCGAAGACGTCCGTGCTCTCCCAAATGGTGAACCACATCTTCGACCCGCCGGGTTCTGTTGGCTGCTGCACCTCCACGTTTTCCTCCACCAAGACGCGGAGCCGGCTGCCACTCGAATCCACCATTGTGATGTCTCCAACAATCGTCGGTTCTCCGACGATTGGGTCCGACGGTATGGAGTCACAGGCGGCTAGCAAGACCAGGGCCGCAGAGATGGCGCTCCCGGTTCGGAATCGTAATTTGTAAAATGATATTGTTTCCACTGTGGGCGCTCTTCCCTTTTGGCTACCGAGAACCAATACACCTCTGGTGACGAGACGTTCACCCTATAGATGCACCGCCCACATTGCCCTTCGCAATCGGACGACCTTGACACCAGTGCGCAACGACACGCCGCCGCGTTGCTTCCGCGGCTAGCTGCCGGTCGGGACGATGTTTCTCGTTTCGACCATCAGCACGGCCGAGCGCTCCGGTGCCCGAGTGCGGTGCCGCACCCCTCTCGGGACGACAAAGCCCTGGCGCGGCCCGAGCTCGACGCCGTGATCCTCGAGGTCGACGAGGAAGCGCCCTTCGATGACGTAGAAGAACTCGTCTTCGTCGTCGTGTTGATGCCAGTGGTATTCACCCTCCATCACGCCAAGTCGCACTACCGAGTCGTTTACCTCGCAAAGCGTCTGGTTGTACCAAGGGTCAGTGCAGTCGTCTATGAGTTGTTGAACATCGATGAGTTCGAGTGAGCCAAACCGGATGTTCATGTGATTGACATACGGTGATTCAGCGGATAGTTCGGTCATGAGGATGCCTCGAGAGCTTTCTGACGGCGAGGAACGATTCGTACCAAGATAGCCACCGTCAAGTTGAGCTCCGGTGTCTGAAAAAACAACGGCTGTGACCCCGAACACTGCGGCCGCGTCTTGAGCAAAACGGCGGACGGGCGACATACGTAACACGGCCCGACACAGTGAACACCGTGTCGGGCCGCATTCTTCCATCACCCGCGTGTACGCGGGTTGCTGGACTGGTTCGGGCTTATCGGCCCAACTTGAACTTCAAACCGCCCCGAAGTGCCACCGTCGTGTTCTCGCTCACACGAAGCTTACCCTCGGCGAAGGGACGCAGCGTGCTAGCGCCAAAATCCAATCCGCCATTCAGATTGAAGCCGACATCGTTGCCGCTGAAGGAGCCAAGTGTTCCCAGGTCGATTGACGTGTGACTCACAAACAAACCGACACCAAAGTACGGGCTGACCGAGGGGCCTGCCGGTACGGCGTAGTTGACGTCGAAGTCGACGATAAAGAGGCTCGCGCCGGCGATACTTGGATAGAAATCGAATCCAGGTGTGAGACTCAGCGGGACGCTGCCCAGCGAGAACCCGACGCTGCCGCCGAGCAAGACTTCAGAGGCATCGGAGTCGAATCCGCCGTGCGCTCCGAGGGTGACTCCCTGTGCTTGGCTCGCGTACGGCATCAACGCGGTCAGCAGGAGTACGAGCAACAACGTAGAGTACTTTCTCATTGGTCGCCTGTCCTTTTTTTGTAAGGTTCTGCAGTGATAATGGCGTGCCAATGATGGTAGCCGAGAGCCAAGATGTAAGTGAGGTACGACACCAAGTAGGGTTTTACGAAGTTTCGTGATGTGGATCACATTTTGCTGATTCTGGCTTGCGGTGGGGGGGGGATTACACGGTTTACCCGTGCTTGATAAACGATCCGTCGTGTAGCTCGTGGAAGGCTTGCCGGAGTTCGTCGTCGGTGTTCATCACGATGGGGCCCCGCCACGCCACCGGCTCTTCGATGGGACGTCCCGACACAAGCAGGAAGCGGATGCCTTCTTCGCCGGCCTGCACCGTCACCTCGTCCCCCCGATCAAACAACACGAGGGATCGGTTGCCGGCCTCGTAAGTGATCGTCTCCTCTCCGTCGACGACACTCTCCAGCTTGACCGGCAACGGATCGGATGCGTCCCGGAACGTTCCGGCGCCGGCGAATACGTAGGCGAAGCCCTGGCGGTCGGTCTCTACCGGGAGCGTCTTGCGTAGGCCGGGTGGGACCGAGATGTCGAGGTACCGTGGGTCCGCCGCTATGCCGTCCACCGGGCCGGACTTGCCCCAGAAGTCCCCGCAGATCACTCGTACCTTGGTGCCGTCGTCGTCGGTGACTTCCGGGATGTCGTTCGACACCACGTCCTGGTAGCGGGGAGTCGTCATCTTGAGCGACGCGGGCAGGTTGGCCCAGAGCTGGAAGCCGTGCATCTGACCCTGCGGGTTGCCCTGAGGCATCTCCTGGTGGAGGATGCCCGAGCCGGCGGTCATCCACTGGACGTCGCCCGCGCCCAGGGTGCCGGTGTTGCCCAGGCTGTCGCCGTGCTCTACGGTGCCGGCCAGGACATACGTGATGGTCTCGATGCCCCGGTGGGGGTGCCAGGGGAAGCCGGGGAGGTAGTCCTGGGGGTTTTCATTCCGGAAATCATCCAGGAGCAGGAATGGGTCGAAGTCGTCTGTATTGCCGAAGCCGAAGGCCCGGCGGAGCCTCACGCCAGCGCCCTCCATGGTGGGGCGGGCTTGTACGATTTGCTTGACTGGCCGGATGGACATGGATTCTCTCCCAGGAGGGGCCATCAGTATCTAGGGCCTGTCTCAAGATAATCACCGTGTCACCCCCCCTCGATTGTCTCAATGCACAGCACTCCGGTGCCTGAAGAAGACGACGGCGGTGACCCCGAACAGCGCGGCTACGGCCACGCCCACGAGCCCACCGGCCAGGACAGCCGTAACCGCAATGAAGACGAGAACTGCGGAGACCGGCCACCGAGCCCATCGATGTCCTTTCCCCACCAGAACCATCAAGGCTGTCAGCGCAGCGATGAGGACGAAGAACCTCGCCGCGGATTGATCGGATGCGGCACTGCCCATGATCGTGAGCACCGACACGAGCGCGATGCTTGTAATGCCGGTGATCCAGAGCTTCTTCATCGATGCGCTCCCCTCTTCGGCTTTAGATGTCGCATGAGTTTCGTATTCCTTAAGAACGAAAACCACGGCGGTTCAGCAGGACGAATGCTCGAACGTTGCGACCTGGGTGACCGCCAATTGCCCGGCTGTTACGCGGGACAGAAACAACCGGCTCGTAAAGACGCTGTACTTGTAGGAGGCATCGACCAGCAGGTCAGGCCACCCGTCGCGATTCAAATCCCCCATCCAACGTAGTCGCCATTGACCATCCCCGTGCCATTGGTCCGAGTAGAGCTCGAACTGTCGGTTACCCACCACCAAGTCGATTCGATACCGGCCCGGCTTATCCCCGGTCGGGCCCTCCGTCAGATGGCGCACGAACACCGCTTCGCCGTCCCAGCTCGTCTCAATTCGCTCTGCCTCGCCAGCCACACCGTCATCCAGAAACCCCGTGCGCACAGGGCCCGACGCCAAGTCGGAGTGGCCCCGAACGAGCAGAATGGGATTGTGTGCGTCAGGCACGCTGACCGCGCGGCCGTCCTGCTGATCTGGCGACTCGTCACCGCAGGTGTTAAACACCGTAACGGCAATCTCCATCGACTCGAGCACGATCTCGTCAGTCGTACCGTGTAGCACCCACCATGCGCCCGTCGGGTCTGCGGGTAGGTCCCTCCGATGGTATTCGGTTCCCGGCAGCAAAATCTCTATGTTCTCGCCTTGCGCCTGCGCCTGCCCATCGGTCAGACCGAGCCCCAGTGGTCCGAGGGCTGCCGCGAGTAGTGGCCAATTCCTCATGGTCAGCCAGACTCTCGCGCACACGTCATCGTCTGCCCAGAGGGTTCGCTCATCCACGCGAAGCTCTCGTCCCGGATGTCGTAGAAAGCGGTGCGCCAGTCCGGGTCCCCGTTGCCGCGCCTCATCACGATCTCGTCCTCCGAGGACGATGCGGTGAACCGAGTCGTCCTCGCCGCACCGGCATTGGCTGGTGTGTTCGCG
>JBDHGH010000223.1:0-5333 GCA_039589995.1 Gemmatimonadota bacterium | reverse complement strand
GGGGGTCATGACGTCGCTGACCCAGATGGCGGCTGAAGATCTGGCCGTATCCCTCGAGACCGTCCACATCGTCATGGGAGACACCGACACCTGTCCGTGGGACATGGGTACGTTCGGCTCGCTGTCGACCCGGATGTTCGGGCCGGCAGTCCGCGCGGCCGCCGCCCAGGCTCGCCTGGTCCTGAAGGATCTGGCCGCCCAGCGTTTCGGTGTGTCAAGAGATGCGCTCACGGTCGAGAACGGGGTCGTCTACGTGACGACCGACCGCAATCGACACGTGTCCTACGGCGAGCTGGCGAAGGGCCAGGAGATCACTCACACGGTGGACGAGAAAGCTCTCCTCAAAGCCGTCGCAGAGTTCTCTGTGATGGGGGAATCGCCCGAACGTCTGGATGGCTATGAAAAGGTGACTGGAGCAGCGAAATTCGCCGGCGACATCCGCATACCCGGGATGCTCTACGCCCGGATCGTGCGTCCCCCGGCGCACGGTGCGACGCTGCGGAGCGTCGACACCTCGGCGGCGGAAGCGATGTCTGGAGTGACTGTCGTCAATGAAGACGATCTGATCGCGGTTCTGGCTCCAGACCCCGAAACGGCCGAGAAGGGCCTGAGAGCCGTGAAGGCCGAATTCGATGTTCCGGCAGCCACTGTAGATACCGAGAGCATCTTCGACCACATAGTCGAAGTTGCGCCTTCTCCCAACACGCCCGAAGAAGAAGGCGACCTCGACACGGGACGAAGTCTTTGTGCGCAATCTTTCGAAGCGACCTACTCCAATAGCTACGTCGCCCACGCTCCCATGGAGCCCCACACCGCTGTGGCAGTGCTCGAGAACGGCAAGCTGACCGTCTGGTCCTCAACCCAGGCGCCGTTCCGTCAACAGCCGACCATCGCTCGGGAGCTTGGGCTCGATAGCGAGGATGTCCGCGTCATCACCCCGTTCGTCGGCGGAGGATTCGGCGGCAAGGTAGGAGGGCATCAGGCCGTGGAAGCGGCGCTTCTGGCGAGAATCACGGGTAAGCCCGTGCACGTCGCGTGGACGCGGGCCGAGGAATTCTTCTACGACACCTTCCGGCCAGCCGCGACCATAAAACTGGCCTCGGGGATAGACGACAACGGCAAGATCGTCTTGTGGGACTACCAGGTCTACGGAGCCGGCACTCGGGGCTCCGACGTCTTCTACGACATACCGAACCACAGCGTGAAGGTTTACGGCGAGTGGGGAAGGGCCCCAGAGGGGATGCACCCCTTCTCTGTGGGTGCCTGGCGTGCGCCCGCTGCGAACAGCAACCGCTTCGCCGCGGAACAACAGATCGAGACTATGGCCTACGCCGCGGGCATCGACCCGCTGGAATTCCGCCTGAACAACACGAAAGACCCGCGGATGCTCGCCACACTCGAAGCCGTGGCCGAGGCGTACGGCTGGGAGCCGGCGAGCGCACCTCGCAAAGACGGCCGCGGCCGAGGGCTGGCCTGCGGGATCGACGCGGAGACGTACGTGGCGCTCATCGCCGATGTCACGGTGGACACCGACAGCGGTGCGGTCAAAGTGGATCGCGTGGTATGCGCTCAGGACATGGGATTGGTGGTGAACCCGGATGGCGCCCGCATGCAGATGGAAGGGTGCATCGCCATGGGGCTGGGCTACGTGTTTGCCGAAGAGATCCGTTTCGAGGGTGGAAAGATTCTGGACAAGAACTTCGGCACCTACGAGCTCGCCCGCTTCTCCTGGATGCCCGAGATCGAAACGGTGTTTGTTCCCAACGACGACCTTCCGCCCAAGGGAGGCGGCGAGCCCGCGATTATCAACATGGGGGGCGTGGTGGCAAACGCGATCTTCGATGCCACCGGCGCCCGGGTCTACAGACTACCGATGACGCCCGAACGAGTCCTGGAGGCGATCAGGAACGCGTAGCGGTGACGTCGGGACATAGACAGGATATGAGATCAGCTCGAGAAGCCGCTCCGGCTACAAAGGGCGTTCGGATTCGCTGGCCTCGTTGGTATGATGCCCTGAACCGCCTTCACTTCCTGGGTCGAGAAGATCAGTTCAGGGAAAAGACCGTCGAAATAGCCGGCATCGAATGTGGCCAATCCGTCCTCGACGTGGGCTGCGGGACGGGTAATCTCACGATGGCTGCAAAGGCGCGCGCCGGGGCCGAGGGTGAGGTCCACGGGAACGATGCAGCACCCGAGATGATTCGCCAAGCGGAGCGAAAGGCGGCAGAGGTCCAGCTGGACATCCGTTATAAGACCGCGTTGATCGAAGACATCCCCTATCCCGACCACACCTTCAATGTCGTGCTGAGCAGCCTGATGCTCCACCACCTTCCGAGGGACCTCAAGCGGAAAGGAATCGCCGAAATCTCACGAGTATTGAAGCCGAGTGGTCGATTCTTCGCGGTGGATGTTGACCCTCCCCTGATGGGCAACCTGAGAACCGTTGAAGAGGCCATGGAGGCAAACGGTTTCATCGACATACGGCGCGACAAGATGAAGTTCAGAACGCTCTGGATCCCCATCCATTATTTGACCGGCACGAGGGCGCCCCCCGATTAAGCCGCCGCCCGGGCTCCCCAATCCAGCCGACCGTCTATATATTACACAGCTAAGCCCCAGTATTTCACGGCCCACTCGTCGTGTGGCCCTGTGAAAAACTCCTCGTGCGTGACCTGCCCGGCGGCAAACGTCCAATCGCCGCGCTCTCCTATCACATCACGCGGATCCGGGCTTCAACACAACACCGTAAAAGGAGCAAGGCCATGCGCATCGTATCGACAAGTCTCGCACTACTCTTCATTCTTGCCGCGTGCACGGGAGGTGAGCGCCAGGCCGAGGAGATGGGTCTGTCCGCCGGTGCGGCCACCGTGGTGACGGACGCGTCGGGGTCGCCCCTCGGAACCGTGCAGTTGACCGGTTCCTGTGGCGAATCGGCCACGCTGAACCTCGGACGAGGATTGGCCTTGCTTCATAGCATGACCTATGAAGAGGCAGAGGCGGCCTTTTCCATAGCCACCGAGGTCGATCCCGAGTGCGCCATGGGATACTGGGGCCAGGCCATGACCGTCGTCCACCCGCTATGGTCCGACCCGCCCAGTCAAAACCGGTTCGAGCACGGGCGTGCTTTGCTCGAGAAGGCACGGGCCACCGCCGACTCGGACCACGAGCTTGCCTACGTGGATGCTCTGGCCGGCTACTACGATGCGGGTAAAGGTGACTCGGAGCGGCCGAATCTCGTCGGATTCGAAAACGGTTGGCGAGCGTTCCACGAAACATACCCTGACGATCCCGAGGGAACCGCTTTCTTCGCCCTCGCCCAGCTCGGCACCGTTGACCCCGGTGACAAAACCTACAGCAAGCAGCGCGTGGCTGGTGCGATGGCCGAGGAGGTGCTACAAGAGATCCCCGACCACCCCGGCGGCCACCACTATGTCATTCATTCCTATGACAATCCAGCGCTCGCTGAGCGCGCCGCGGACGTAGCACGGAGCTACGGGAAGATCGCGCCGGATGTTCCGCACGCGCTTCACATGCCAACCCATACCTTTACGCGCCTGGGCCTTTGGCAGGAATCGATCGACTGGAACCGCCGATCCGCCGATGCCGCTCTGAAGTACCCCGTCGGATCAGAGACCTCGCTCCACTATTTCCACGCTTTGGACTATCTGGCCTACGCGTTCCTGCAGGGCGCGGAGGACCAGAGGGCTGTGGATGTACTGGTTGAACTAGAAGGAGTTAAGTCACCATACCAGGCACACTTGGCTAGTGCCTACACCTTCGCAGCAGTGCCGGCGCGCCTGGCCCTCGAGCGGCACATGTGGGAGGCTGCGGCGGATCTTCAGCCGCGCTGGCCTGACACTTATCCGTGGGATACCGCGCCCGCGATGGAGGCGATCACCTACTTCGCTCGCGCCCTCGGTGCGGCCCGTAGCGGTCGTTTCGAGCAGGCACGAAGCGATCTAGAAATGCTGGCCACGATTCAGGAACAGGTGGGAAGCCAGAACAACTACTGGGGCACCCAGGTCGAGATCCAGCGTCTCTCAGCCCTTGCCTGGCTACAGTTCGAGGAGGGTCAGCGTGAGGAGGCGCTGGCGACCATGCGAGCCGCCGCCGACCTCGAGGCGAGCACCGAAAAACACCCGATCACTCCGGGCGAGGTGCTCCCGGCGCGCGAGCTGTTGGGTGACATGCTACTCGAACTCGAACGACCCGCGGACGCGCTCGCCGAATACGAGGCCGCTTTAGAGCGCAGCCCCAACCGTTTCAACAGCCTGTTCGGTGCCGGTCGGGCAGCCGAGTTAGCAGGGGACGCAGAGGCAGCCGCTGACTACTACAAAGCGCTCGTAGAGGTGACGGCCAGCGCTGATACAGAACGGAAGCGCCTGCAACATGCGCGGGCGTACTTGGCGGAGGGGTGATCGCTAGCCAGCGTAGCGTTACTTGCCGCGCCCGACAGTTGGGCACAATGGAGCCGCGTTAGTCTCGTGGAAGAGATTACGCGCCAGGTGATCGAGCACGGCTACGCGATCCTTTTCGCGTGGGTGCTGCTGGACCAGGCGGGGCTTCCGATTCCGTCGGCGCCTGTCCTCCTGGCTGCGGGCGCCCTCTCCGGCTTGGGCGAATTGAATCTCGCCGGGGTTTTGGTGGTTGCCGTCTCCGCTGCTCTGCCTGGCCACCTCTTGCTCTACGAGATCGGGCGGCGGCGTGGCGGCCAGGTGTTGAACTTGGCCTGTCGCATTTCCCTGGAGCCTGACTCGTGTGTTCGCCGTACCGAGCGGCTTTTCGCCCGCCACGGTGCCCGCGCGCTCCTGGTCGCACGCGTAGTGCCTGCCTTGGAAACGATCGCCCCAGCGCTCGCCGGTGTGTTCCGGATGCGGTTCGGGCGTTTCTTGGCCTACGCATTTGTCGGTTCGTTTATCTGGTCGCTCGTCTTCGTAGGTCTGGGCTTCCTCTTCAACCAGGAACTGGTGCGGATTTCGCGGGCGGCAGCGCGGCTCGGCGACGGGCTGTTGGTGCTGCTGGCCGGCGCCCTAATTGTCTACTTGGCGATCAAGTACGTGCGCCGGCAGAGCTTTCGTCGATCGTTGGCCGTCTCACGCATCACACCGGAGGAACTCAAGAAGAGGCTCGACGCTGGGGACGACATCGAAATCGTCGACCTCCGGCACGCCCTGGACTTCGAGATAGAACCCGAGACGATCCCGGGGGCCCTCGCCATCCCTGTGGAGGATCTTGACACGCGGCACGACGAGATCCCGCGCGATCGCGAAATCGTCCTGTACTGCTCTTGACCCAATGAAGCCTCCAGCGCCCGGGTGGCGCTGCTCCTCAGA
>JBDHGH010000222.1:0-5337 GCA_039589995.1 Gemmatimonadota bacterium | reverse complement strand
AGGTGGGTCCACTGGATGCTGGAGGACGGCGGCAGCAAGGGCGCGGCATTCCCCAGCTCGCACGTGGCTGTGGCTGTGGCCGTATCGCTGGTGACCTGGCGGGTCGATCGCCTCGTTTTCAAGGTGACGCTTCCAATTGTAATTGGACTTACAATAAGTACGGTTTACGGGCGCTTCCACTACGGGATCGACGCGTTGGCGGGTATATTGGCAGCGGTGCTCCTGGTCTGGCTGGCCACCCAGCTGCAGCCCCGACTGGAGCGCAGATCGGGTGGAAACATGGGCAACGCCCCGGGGTCGGTACCCGTCTAAGCTTACGGGAGTAGGGAGGGAAGAGAAGATTGGTCGAGCTGACTGAAGCCAACCTGGTTCGCCGGGCGCGCTCTGGGGAGCTCGAGGCGATGCGGGAGCTGTATGAACTGCATGCGTCCCGGGTGTATACCGTGGTGCGGCGTCTAGCCGGGGATGACGACCTGGCGGCGGACCTGGCTCAGGACGCATGGGCCAACGCGTTCCAGAAGATCAAGGATTTTCGCGGTGATGCCGCGTTTGGGACATGGATTCACAGGATAGCAGTGAACACGGCGCTGACGCGTCTGCGTCAGGCGTCGCGGCGGCGGGACCTGGAGCAGAGCTTCGATGGGAGCTCGACCCTGGGGAACCCGGACCGCTGGCCGGTAACAGCAGCGGCCGAGCGAGTGACAGTTCAGCGGGCACTGGACAAGCTGCCGGAAGGCTATCGGTCGGTGCTGTGGTTGCACGACGTGGAAGGTTACACACACGAGGAGATAGGCGCACGGTTGGGAATAGCCGTGGGCACGTCGAAATCGCAATTATCGAAGGCCAGGGCGCGATTGAGAGCCCTGGTAGTTGGAGCAAAAGCTGAGGTAGTCGATCATGGTACATCTTAAAGAGGAAACGCTCTCCGAACTGCTGGATGGCGTTCCGGTCGCAGGCGCCGAGGAGCACCTCACCAGTTGCCCGACGTGTCAGGGCGAGCTGGAGTTGCTCAGGCGGCTTCGTGCGGAGCTGAGAGAGCTACCGGAGCTGCAGCCTCCGGCCGATCTCTGGTCGCGGATCGAACCGACTCTGCCGGGTGCGCGGCGCGAGCGGCGATTCCGGCTGGGTTGGCCGACGATGGTGCTGATGCAGGCGGCAGCGATGGCGGCGATCTTCGTCATCGGCTTGAGCGTCGGGCGGAATTCACAGCCGGGCGAGGAGCCGGTTGACGCGTTGCTGGTGGCGGTGGCGGCGCAGCCGGCCGTGGCGAGCGTGACGGATGCGATGGCGGAAGTCCAGCGTCTGGGCACGGAATACGATGCGGCCCTGGCCAATCTGCAGCAGCTTGCCCGGCGTGCCGGGCGACCGGTGCCGTCGCTTTCGGAACAGCGTTTGGCAAGTCTGGATATGCTGGTAGAGGCGTCACGAACGGCGCTGTCGGTAGAGCCGGCGGACCCTGTTCTCAACTCGTATCTGTTCGCAGCACTGGAAGAACGAGATGCGGTGTTGCTCGAGATGAGCGAGTCGCAGGGCAGCCGACCCGAAGTACTGTGGCGGTGACAGCGTGAACACGCCCGTCCATCACATATTCAAGGATTAAGAATCAACTATGCGTAGTCGTAGAATCAGAATTGGAGTAGCCCCCGCCGTCCTGGCAACGTTGGCGATGTTGGTGACGAGCTCGCAGGTGCAGGCCCAGGAGAGAGGATTCCTGGGGATCAACCTCGAGTGTCAGAACTGTCAGCGAGAGGACCAAGGTGGGGTATCGGTCTGGTGGTTCAGCGAGCATCCCTCGATCACCTGGATCCGTGAGGACGGCCCGGCCTCGCGAGCGGGGTTGCACGAGGGGGATGTCATCCTGGCTGTCAGCGGCATCGACCTGACGACGGAAGAGGGTGGCCGGGCGTTTGGCAGACTTCGGGCTGGCGATCGCACGGATTTTCTCATCCGTCGCGACGGCGAGGAGATCACCGTGATTGTGACGCCGGGTTCGCCAGCGGAAGCGTTTGGCGAAGAGTACGCCGTGGTGATGTTCCCGGAGAAGTGGGACTCGGTGAAGTTGCAGTTGAGAAAGCTCTACGAGGGTCAGCTGCAGCTGCAAATCGCCCTGAGTCAGGCCGAGCGAGCTTTGGCGGCCACCGAGGCGGAAGCGCAGCGGACGTCCTCCGCACAGCAGAGGGAAATAGCGATCCAACAGCGGGCTCAGATCGACTCGATGCGCCTGCAATTGGGCAAGTGGCAGAAAGCGATACGACTCCAGGCCGATTCGCTGGCCGCCCGGACTCTGAAGGTCGTGCCGCCGGCTGTCGAGGTCGAGGTGGCGACGCCGGATTCGCGCTCGGTCACCGTTTACAGCGATGCCGTGGCCGGCGCTCGCTTCCAGGCGCTGGACGAGGACAGCCCGCTAGTCTCCGATATGGAAGGGGTCGAGGGCGGACTTCTCATCGTGAAGGTCGTTGAGAATACACCCGCTCATCGCGCGGGCCTTCGTCAGGGCGATGTCGTGTTGGCGGCCAACGAGGTGCCGGTGCGGAGCGTGAAGGAGCTACGGAAAGTGCTGGGCGAGGGTGGAGAAGCCGAGCTCACATATGTCCGCAAGGGCAAGAAGATGATGTGCAAGATCGGAACGAAGTAGCTGTGTTCTAGAGAAAGATCCTCGGATAGTCAGGAAGGGCCAGTCCCCGCGGGGCGACTGGCCCTTTTCTTTTCTCGGCTGACGATCCGCTGGGACGGCCGATGCCTATCCGGTCACCGACCTGAGAACGATCTCGACCCGGTCCAGCGCCTCCAGCAGCTCGGGCTTCGGCACGCCATACCCGATCCTCAGGTATCCGTCCATGTTGAAGTGGTCGCCGGGCACGACGAGCACGCTCTGCTCGTCCTTCAAGCGCTGAGCGAGCTGGCTCGAGTTGATGTCGAGGTCGTAGCGCGTGTAGCAGATCGCGCCGGCTCGGGGTGTCACGTAGTCGAATATGTCGGACCGTTCCGCCAGCCATTCCGCCAGTGGCTCGAAGTTCGCGTTCAGGATCTTCTGTGTGCGTTCGTAAATTCGAGCCCGGGTCGAGGGTGCCAGAGCGATGCGGGCGCAAAGATCGCTCAGAGTCCCGGGCGCGATCGATGTGTAGTCTTTGTACGACCAAAGGTCGGCGACGAAGTCGGCGGGTCCGACGACCCAACCCAACCGTAGGCCGGGTAGCCCGTAGGCCTTCGACAGCCCTGACGTGACCACCACCTTGTCGTAGCGACCCCAGAACGTCGGCGACCCTGTGCCGTCCAGTTCGGCGCCGGCGTAGATCTCGTCGGAGATGATCCAAGCCCCGACCCCGTCGGCGATGGCGACGATGCGATCGATCTCCGCTTCCGTGAGAATGGCACCCGTCGGGTTGTTCGGGTTGGTGACTATTATCGCCTTGACGATGTCGTCGACGCACTCTGCTAGTTCGTCCAGGTCCGGGGCCCAACTACGCTTCTCCACCAGGCGGAACCCCCGCACTTCATGGGCGAACGCGTCGGCGGTCCCCCACATCTGCATGTAGTTGGGTGTCTGCATGACCGCGACGTCGCCGGGTTCCAGCAGCTTCCAGGTCGTGACGTAGTTGGCCTCCGACCCGCCGTTGCTGACCATCACGTTCTCGATCTCCGCGCCGGGATAGATCGAGGCGACGCTCTGTCGCAGTTCGTCGGTACCATTCGACTGGTTGTAGACCAGTCGCTGGTTCAACAGAGCCTGAGGGTCGGCGCCCGCGAGTTCCAGTAACTCCGTCGGCGTCATGGGATGCACACCGCTCTCGGACAGGTTGAAACGGACGCGGTTCTCCCAGGTCGACTGCCAACGCTCCATACGGAACGGATTGATCTTCATGATATCGTCAGCGTCTTCGGGTCGAGGTCCGTGGTTTTTCCGGTTGCGAGCGTGGGTACAATAGGATGAGACCGACGGCCAAGGCCACCTCCACTGCTAGATCGGCCCAGAGGATACTCGGTTCGCCCATGCGCGGCAGCCACCAAAGGCTGACGATGGCGATGGCGCCGGCGACCGCGGCACCCAGCAGCGTTGGGAACGAGCCGGGTGGCTCGCGGCGCGCCGCCTCTAGCAGACAGCCGCCCACGACGACGATCACTGCGGCGAAGGCCTGGGCCTGGAAAGGGTTGATGCGAAGCGCCACGGCCGTCGCGAAACTGGAGAAGTGGGCCAACGACCACAGCCCGGTGAGGACGTAGTAGGCGCCCTGTGCAACGACCACGCGTCTGCGCCAGCGGTCGCGGACCTCCGGTGTCAGCCCCCCGACGGTCGTGTTGCCACGACTAGCCATCGTTCGTCCCCGCTTCGATTCCCAAAAGCGCGAGCAAGTCGGCGACATCGTCGAGCCAGTACTGCGGCTTCCCGCGAGCGAGATGGATGCGGTCGAACGGTCCCCACAGCGCCGCGGCGCTATTCACGTTTGCCGCGCGAGCCGACAACAGGTCGTACAAGCTGTCGCCGACAACCAGCGCCTCGGCTGCCGCGACCTCGATGCTCTGAAGGGCCAGCGCGACAGGTTGAGCGTCGGGCTTGGGTCGCTGGACATCGCTGGCGGTCACCAAGCCGTCGAAGAGTCCTTCGAGCTCGACGGTTCGCAGCTCTCTCAACGCGTGATCTCTGATTTTGCTGGTGACCACCGCCAGCTTGAAACCCGCCTGCTTCAGCGCGGTCACGGTCTCTTTCACGCCCGGGAAAGGCTGTATCAGTAGTCGGTGGTTGGCCTCGTTGTGGGCGATGTACGTCTGAAACATCGCCTCCAACTGTTCCGGCGTATCGGCGAAGCCTTGCAGCTGGATTCTGAGTGGCTTTCCCATCGTGTTGAGCCACTCCTCGTCGGGCATCTCGCGGCCCAGGTGCCGGGACATGGTGTGCCGGTAGGAGCTCAGGATCAGCTCGAGGGAATCGACCAGCGTGCCGTCCAGGTCGAAGAGGATTGCTCGGTACTTATGCGCCACGTAGCCACTCCGTTTCCAGGTCCGTGTGGCATAAGTCTACGGCCGAAAACCGTCTATGGCGATACGGCCGGGCCAGGACCACCGCGATGATGAGCAGGGCGGCGATCGCCTGGGACGGTGACCGCTGTTTGACGGCCCTTGTCCAATATGTTACTATATAGTCACATATGGGCGACCCCTCGGACTTCGTTTGGAAGGCGCTGGCCGATCCCACGCGCCGCCGCATCCTGGACCTTCTCAAGGAGGGTCCTCGCACCACGGGCGACTTGTGCGAGCAATTCGACATGTCGCGCTTCGGTGTGATGAAGCATCTGGGGATACTGGAGGCGGCGGAGCTGGTCACGGTGAGGCGGAAGGGCA
>JBDHGH010000221.1:0-10359 GCA_039589995.1 Gemmatimonadota bacterium | reverse complement strand
TGGTCACGGTGAGGCGGAAGGGCAGGGAACGCTGGAATTACCTGAACGCCGTTCCCATCCGCCGCATCTACGAGCGCTGGGTCAGCCAGTACGCGGAGTTTTGGTCGGCGTCGCTCGTCTCGTTGAAGGACTGCGTGGAGGACTCGAACGGAGGCAAAAAGCATGAGTGAAGTCGATGAAAGAATGAGCTCGTTTCAACTGGCGCAGGAAGTCACCATCGGGGCCTCGCGCGAGCGCGTATGGCGCGCCCTGACCCGGGAGATCGACAGCTGGTGGCGATTCCGGCAGGGCGGCGACGAGTCGACGATCACCCTCGACGCGTCGTTGGGCGGCCAGTTTGCCGAGCGCTGGGCCGAGGACGCCGGTGCGGTCTGGGGCGTGGTGCTGTTCGTGGAGCCGCCCCGGGTGATCCGACTGTCCGGCCCGCTGGGGATGCACACGGCCGACAGCAACCACTACAGCTTCGAGCTGGAGGAGAAGAGCGATTCGGAGACGGTGGTGAAGATCACGCATCACGCCGTGGGCTACCTGGATCCCAAGTGGGAGGAATCGTACGGGGAAGGCTGGAACAAGCTCCTCGGCACGTACCTGAAGGCCTATGCCGAAAACGACGCCACCTGGCGCGACGTAGACCAGGAGAATCCCAATGCCTGAGATCCTGCACTTGCTCAAGATCGACGCGCCTGCAGAAGCGGTCTACGAGGCCGTAACCGACCGGGACGGGCTGGCCAGCTGGTGGACGCGGGACACCGAGGGCACGGGCGAAGTCGGGTCGCTAACGAAGTTCGGGTTCAACGACCGCGAGACCGTTTTCGAGATGGAGGTGGCGAAGCTGGAGCCGGGTAACCGGGTCGAGTGGCGCTGCCTGGGTGGCCACCCCGAGTGGGAGGGTACCGACCTGTTCTTTGGCTTGGAAAGAGAAGGCGATCGTACCGTGTTGCGGTTCGGTCACACGGGCTGGGAATCGACGGAGGGGATCTTACCTCTGTGCAGCTACAACTGGGCACGCTACCTGGCCAGCCTCAAGTCCTATGTCGAGACGGGCGAAGGCGACCCTTGGCCGGGTTAGGGAGTACGGCATCGGCATCGGCCGATGCCGGTCAATCGTCGGCCACCACTCCCGCGGCCTGTGCGATCAACTCGACCGACGCGTGCATCTCCTCCTTGACCTCGTTGGCTTGCTCGCCTTGGCCGGCCACGACGTGGGCGTTGATCCGCCGTACGAGGCCTATGAACTTGTCGACCTCGGCGCGGAGCTGCAGGTAGAGTCGCCGGTCCGGCTTCAACCGCGATCCCAGCCCCCACAGTCCGGTGGCGGTCACGAGGACCCCGAAGAGTATGATGCCGTATTCGAAGGGTGCTATGTCCAGGAAGGCTGTCTGCAGCAAAACGAGAATCAGACCCGCCAAAGCCATGATCCTGTCGATTCCGGCTTTCATCGGCTATCCCCCTCCCCCAAGTGGAATGACAAACGCCGGTTGGAACTCTCCCGTGCCCGGATCATGTCGACGCGAGCCCGAAAGCGCAACAAGTCTTGGGCGTGGGCTCCTACGGTCCGGTTCCGACGACCAGCAGAATTGCGATCTCGCGTAACTGTGTCGGACGGTCGCTGCCGGATGGGCAAGCCGAGAGAAGCCGGTCGATCTCCTCTATCGTGGTTGGGTCGACGGCTTCCGGTAGTCGGTCGGCAAGCTGTGCGATCGTGCGCTCGGCGGCGACGGTATAGCGTCGAGCCAGCCGCGACAGGAGATCGTCGATTGTCGAGCGAGCCCCCGCTCCCAAGCGACGGTGGGGCTGTCGAAGGGCCTGGCTTAGCCAAGCTGCGATTCGACATTGGGGCAGGTGCGGGTTCAACGCGTCACCCGCGATTCGGGTAGCCTCGAGGCGTGCCTTAACGCTCGTGGCGTAGCGATCACAGAGCGTGCGTGCAGCGCGCAAGTTGCCATTGTCCTCTTCGCTTGTCGATGCAAGTGTGCGAGCGCGGCGCAGAGTGGCCAGAACAGTGTTCTGGTCCTCGGTGACGCAACCCGTATCGAGGTCGCAGACCAGCCAGAGTCCGCGTCGCTGGTCCCCCGAGGTCAAGGTCCAATAGGCGACGGCGCGTCTGCCCGAGAAAGCATCATCGGTCACCACGCCGGCGGCCACTCCGGTTGGCGTAGTCTCAACATCGCAGCGGACAAGCTCGACAAAGTCGAG
Source organism: Gemmatimonadota bacterium (assembly GCA_039589995.1). Lineage (GTDB taxonomy): Bacteria > Gemmatimonadota > Gemmatimonadetes > Palauibacterales > KS3-K002 > JBDHGH01. The sequence goes on along the minus strand of JBDHGH010000221.1, from coordinate 8,163 downwards.
GTACGCTTGCTCCTCCGGGTCGAGTGGTCCCTCTATTTCGTTCTCCACCCTTTCCAATCCCGCTGGACCTTGAGCGAGGGTACGAATCTGCTGGATCGTGATGTCGGAATTATTGGGGATGGCCAGCACCGGTTGATCGATGCCCAAGGAAGCATCTATGGTGCTGACCTTTTCTTGCAGGCGGGACATCAGGCCGAGCAATCGCTCCAAGGAGTCGGCCGGCACAAAGTGGTGAAGGGTAACAACATCGTTCACTGCGCCCAGACGGTCGATCCGGCCGATTCGCTGCATCAGCCTCACAGGATTCCACGGAAGATCATAGCTGACCACGGCGGACGCGTCCTGAAGATTGAGCCCTTCGCTAAGGACATCGGTGGCAATCAGAATATCAACCCGCTCCCGAGTCGGGGGCTCGGGTAGGTCGTTTGAGCGCGGCGCGAACCTTCCAATGACATCCCTGCGACTGGCGCGATCCAGGCCAAGCCGTGCGCTGTCGCTGTCGATCCGCGCGATGAATGGCCGAGTCTTCAGGGCGTGGTAGATGTACCGCGCTGTGTCCCGGAACTCGGTGAATACCAGGACCTTGGCATCTGCCAGAGGTCCGTCCAGCAACTCGGCCAGTCTTTGAAGCTTACGATCTCCGAGTAGCCCGACTGAGGCGAGGGCCGCGTGGATACGCGCGAGTATTTGAACGTCGCCCTGTAGCGCGACCCGAAGTTCGTCGATTTGGGAAACCTCCATCGTCGGCGACGGCAGCATGAGTTCGAAGAACGCCAACTGACTGCCGGGGTCGTCCTCGGGCCCCTTGAACAGGGCACGATAGTCGGGGCGTGAAAGAACACGTCCGGCCTTCATGGCACTCAGCGCCGTGTTACACCATGCGAGCTGCTGGATGACGGTGCGACGGAAAGCCTCAATAGACGACTCGAGTCGCTTGAGCAGGATCATCTTCAGGAGTACGCCTGAGTCTGTGACCCTGTGATCTGTGTGTTCGTCGCCGTCGTTGGAGCTGAAGAAGGGGAACCGGAGCTTGTCTAGCCACTCCTCGAGCCCGTCGAAAAGCTGGCCATAGGTACCGGCCAGATCGTAGTCGATTGCTATCGGCGGCAATCGTTTAGGAAAGCGAAGCTCGATCTCACGGTCAGATCGAGGATCGCGAAGTCTGATCTCTCCGTAGCGTTTCTTCAGAAAGTTGCGCGTCCGTCGCAGTACGCAAGCGGAAATAATCGAATGAATAGCGCTGCCATCAGCCGCGGCGCGCTGAAACGTGTTGCGATAGTCGGGGATGCCGAGATGTCTGAATGCTCCGGGTGCGGCGTACAGGTCCAGCAAGTGTTGAAGGTCCAGGACGCTGTTGTTGATGGGTGTAGCGGTCAAAAGCACGACGCGCGAGTGACGTGAAAGGTCCGCCAAGTTGCGGTAACGCTGGGTAGAGGGGTTTCGGAAGTTATGCGCTTCATCGACCATGACGAGACCAGCACCGCGATAGGGCGATGGATCGAATCCAGAGCGGCCGAGGCTCTCCATCGAGAGAAGCGTGACTCGTCCCAGCTCGCGCACCCAGAGATCGAGAGTGTCGGCCTGCCCGATGTTCTTCGACTCCGGGAGTGGGTTTGATACAGGCGGGCTTGTCAGGTAGAGAAGCTCGCGCTCCCACTGGTGGCGCAAGGCGGCGGGTACGATGACCACCACGCGTCCGCCGGATTGGGTGGCATGCTCCAGCAATCTCAAGCCGATGAACGTTTTACCCAGGCCAACGGCGTCGGCGATGATCACCCCTCCGTAGCGATCGAGGATATCCCGAGCGCGCTCGTAGGCCCGCTCTTGATGGGCCGCCAGGATCGGGGCGAACTCAGGGCGTGGGTCCTCGCCGCTTCTAGCTTCGTGATCGGAGAAGTGTGCCGATAGGACGCTGCGGTATACGCTTGCGGGTGAGACCAGTCCCAGCTCCTTCGAGGGCACAGCTGGGGTCGCTGTTCGTATCGGATTGTTGACCGCCGACTGTTCCCTTACGGCAGCGACGGCCGCGGGTTGTTGGATGACGAGCGAGTTGAAGCGCTCGTGCAGACGGTAAAGTACGAACGGCCGCCGATGAAACGTCACCCAGCCGTGTCCGTCCAGACTGCCCGTGAACACCAGAGCGCCGTCGGGGAATGTGCTCCCGCTTGGATAGAAGAGAAGGAACTCGGAACCGTGCGCTTGCCGAACTACGGTATACTGCCAACATGCGCCGCTACTAGTGATCGGATATGTCCGGGTGACCACCCGGACGGAGCGCGAGTCGTCGTCGGTCGCCTGCTTGCCCACCAGCAAGTGTAGACGATTCACGTCGGCAACTGCCGCATCGATTCGATCCGCCTTGGACCAGAGTTGGCGAACGATGGCGGTAGCGGCCTCGTCTGAAGTGGAAGCGATAGGCTCGGGCCAGGGTGCGTCGATCACTAGTCGGACTCCGGGTTGGCCAGTCTCGTGTCGAATTCACGGAGTACTTCCAGGTCGGTGACCGAGAGCCGATATAGCCTGGCCACCTGTTCATCGAGGACTCGATAATCTCGGCCGTCGAGTCCGCCGGCCGAGTGGGCTTTTCGACCGATCCGGACACAACATCTCCGAGCAGCCGCGTCGGGTACATCGGGAAAGGGTAGGAGAGCGACCGTCCACCCCAGGAACCGGAAGTACCCTCCGGACGCCCGCTCGGCGATCGCCTTCAGGTAGGCGCGGGCGACGGTCGAATTGAGGACTGCTGCGAGAAGGTGGGCGTCCTCGTCCGACGCGGCTGCGAACAGGAGAGCTACCGGAAAGGAACGGACACCGCGGAGGCACGACAGCAGCCTCGGGCTTCTGAGCGATGTCGCGCCAAACCACGCGTCGCCCCCTCCTACCCGAAGGGCCGGCACGGAAGACCGTCCAGTAAGGTTGACCTTGTTTAAGGTCGCCGCGGCTCTGCAGACGGGTACGATGCCGACTCAGATGCCGCCGGGTCGCGTTCGGCAATTGCGCGCGAACTCGACCGTCTGTGTCGTGGTGCGTCCATACCATTGCCAGGGTTGGCCGGGACCGCCAAGGCGAGATGTCCTCGCCTCTCAGCACGGGGCGCACCATATCGCCTTCGATGTCGACCTTGGACCCAGCTAGGTTCATGGCGACGTGGCCATCGGCCGCGTCATCGAGCACTTCGCCGACGAATACGTCGTTAGCGCCCGTGAATATCCCCCGGGTCGGACGACGCTCAGGCCGTACACCGATAGGCGGTCCGGCACGACGCATACGGGCGAGAACGCTGCGAGCGACTGGCGGAACCAATACCCACGGCGACTCTAGGTCCTCCGTGACCAGGGGCAGCCCGGTCTGGGCGACCTGAAAATCGAGGCGCTCACCGTGCCGGTCGTGCACGCGCACCTCGACGGTGTCGCGGCTGTTGGATACGTCGCGAGCAAGCAGTAAGCTCATCGGATAGGTGGTTGCTTCGAAGAAGCGTCGCGTGGCCAGCGAGCAGTCTTCGATGCGAATGATCTTCGTGTGTTCGACAAGTCGCTTGCGAAGCGCACCCGCCGATAGGCTGCGTGCCAGCTTGGCGGGCAGCAGGAATCCGAGGGTTCCCCCTTCATCCAGAAGTTCGAGAGAGCGCTCCACAAACAGCGCGCTGAGGTCCAACTGAGCGCCAAAACCGCGCCCGGCACCCGCCAGGCGCGCACCCGTGTGCCAGCCGGCATTCCTCAGAAAGGCAAAACGCTCGCGTAGTCGCTCCCTCGATAGCCCGGTCCAGTGATGCGGGCGCACCCAAGGTGGATTCCCGACCACCAGCTGAAATAGCGCCTCCGGCTTTCCAGGGTCGGCGAAGTGGACCGGGAAAGAGAAGAATGGAAGTTCTTGGGCCTCCTGAATTCTGCCCAGGAGGGTCGTGACTTCGGTTCGACGTTGCTTCAGAGCGACTGCCGACCGTTTCTGTCTTCTGGAAAGTCCTGAGCGACTGCCGAACAAGTCGCGACTGTGTGCTGCAGAGCGCAGGTCGTGTCGGCGCGCGTCGATTTGTTGCAGCAGTTCCCCGAGGAACCTGGTAGCGAGGTCACGTTCCGCTTTTTGCAGGTTGCGCTGAGCGCGCCTCTTGGCAATGCCCGTCGCGTGGAAGTAGCGACTGCGGTGACGGACTAGCCGGCGGGCCTCTTTCTGCCATCGAATGGAAAGTTGGCCTCGGTCGAGATCGCCGAGCTGTATACAGAAATCGACGGGATCGACCAGCGCATCCCCCTGCCGGATGTTTATGTCGAGATTCGGTAGTGGCGGGACCTCTGCGATTGACCCCACCTCGAGATCTACGACCAGGGCGAGCCAGAGTCTCAGCTCGCAAAGACGCACCGCCGCGGCGTTGATATCGACTCCGTGAAGATTCGTGCGGATGATCTCCTGCCGCCGTTCAAAACGCGCGATGGGATCGGTCGGCGGACCCTCCAGGGCGTCGCGCAGGCGTTCGATGTGCTGCAACGCTGCCAGCAGAAACGCGCCGGACCCTACCGCGGGATCGAGAATGCGAATCGAGCGGAGTTGTGTAACCAGGCGCTCGCGCAGGCCGGGTTCGACGTCGGAGGTCCTACCGTCGAATAGTCCTCCGATGAAATCGGGTTCGCACGAGGAGGTCTGTGACAAGTGTGCGCACAACGCCCCTAGCACCAGGTCGTCAACTAGCGAGCGGGGCGTAAAGAATGCCCCGGTTGTTCCGCGCAGCGAGTCAGCCATGAGCCCCTCAAATACCTTTCCGAGCATCTCTGGATCGACGGCAACATCTCGATCGGCGGGTTGGTCTTCGCGTAGGGTGAACTGGTACTTGTCCAGCAGCTCTCTGAAGATTGGGAGGAAGATTTCGTCGGGTACGTTGAGTCGCGGGTGCTTCCTTTCCAGAATATCGCGTTCGAACAGTCCCCCGTTCAGGTAAGGCAGGTCGCCCAGTTGACGGGCCAGCTTGCTGCGCACCTCGGGCGGCTTGTTCAGGGCGCCGAAGAAGATGGGTTTGAGCTGGCGGCGAAAGAACGGTAGCCCCTCTTCGAGAGACGTCTCCAGCCGTTGACGTAGATACGTTTTATCTTCGTCGAGCCATCCCTTTTTCTGGATGAAGTACAGAAACAGAAGTCGACTGAGAAGGATGAGGGCGAGGTCCAGGCGGTCTTGTACCGCGTCCTGAGGGACGCCGGTGAGGCTAGCGGCCAGGTCGGAACGGTGACGACGGAATTCCGCGAAGAATCGCCGCGTGACTCCCTCGCGGTCGAGAGCTCGCACGTGAGCCAAGGCCAACTCGCTGGGCGTCGCCGCGCCGTTAACGGCGAGGCCGGCCAAGATGTCCATCTCTGAGAGGCGCGGGGCGACCGGGTCGATCCAGAGCTTGAGAAGTCTGAGTGGGCCCGGTCCGAGTCCCCAGCTCGCCAGGACCAGCTGGTCGTCCCGCCGTGCTCCGAAGACGAGCAACGCTCGTCGGGTCGGATTATGTCGGTACAAGGCGGCAGCGACTCGTCGGATCGCCTCGGGATCGAGACGACCTTCGAATGCGATGTGGAGGACGACGAAGCCGGCGTGGCGAGCGGTCACCTCGAGCGTGAGACGTTCCGTGGGGTCGAGGCCAAAATCTTCCAACGCCGTCTTGGGTACTGCAAGAGATACGGGTTCGAAACCAAGAGCGGACAGAAGGGGCTCAGGTGAGCCGTGTCGACACTCGGCTAGTGCCTCGCGCAAGACGGGAATCTCGATCAGCGATGCCTTCCTTTGATGCAGTGACGGGTCAAAGGCGTCGCTGCACGCTGGGGAAGGCGCGTCAACAGATCGGCATCACCGGGGCCCGACAGTTGACGGGCTACGACGGCGCCACCATAATCCGGCTGGCTTTTCAAGGGAGTGAACGATGAGAAGACTGCTTCTGGCAGGCGTTTTGGCTGGCCTGATACTCGTGCCAGGTACAGCTCGAGGGCAATTGAGCATCGGCGTTCAAGGCAATTGGGGCAGCGAGTTCGATTGGGGCGTGGGGGGCCGCGTCACGGCGGATCTTTCACCCAGGCGTATACCGATAGCGCTGTTTGGCACGTACGACTACTTCTGGCCCAGCAGTCCCTTTGGCATCAACCGTGAGTATTGGGAGCTCAACTTCAACGCGGTCTACTCTCAGGGCGTGTATGGGCCCCAGGCTCAGACGTACGTGGGCTTGGGTCTGAACGTCGCTAACGCGAAAGGCACCAACGTTGCAAGCGGCGAGGTGGAAGAGAACACCAGCTACGGTCTCAACCTCATTGGCGGGTCGAAGTACAAGCTCGGGCGAATGGCCCCGTACTTTGAACTGCGCTACACCATTGAGGGCAGCCAGCAACTGGTCCTCACCCTGGGTGTCGACCTGATACTCGCTGGGGGAGAACGATAAAGAGAACGGCCGGGCGTTGAGCCCGGCCGCATCGTGGAGTGTGGAAGTGGCCGGCGTTTGCCGGCCGCTGTTCTTATGTTCCCAGGGCCTTCGCTCGATCCTCTACGGCTTCAATGGGCAGTTCGTTCTCGGAGTCCTCTAATACCTCGCGCTTCAATAGACTCACGTGCAGGTCGTTCAGGGCCGAGATCGCGGCCTGGGCCTCGGGTACCTGGCCGGTGGCTGCCGGGCTCTCGGCTCGGGAAGATGCCGCTGCCGCCTCCACGGCCTGAACCAGTTCGTCCGCAGCTGCTACGGCTCGGCCGGCGAGGGGCTTGTCGCCCAGAGCGCCGGCGGCGTTGAAGATGCCGTCACGCAGTTGGCGAGCCCGCACCAGCTCGTAGTCGAGGGGAACGGTGTAGATCTTTTTGAGCGGCTTCTGCTTCGGGGGGATGAGCATTTCGCCGATCGTGTACCCCCGTGACTTCAGGCCGAGCGTGTGGACGAGGAAGATGAGGCCCCACGGCACCAGCAGGAAGTGGGCCCATTGTATTCCGGGTGACATAGAGTTGTCGAGCGCGAGCAGGCCGGCGCAAACCGCTGCGAACAGAAGCAGGTGCCGCTGGAATATGCGGCGACGCATCGCGGCCACTCCGCTGGCGCCCGGCCGCGTCGCGACTCGGGCGGTAGGTAGTTCGGGGTTTTGAGTTCCGTCTGCCACTGTCATCCTCCAAGTATTCCGCGCACCAGATAGGCGATGCCAAATCCGGCGTAATTGCCCAATGCGTAGCCCAGCAGGCCGACGGCGACGCTTGGCAAAGCCAGTGCCGGCCAGCCCCGAGATATCGCGACTGCCATGGCCGTCGAAGGGCCGCCCACGGCGGCCTGCGAGACGACGGCGATCATCGTTAGCGAGGCCTTCAATGCCCGTCCAATGAGGAACAGAAAGATACCATGAATGCCGACGACGACGAGGGTGTAGTAGAACACGCTGGGACCGACCTCGAGAATCGCACCCAGCAGCGAACGGATGCCGATCACGGCAAAAAACAGATGTAGGCCCAGGTTCCCCAGCTGCTGCGCTCCGCTCAGCTTGCGCACCCTGTGTAGCTGGCCGAGGACCAGGGCGACGGTCGTCAGCCAGAGGATCTCGGGAAACAGCCGATCCAGTCGGCCAGGAGCCGAGCCGCGATCAGCACCGCCATTCCGATGGCAGCCAGCAGAACCCGATCGAGGAGCGACACCGGCGTTCGACTCCAGAAGGGATGGTCATCGGCGCCTCGCGTGGGTCCGCGATAGACGCGCCAGCTGGATCAGGGCCGATTCCACTGCTGCCGCCTTCCAAGAGGTGCGCCTCCAGCCACAGCCCCGCGACCTACGAGGCGAACTCGTCTTTCATGTCAACTGATCGGAGGGCCCGAGGACTTCAGCAGTTCCCGGGCCCCGCCTGCGACGCCTTCCACCGCTAATTCGCCGCTGCAGCGCGTTAGCTGACACACAACTCCGCCCGATCGCGATCATTTTGGTGGCTCGTAGGGATCCGAGGCTCCGGTTGGAATCGGGGGATACCTCTTGAGCGACGCGACATGCTCTTCCAACTGCGGCAGGCCGGTCTTCAGAACCCAGGTGTGCGGGAACAGAACGTTGTCCAGCTCCTGCGGGTCGTTGAATAAATTGTAAACCCGTGGCATCGTGTAGCTTCGCAGGATGGTGTTCCACGCATCCTGCTCCTTGAAGTGGATCTTCCAGTTTCTCCACTTCACGCCGAAAACGTCGTTCCCCATATA
>JBDHGH010000220.1:0-5403 GCA_039589995.1 Gemmatimonadota bacterium | reverse complement strand
TCGCACTAAAAGGGTCGGACTTGAGGTTGGAGATAAGGCCACAGACTTCCTCGATATCACCGTCCCCATCGAGCACGATCAGTGCCGGGTGGCTCCTATTGACCAACGCCAATACTTCGCTGGCCGTACGGGCCGTCAGAAGCATGGACTCCCGCTGCTCCACGTGGGCGGCAAGCTCCTGTGGGGGTTGGGATTCGGCCGTGGAATAGAAGACGATGACTGGCGGTAGAGGCATCTATGCGAAATGAGTAATAGTGCTGATTAAAGTCCGTGTGAACATACTGCCCCCCCAACCTAGCGTCAATTTGGCTTCACCGGGTCTCGCTCAACCAGACCGAGGTCTAGCTCCCGGGCTTCCCGATCGACCGAGACGACCTGGACTTCGACCCGGTCGCCGAGTCGAAACCGTCGCTTTCGCAGCTCACCCACCAGAGCATGCTCCGCCTCGACGAAGTGGTAGTAGTCATCGGTCAGCTGACTGACATGTATGAGCCCTTCGGCAAGCACATCATCCATTAGCACGAACACTCCGTAGGACGTCACACCGCTGATCGTGCCGTGAAAGTGGTCCCCGAGATGTCGCTCCATATACTCGATCTTCTTCAATTCCACCGAGTCTCGCTCGGCCTGCATTGCCTCGCGCTCCCGCGTCGAGCTGCGAAGCGCCACGTCCCTCATCTGCACGCTGACAGATTCAGGCACGGGCCTCTTCTCGATCAACGCTCTGCGAACGATTCTGTGGATGGCTAGATCGGGATATCGGCGGATTGGCGACGTGAAGTGTGTATAGGCACGCGACCCCAAACCGAAATGCTCTTTGCACTCAGCGCCATAACGGGCCTGTTTCATACTGCGAAGCGCAAGCGTTGTGACTACCGACTCCTCAGGGCGACCCTCCACCGCCGCCAGCAGTCGCTGCAGTGACCTCGGGGAGCGATGACTGTCCTTCGCCAAGCTTAGCCCGAAGCCCGCCACGAATTCGCGAAGCCGCTCGAGGCGGTCCCGATCCGGGGGTTCGTGAACGCGATAGATGAACGGAAGTTTCTTCTTACGGGCGATGCGTGCCACGGACTCGTTCGCCAAAATCATGAACTCTTCGATCAGGCGGTGTGTCTCGAGCCTCATCATTCTCTGAATGTCAGTCGGCTCGCCGGCCGCGTTCACGATCACGCGCGCTTCAGGCAGATCGAAATCGAGTCCGCCGCGCTCCTGTCGTCGTCTGCGCAGCTGAACCGCGAGATCGCGCAAATGCCGCAGTGCATCCCGAATCTCGTCATCAGCGCTGCGGCTGCCGTCGATAATCTCTTGCGCATGCTCGTAGGTGAGCGCGTTGCGACTTTGGATCACTGTAGAGGCGAACTCCGTGGACATTACACCGCCTGCGGAGTCCATTTCCAGCAGAACGGATAGCGTGTGACGGTCTTCACCCGCCTTTAACGAGCAGAGGTCGCTGGACAAGATTTCGGGAAGCATCGGCAAGACTCGATCGACCAGATAGACACTGGTCGCCCTGCGGAAAGCTTCCAAGTCGATGGGCGACCGCTCTGTCACGAAGTGCGAGACATCCGCGATGTGTACGCCCACCTTGAACCGTTCATCATCCAAACGCTGGATCGAGATGGCATCGTCGTGGTCCTTCGCATCCGCCGGATCGATGGTAAACGTCAGCCAGTCTCGGAGATCCACACGTTCCTCGAGTCCCTGCAGACCGCGGGAAGCGAATGCGATCTCTTCGGCCTCTGCGAGAACGTCGGGAGGAAACTCGGTGGGCAGCTCATGAGCATGCACGATGGCCAGAACGTCGACGCCGGGCTCTCCCGGCCGCCCCAGCACGACCGTGACCTCGCCCACGGGATCCTGATGATCGCTACCCCATTCCACTATGCGGGCCACTACTACGTCCCCGTCACGGGCGCCGGCCTCCGCGCCAGAAGGAATGAAGACGTCACGGTGAAGCGTCTGCTCGCTGGGTGCGAGCGTCCCGTACTTACCTGCACGTCGGTACGCGCCGACCACCTGGCTGCGCGCCCTCTCGAGGATCTTTACGATCGATCCTTCAGGGTTCCAGCCGCGTTTTCGTCGTTCGATTCGAGCGACTACCCGGTCCCCGTCGTAGGCGTTTCCCAGCTGCGACGCCGGGATGAACACGTCACCCTCTTCGTTGTCCGGGACGACAAATCCCTTGCCGCTGCGAGTGACCTGAAGAGTCCCTACGGCAAGATTGATGCGACCGGGAGCGGCATAGCGTCCCTTTCGGGCACGGTAGACTCGTCCCTGCTCCTCGAGGTCGCGCAACAACCGTTTGAATGCCGCGTATTCCCGAGGCTGAACTTTCAGAGCGCGTGCGATGTCCTTTGCTCTCAGCGGGCGCTCGGCCTTCTCCTGCAGGAAAAGAACTACAGCATCACTCTCGATCATCTGCGAGTACCTGTTCGTCTCTTAGCGGCAAAAAAAACGCCTTCCAGAGGAAGGCCCGTGTTCGGCTGAGAATTGGCTGTGGGCGCTGGAAGGTGGCAACTTAGAATGTTACGCCGAAGCTGAGCTGGACCGCCTCATCTCCCGTGGCGGTGGTGACGTCATCAAAGCCACGGCTGAAGTCGACATAGAACCAATCGTACGCTACGCCCAGACCCAAGGACGGACCACCCAACCCGGACTCGATGAAAGCGTAGCCGGCTCGCAGGAAGACGATCTGACCTACCCCGAACTCTGTCCCGAGCAGAACGTCCGGATTGCCGACGTCACGCCACTGATCTTCCAAGTCCATCGCCAGTGCCAATCCGAAAAGCTGATTGCTGGCATTCGGAGTGATCATCTGCCAGGCCATGCCGATGCGAACGCGTGTCGGAAGCGGATCCTCCTGCGCGAGACCTTTTATGGGGAACCCGAGGTGGCGTAGCGATGCTCCCATTGAGATGGGAACCACGCCCAACTCGTATATCAGTCCGAAATCGAACGCGCTTGTCGTCCGAGTGAACGACTGTGACCCCGCGCAGAGACCGTCACAGTTGAAAACGATCTGAATGAGCTTGTAGCTGACCCCGAACTTCAGGGAGTTGACGATGTTCCCCGCGAAGGTGAACAAGAACTCCTGGTTGCGATAGTTGATGTTCCCCCGCACTGCTCCGTCGTTGCCTGTGCTGGGAAGATCTCCGTAATCGACCAGGTAGTATGTAATGCCGATGTTGCCGATGGATGACAGACCGAAGAGCGCGGAGATCACCTCGCTCTGCGTATCAAAGACCGTCTCGCTGTGATTGAAAAACAGATTGACGTCCTGCATGCTGGCGACGCCCGCCGGATTCCACAGCAGGAGATCCCCGCTCCCCTGCATTCCGGTGACAGCGCCGCCCATACCCACAGCTCGCGCACCTACAGGAAGGAGCAAAAAGGCGGCCCCCTCCGCGGACACGGCGGTGCCTGAGTTTAGGCTAGTCGACTCGCCTTCGCCTCCCGGCAATATCCGATCCTGCGCCTCCGCGTTCTGCGGAACGGCAAGATACGCCAGCAGGCTGGCGAGGACAGTTAGATTAGAACGATTCGGCCTCATCGATCAGCATGACCGGGATGCCCTCATCAACATTGTAGCGCAGTCGGCAGGTATGGCACAAGAGGGAGTGTTCCTCCTCTTTGTATTCCAACTTACCCTGGCACTTCGGGCAAACCAGCACGTCGAGAAGCGATTTGTCGAGCATACCCCCCCTTTTTTGTCCCACACTATCTAAGGCTTAGCGGCTCCCGTGTCCACCTTTGTCGCGGGTCGGAAGCTGAAAGCCCAACTGCTTCAATCTGCCGTGTTTACGGGACCAACTCGGCATGACCTTGACCCGCAGTTCCAGATACACGCGGGCATCGACGAGTTTCTCGATCTTCTTGCGCGAGATCTCACCGACTTCTCGAATGGCTTCGCCGCCCTTCCCGATGACCATCCCTTTCTGGCTCTCTCTCTCGACGAAGATGATCACACGTATGAAAACGGGATCCTGATTCTCTCGAAACTCGTCCACGCGGCAAATGATGCTGTAGGGAATCTCTTCTCGGAACCGATCCATGCACGTCTCTCTGACCAACTCTTGCGCGAAGAAACGCACCGGTTGGGTGGCGATCTCGTCCACGGGGAAAAGAGGCGGCGATTCGGGCATGAGCGCCACAAGCCTTCCGAGCAGGTCTTCCGTCCCCACTTTTTCCAAGGCCGAGATCGACAGTGCTTCGAACCCTGTAGCGCGGGCAGCCGCGAGCAGACGCTCGCGTGACGCCTCATCGACGAGATCGGTCTTGTTCAGAACGACGATGATGGGGACGCGACGCACCGATAGCGCGGCGGACAACGCGTCGTCGGGTAGTGTATCTGAGCGGGTGGAGTCGACGATCAAAACGACGGCATCCGCCTCGTCGATCGCCGCCCCGGCCGCCAAGCTCATGGCTTCCTGTAAAGCGTACTTGGGTTCGATGAGGCCGGGCGCATCGATGAAGAGAATCTGGAAGTCGTCATCCGTGAGGATTCCGGCGACGCGTTCGCGTGTCGTCTGAGCCTTGGGCGACACGATGCTGAGATGCTGGCCGACCAGAGCGTTGAGTAGTGTCGATTTACCCACGTTGGGTTTGCCGGCCAAAGCGACGAAGCCGCATCGGTGGGCGGGTTGGTTGTTAGGCACCTGGGTCCTGTTTTGAAGCGACCATCGAACATCGATATACGAGGTCCGAAGATGGGGCGAATGACTAATATAGAATATCGAACACGAATTGCTAAGCTCGAAGCTGAGACGCTTCGATGAAATGAAAATAAAACGCCGCGCCTCTTACTCGAGACGCGGCGTTTTGATTAGCTCCGGCAGCGACCTACTCTCCCACGAGCTCCCGCCCGCAGTACCATCGGCGCAGAGGGGCTTAACTGCCGAGTTCGGGATGGGATCGGGTGTTTCTCCCTCGCTATGGCCACCGGAAAGGTAGTAAGCCGCAATCGGGCAATCGGTAAGAGCGCGCAAAATGACACTTGGCGCCACTGATCACTGATCACAGCCTGCCCTTCATACCAAGTATGAAGCACAGATGAGTGAGCGATAAATGTGTGTGTGCGCACAATTCATAGAAGGAATTGAGCCTCACGGTCGATTAGTACGGCTCGGCTCAACGCATCTCTGCGCTTACACCTGCCGCCTATCTACCCAGTCGTCTCCTGGGGACCTTAAGAGAGCTTATGCTCTGGGAGACCTCGTCTTGGGGTGGGCTTCCCACTTAGATGCTTTCAGCGGTTATCCCTTCCGGACCTGGCTACCCTGCGCTGCCCCTGGCGGGACAACAGGTACACCAGAGGTCAGTCCCTCCCGGTCCTCTCGTACTAGGGAGAGCTCCCCTCAAGTCTCCAACACCCACGGCGGATACAGACCGAACTGTCTCACGACG
>JBDHGH010000219.1:0-8910 GCA_039589995.1 Gemmatimonadota bacterium | reverse complement strand
TTTCGTCTTGATACTGAATCCGCTAATACCGCGCCTGCGTTCTTGGCGATGGACGGGTGCCTTCTTGGACAGTGTCAACGTCAGCGCGCTCGCTTTGATGGTGGCCGTGACACTAGAACTGGGGGTTGGGGTCCTCACGGCGTGGCCGGCCTGGACCATCGCCGCTGTTGCCGCCGTACTGAGTCTTCGTTTCCGAGTCAACGCGGCTTGGGTGGTCGTGGGCGCCGCTGCTGCGGGTTGGGTGCTCAGCCTGCTGGCCTAGACTCGCCAAACCAGTAACGTTCAACTGGGTTCTTTACCCGAGATGGAATCCTGCGGAGCGCTCTTCATGAACTCTCAGACCATCGTCTCTCCCGAGGATCAGAGCGTCACCTTCGTCGAGCTTTTCTTCGACCTGGTCTTCGTCTTCGCGGTTACGCAGGTCGTGGGGATTTTGTAGCACATCGTGGTGGCTTGTTGTTCTGGAAACACCGGCAGGTGCAGTCGCAGACCGCGCGAAGAGGCATGGAGTCCCTTTCGGTTTGGGCTGGGGCGTCGCCAACTCTCAAGCCTGATATTCTAGGGCCCGATGCGCTTGTTCAGCAAGCCGTAGCAGTTCGGGAGCGCACTCACGCCAGAACCGGACAAACTACTTATAACAAACGACTGCTTTCTCCGGCTCACCGACCCGCTCCTAGATATCGACGTGTACATGGGCACGGACTAGTGTTTGCCTTCCTTTGCTCGAACGCTCATCTTATATCGATAATTAGTCTCCCCTGCACTGGCCGAGCGGGCCACAACTCCTGGCAGCGAAAGCTCGTATGTCCCGCCTCGAGCAGCTTGTTCACGAGATCCACCGCCGCTCACTCTGGCAGGCGCTGCTCATCTACCTCGGTGGCGCCTGGATCGGTTTCGAGGTGATTCAGACGCTCACCGAAGGGCTCGGCCTGCCCGACTGGTGTCCTGCCCTCGCCGTCGTCCTCTTCATCGTGCTATTGCCCGTCGTCCTGGCGACGGCCTACGTCCAAGAGGGCGTTGGCGGCGAGAACCTTCGCCGCACCCTCTGGCCGGTACTTGGCATATACGTGGTGGCTGCGTGGGCTGGGTACCTTGTCGTTACGGCGCTCACCGCCCGCCTCGGTCTGCCGGATTGGCTCCCCGGCTTCGCCGCGGCACTTCTCATTGTCCTCCTCCCCGTAGTTTTGTGGACGGCGTTCGTCAAGGAAGAAGCAGCGGCTGAGGGGCCAGCGGCGGAGGCGGCCCGTGTCGAACGCGGGGCCGGCGGCGTGCGAGGTCTGCTCACTTGGCGTAACGCGCTTCTTGGCGGCGTGGGTGCCTTCACCCTCCTGGGGGTCGCGACCGCGGGCTACATGGCGATGTGGGCGATGGGGATCGGTCCCGTTGGCTCGCTGATGGCCAAAGGCGTCTTGGAACGCCGCGAGCGAATCGTCTTGGCCGACTTCGAGAACCACACTGCCGACTCGCTCCTTGCGATCGCGGCGACGGAAGCGTTCCGTACGGACCTCTCCCAATCGCCTGTGGTCCGAGTCGCAGAGCCTACCTACGTAGCTCGGGTGCTTCGGCGGATGCAGAGAGACCCCACCGCGCCACTTTCAGAAGAGCTGGCTCGCGAGATAGCTGTTCGTGAAGGGCTCAAGGCAATCATTGCGGGCGAGATCACCGCGGCCGGACTAAGCTTCGTAATAACGAGCCGACTCGTCTCCGCCCAGTCCGGAGCTGTGCTCGCCGCGTATCGCGAGACGGCTGATTCCACGACCGTGATAGCCGCGATCGACCGTCTATCCCGGAGACTCCGCGAGCGAATCGGCGAGTCGCTGAAGACGATCCGGGCAAACGAACCACTTGCGCAGGTGACAACCCAATCCTTGGAAGCGTTGCGGAAATACTCGCGAGCGGTGCGAGCCATCGAAGTTGAAGGCGACGTCGACAAGGGAAGAGAGCTGCTTTTGGAGGCCACTGCACTCGACTCCACGTTCGCAATGGCGCATCGAAAACTCGGGATAGTAGGTGGATCGCGTGGAGCCGAGGCCGTCGCAAAGGCTTTCGAGTTCCGCGAGCGATTGACTGACCGCGAACGATACATGACAGTCGGGACCTATCACCAGTTCATCGGGGATGAACGCGAAAAGGCTGTCACCGCCTACCGTACGCTGCTCGACACCTATCCCGATGACTTCCGGGCGCTGAACAACTTGGCTCTGTTGTATCTCGATTCGCGCGACTTCGTCCAGGCGGAGGAGATCTTGCAGCGGGCGGTCGCGACTGACTCGTTCGCTGCTATTGTCTGGAGCAACCTGATCGAATCGAGGGTTGAGCAGAGCAAATTTGATGAGGCACAAGCGGCGTTGGCGGCGATGCAGGAAAGGGTCCCCGAGCATCCTCTTTTTGAGTTGTCCTCTCTGACCTTGGCGAGTGCGCGCCGAGACTATGAGACCGCGGAGCGAGTCGTAAACACGCTCAGGGAAGAGCGGAAGGAAAGCCTGTTCTGGCAAGCCCGGACCAGAGAAAGCCTTGCCGATCTAGCCGCGGTCCGGGGCAAGCTGGCGGATGCTGAACGCCTCCTTCGGGACATCATGGCTGATCATCTGGAGAGTCGTTACGGAGCGGATTACGTCGGTGCGGCGGTAGAGCTGGCGCTGGTGGATGTCATAATACGGGGGGAACCGGCGCGCGGCGAGCATAGGCTGCAAGAAGCGCTGGATCGTTATCCTCTGGATTCGATCGCCCCCGAAGAACGATTGCATTTCCTCCAGGCGGCCTTCTTCGGCTACGCGGGCCGCGCCGACCGCGCGAGAGAATCGGATGCCGAATACCAAGCGCTCATCGCCCCGGAGCGACGCGATGAGCCCGACCCCTGGCGCTATTGGGGGCTGGGTGTCGCGGCTCTGAACGAGGGCCGCTTTCAGCAGGCGATAGCCGACCTGCGGGTTTGGAACGAGGGAATCGAGCACGACTGCGTAATCTGCGCGCTTCCCGATCTCGGCCGAGCCTACGAGCTCGCCGGGCAGCCCGACTCGGCGTTGGCTGTATATGAGCGCTACTTGTCGACGCCGTGGTCGGAGCGGCTTGACTGGGACTCCATATTCCTGGCCGCGACCTATGAGCGGCTCGCCTCGCTCTACGAGGACCGTGGCGAACCCGATAGGGCGGTCTATTACTACGGCAAGCTCGTAGAACTCTGGAGCGAGGCTGACCCAGAGCTGCAGCCGCGGGTGGAGGCTTCGCGCCGCGCAATTGGCGCTCTCTCGAGGGACCGATAGCCCGACCTGGCCTTGAGCGGGTCCGGCGGCCCAGGTGGTTCTGGGACGCACTCATCAACTCGAGGGCTATTCCCTCCGCAGCACATCAGCCAGATTCACTCGCGTGGCTCGCCATCCTGGAAGGGTACAAGCCGTCACGGCGACCAGCGCGAGGAAGCCTGTCGCGCCCAGATAGCTCGCCGTGTCGATCGGCTGCGTTTCGTAGAGAAGCTGCCGGATCAAGAGCGTCCAGAAGCTGCCGGATCAAGAGCGTCCCCGGATAGGCGGTGACCAAGCCAGCGAGTGTGCCGATCCCGGCCAATACCAGGCCCTTCTGAAAGACCAACTTGAGGACGTCGGCGCTCGTGGCCCCCATGGCCTGGCGTATGCCGAACTCGTTGGCGCGCTGGCTGACGTCGTAGGCGAGTACGCCGTACAGCCCGATCGCCGTCAACAGAAGCGCGACCGCTGCGAAGAGGGTCAAAGACAGTATCACGATCCGGAAGTCGGACAGCCTGCTGTCCAGGATCGATGCCATGCTGGCGGGTCGAGCGAAGAGAACGTTTGGATCCTTTTGTTGCAGGAGGTGATCGATGGGTCCCACCAGTAGCATCGGATCTCCGGCGGTTCTGACTGCGATCTGCAGCCTGGTGACGCCCATCTGGTAAGATGACATATACATGGCCGCGTCGGGCCCGCGTCGCAGGTTGTTCACGCGGGCGTCGGTCACCACCCCGACCACCTCGAACGAACCCTCCATGAAGCCGATGCCTACGATGCGGCCTATGGGGTCGGAATCACCGAACAGAGCGCGGGCAGTGGCTTCGCTCAATACGACCACGCGAGGAGCGTCAATAACGTCGGTGGCCGAGATGTCACGTCCGGCTAGAAGCGGTATGCCCATAGTCTCGAAGTATCCCGCCGGCACCCAGCGAGACATGGCGAAGAAAGCGCCTTGGCTAGACTGGGGCGGATTCTCCGCGGGCCAGATCCCCCAATCCTGAGCGGGGCTGAGAACCGGCAGTTTGTTGATGAGGGTTGCCGACACCACCCCGGGCAAGGCCTCGACTTCGTCCAGTAGGGTCGCAAAGAACTGGGTGCGCTCTTCCAGCGTTGGGTAGTCGTCGCTCTGGATTTGGATTTGTCCGGTCAGGAGGTTGTCGGGATCGAAGCCCAGCTCCACCGTCGACAGCTGGCTCAGGCTGCGAATCAGCAGCCCCGATCCGATGAGAAGCGTCACCGAAAGGGCGACCTGTAACACTACCAATCCGCTCCTCAGGCGACTGCTGCGGACACCCTCGGTCGCGTGCCTTCCCGACCTCAGTTGCTGCGCAGGGTGCAACGCCGTACTCCGCAGGGAGGGCATTACGCCGATCAACAGGCCGGTGGCGATGGACAGCAACAGCGCGAAGACCAGTGCCCAGCCGTTAATCGCGGCGGGCTCGATGCCGATTTCGCCCGTCGGCAGCAGCCGCAGAAGGAAATCCTGCAGCAGAAAAGCGCCAAGAATTCCCAGCAATCCCGCTGCGATGGTGAGGATCACGCTCTCCGTCATCAGCTGCCGTACCAGTCGGCGCCTCGAGGCTCCCAACGCGGTTCGCATCGCGATCTCCGATTGCCGTCGCTCGCCGCGAGCCAGAAGCAGCCCTGCCACGTTCCCGCAAGCAATGAGTAGGACGAGAACCGTCGTCGCCATGAGCAACATCAGGCTGAGACGCACGTCTTCGACCATGAAGCCCTGCAGATCCGTCAAGATCAGACCCTTGCCTTCATTGGTTGTTGGGTACTGCTCTTCGAGAGCGCTGGCTATTCCGTCGAGTTCGCTTTGGGCCGCCTCTAACGTGACCCCCGGCTTCAGCCTTCCAACCAGAATGTGGCTGTGGGAATCCCGCACACGATCGAACGGGCCTTCGCGGTCAACCAGGCGCCAGACATCGGCATCGACTAGGAACCGAGTATTCGGCGGCATCACTCCGACGACCGTCAAGGCCGACCCATCAAGGGTAATCGTACTGCCCACGGCGTTGGGTGAGCCCCCCAGACGACTCTGCCAGTAGCCGTAGCTGATCAGAACCGTCGGTGTCCGGTCGGTCTCGTCTTCGGGCAGAAATCGGCGACCGACGATTGCGTTGACGCCCACGGTAGCGAAGAAGTTCCAGGTCACGTAATGGGCTTGGATGAGTTCCGGGCGTGGCCCTCCCGTGACGGTGTTCTGCACAGTGAAGTCCGCGAGCGCCGCGAGCTCTTCGAAAGAACGGCTAGCCTCCCGGATGTCGTAGTAGTCCACTCGTGAGACCCAACCGGCCGGGCGCTCGTTGATCGTCTTACCGATGGCCACCAATCGATCGGGTTCCTCGAACGGGATACCGCGTAGAAGCACCGAGTGGATGTTGCTGAACAATGCCGTATTCGCGCCGATACCGATGGCGAGAATCAGAATAGCGACGAACGCGAAGCCAGCGTTTCTCCTGAGTGCTCGAAAAGCGTATCGAATATCGTGGAGCAGAGTATCCAGGGTCGCACCTAGCCTTCTTTCTCGGACGCCCTCCTTGACTTGTTCGACGCCCCCCAGCTCGATGCGCGCTTCACGACGAGCCTGGTCTCGACTCATCCCAGCCCCGACCCTCTCTTCCGTCAGCATCTCGAGGTAGCTAGCCAGCTCTTCGTCGAGATCTCGGTCGAGCTTCTCCTTGCGGAACAGCGACCGGAAAAAGCTGATCAACCGCGTATACGCCTGCATGGCTCCCCCTCAGGTAGCCTCGAGTACTCTCGTGATCGCCAGTGCGACTTGTGCCCAGTTCCGCTTTTCTGCGCCCAGTCGACGCCGACCCGCTGCCGTTAGCTCGTAGTACTTGGCGCGCCGGTTGTTCTCCGATTCGCCCCATTTCCCTTTGACCCAGCCTTCCTGTTCGAGGCGGTGGAGGGCGGGGAAGAGCGATCCCGGCTTGACCTGGAACACGCCGTCCGTGATCTGGTCGATGCGTCGCGAGACCCCCAGACCGTGCAGCGGCTGGAGGGACAAAGTCTTCAGGATCAGCATATCCAGAGTTCCGCGCATCAGATCGGCTTTCCCAGCGGCCATGGGCTCTCCTATCGATTGTCTATAGGTCGTCCTATAGAGTGTCTATATGTATGGATAGCGTCAGGAGCAATAGGGTTGGATCAGTTCGCCGACTCGGCTGCGGAGGCTTTGAAAAGGCCGAGATTAGAGAGTGCGGGCGCGCTGTTGGCCTCCTCTATGACGATGCGCACGCGATCCACCTCGATCCCGGGAATCCGAAGCAGCCTCTTGTAGCCGACCGTCGTCCCCTTCACTAAGGTGGTCCACTCCCCGTCCACATGCGCGTCGATGGCGAACGCCGAGATCCGCTGGCCGAAACGTATCGGCTCCTGGAGCATAATGCGGTCAAAGTAGATGGGTTCACCCAGGTCGATCTCCAACGTTGCTTGGGGAACTCCGTCGTCTGTGGCCCAGTACGAGTCGAGATCATCGTCCACGATGTTTGAGGGTGCGAAGTACGAGTTGCGGTCTCGGTAGTTGTCCGCCTCGACTGGCTTCCCCAGGGCGAGATTCACCGCGAACGTCTCATCCAGAACACGGCGAAACTCTCGCAGGACCTCCATGTCATTCTCGTGGAATAGTCCGCGTTGGTCCGGTGGTATGTTTAGCAGCAGGACGCAGTTCCTTCCCACGGAACGATAGTACACCTCCAGCAGGTCCTGAGGCGTCTTCACCTTTTCGTCCTCCGCCGCATGGTAGAACCAGCCCGGCCGGATGGACGTGTTGCAGAGGGGCACGACCCACTTTCGGCCTGCCGGATCGCCGGTATTGAGGTAGGCTCCGTCAGCGGCGCCCACGACGATCCCAACGGTGTTGATCATCGACCAGTTGGTCTCGCCGGCGAACCCGTGTTCGTTACCGATCCAGCGGATATCCGGCCCCGCGTCCGAGAAGATGAGAATGCCCGGCTGCAGAGATTTCACCAGAGCCCAGGTTTCCGGCCACTGGTAGTAAGTTTCCCGGTCGATTCTGCGCTCTTCGTTGGCACCACCGTAATAGCCCGTTCCGCCATTCGCCCCATCGAACCAGACTTCGGTGATGTCGCCGTAGTCGGTCAGCAGCTCCCTTAGTTGGTTATGGTAGAATTCGAGATAAAGAGGGCGGCCGTACTCCGCGTGGTTGCGATCCCACGGCGACAAGTAGAGCCCCACCTTGATGTCGTGCTCGCGGGCGGCGGAAACCAACTCTCCCACAACGTCGCCGGTACCGTTTCTCCATGGACTGTTCTTGACGGAATGTTCGGTGTGCTGCGAGGGCCAGAGGCAGAAACCGTCGTGGTGCTTGGCTGTGAGGATCAACTCCTTCATTCCGACTTCGGCGGCGACCGAAGCCCACTGGTGCGCATCGAAAGCCGTTGGATCAAATACGTCGGGAGGTTCGTCGCCGAATCCCCACTCCTGATCGGTGAACGTGTTCACCGTGAAGTGGACGAAACCGATGAACTCCATCTCTTGGTATTCCAACTGCGCTGCCGTGGGAACGACCGGATTCGGTGGGATGTCTTCTGGCGATCCCCCGCAAGCACAAAGGACCGTCGCTGCAACGAGGGAGGGCTTCAATGAGAAGCGTAGCAAGGTGGCCTTCCGACTCAACGTACCTGAAATGTCAGCGTTGCCCAATTTGACTCGTAGTCCACGCTTTCCTCGTCTGTCTTCGCCATGTGTATGAACTTGATATACCACCTGCCGGCGCTCTCCAGAGTAAAGCGCACAACTCCGTTCTCGTCGGCCCGCGCGTCCCGCTCAGCGATGACGCCGTCCGGGCTCACACCGCCCGCGATGACCAGCTGGTTCGCCACCGTCTTGCCGAATACCAGGCAGCGAACCTCGATCGCCTCGCCGCTGCTGAGTTCGTAGGGGTTGGCCAACGGTACGATTTCGGCAGGGAATCCCAACGCTCGATCCCAGCCTCCGCTTCGAGCTTCGCCGACTTGATAGACCGCCTTCACGTGCTTCGAGTACCGCTCGACAGCATCGCGCTCGAGCTCGCCTTCCGCCTTCCGGGCCGCTAGCACATCGTGAACCCCATCGTGCTCCAGGTACTGGTTGAAGCTCGCGGCGTCGAGCTCGATCAGCCTGGACTTGGTCGATACGCCGAACACGTAGGTGCCCGACTCACCGGTCCGCAGCGCTATGAAGGTCGTGTCACCCGATGCGTCCCAGCTATCAGTGTCCAGGTAGCTGACCTCCGATGCTCCGGCCAGCACGATGCCCATGACTCGATCGGCTGTGATCGAGTTCTCGCTCCCCTCAAACGTGCCGTTCAGAATCGGGATGCGGACGTAGCTTTCAGGAGCAAGGAAGTAGCTATCCAGTTTGATGAACAGGTCGTGCCCGACGAGGAAAGGCACGAGAAGGACCATGGCCAGTGTCGAAATCAGTCGACGGGCGTTCATCGGACTCCTCCTTGCGATTGCGGGACCGACTTTGGTGTGCCTCAGTCTGGCTCGACGCCGTCCCAGCAGTAGGTGCAGAGTTTCTCTTTCGGTAACCCGATGGCGGCGACAAGATCGTCAAGCCTCTGGTAGCGAAGCGATGTGAGTCCCAGCCGTTCCCGCACCGCTTCGACCATGGCGCAGTGCGGCTCCGAATCCGGATCCGCATACTC
>JBDHGH010000218.1:0-5802 GCA_039589995.1 Gemmatimonadota bacterium | reverse complement strand
AACACGAGTCGTGCGCCGCCCGGCCCATCCATGGTCAAACTGCGGTCAGCTTCGCGGGGGCCTCGGAATTCGAACCACCGTTCTCCGTTGACTGACAACTCGAACCGGCGACGGCTTTCGCCGGCATCCATTCCGGTGAGCCAAACGAAGGTTGCTCGCGTTCCGGCAGCCTCTTCGGGCACGGGCGCGGTCTCCCAATCGACGGACTTTGTCCCATCGTCGCTGCGGACTATCAAGGCCCGGCGGGCGGTGGGAAACGGCGAGTGATACCGGAGAGTGTCGCCGCGCTGACGCGGCGCACGTTCGAGCGCGTTTCCTCCTGCTCGATCTCCTTCAGCGGTCGCGGTTCGGGCACCCGATAGTAGCGCAGGCCGTGGCCGTCCTGCTCGGCGCTCTTGATCATAGCCTCGAGGGCTTCGCCCGCGTCGATTTGCGTGAGGTTCTTGGACCAGGCGTCCAGGATAACCGGCACGGAGTGATAGCCGATCATCGTGTTGGTTTCGTTCCCGGCCAGCGACCACACCGGGAGCAACCCTCCCTCACGATAGAAGGCCATCATCGATTGAACGAGGTCGTTCACGCGCTCGGGCTGTACGAGCGTGAGCAGCGGGTGCTCGGCCCGGTATGTGTCCCATAGCGAGAACACCGTGTAGTTGTCGAACCCGCGACCGCGATGAACCTCTGTATCCGGTCCTCGGTAATTGCCGTCGACGTCGCAGAATAGCTGCGGCGCGAGGAATGCGTGATACAGCGATGTGTAGAACAGCGTCCGCTTTTCGGGGTCGACGTTTCCCAGCTGAACGCGGCTCAACACTCGATTCCACGCGTCTGTTGCGGCGCTGCGGACTTCGTCGAAGTCCCAGCCGGCAACTTCCTCGCGCAAGTTTCGCTTGGCCCCCTCGATGCTGACCGGCGAGATCGCGACTTTGGCGACGACCCGCTGGCCGGGCTGCGTGGAGAACTGAAAGCAGCCCTTCACCCGCTCGCCTTTGAGGTCCTGATGCCGGGCTGGAGAGGTCCACTCGGCCTCCAACCAGTGGTTCGAGATCGGCCGCGAGAACTGCGCGGCGAAGAACACGCGTTGATCGCGTGCCCATCCGGTTGACCTCCGATATCCGCTGATTGTGGTCGGACTTTCGACGGCGATGTAGGCCTCTGTCGGCCGGTCCCAGTTGAGTGAATGGCCCAGGTCGACGACGATCGAGGCGCTTTGCCCGGACGGGATCCGAGAGAACGTGTAGCGGTGCATACCGACCCGTTCGGTCGCGGTGAGTTCTGCGGTGACCGCTGGCTCATCCAACTCGACCGAGTAGTAGCCCGGTGAGGCATCTTCTCGGTCGTGGGAAAAGCTCGAGCCGACGTCCGCGAGCGGTGCCCGGGTCGTGAGAGCCGGCTGGAACAGGATGTCGTACATGTCTCCGATGCCGGTGCCACTTAGATGTGTGTGGCTGAACCCGACGATGCGATCGCTGGACCAGTGGTATCCCGAGCACCAGTCCCAGCCGTTCACACCGTTGTCGGGGCTCAGTTGGACCATCCCGAAGGGAACGTTGGCGCCGGGATAGGTGTGGCCGTGGGCGCTCGTCCCGATGAACGGGTCCACGTAGCGGGTCAGGTCTTCGCCCGCCGTGGCGTCTTGATGGCCAGTCGCTCGGGCCAGGTCGGGCCAGGTGCTGGGGATCGCGGCGATGCCGGCCAAAGCCGCCCCGCTAGTCTTGAGCATGTCGCGTCGGGAGATCATATAGGTGCCATCCGCCGTGGGGCGATCGATGTTCCCAAAGGCTGTGAATGTCAGAGTTGACAATACAAGGTAACTCGGCGGTGCGGCAATCGGCGGTAGCGCGAGCGCATCGGGGACTGTATAACAAAGCCCAACCCGCACACCTGGAGCCTAGAGCAGATGCAGCTTGTAACCGTCGATTGGCTGGTCATACTGTCATACGGCGTCATCGCGCTGGCCATCGGTCTCATCTTCGCCCGGCGGGCGGGGAAGGGGATCGGGGAGTTCTTCCTTTCGGGCCGCAACGCACCGTGGTGGTTGTTGGGCACTTCGATGGTGGCGACCACGTTCTCCACCGACACTCCGAACTTGGTCACCGACATGGTGCGCACCAACGGAGTGAGCCAGAACTGGGCGTGGTGGGCGTTCCTGATCACCGGTATGTGTACGGTGTTCTTCTACGCGAAGCTGTGGCGACGGTCTGGCGCGTTCACCGATATCGGTTTCTACGAGCTGCGGTATTCCGGTGGCATCGCAGCATTCCTCCGTGGTTTCCGGGCGCTCTATCTCGGCGTCTTCTTCAACGTGATGATCATGGCCACCGTCACTTTGGCGGCCATCAAGATCGGCGGCGTGCTTCTGGGCATCGACAAGTACACGACGGTGCTGATCGCCGGCACGGTGACGGTCATCTACTCGGCGATGTCGGGTCTGTGGGGTGTGGTGGTCACCGACCTGCTGCTGTTCGCTATCGCCATGATCGGGTCGCTGGCGGCCGCGTATTTTGCGTTGGCGCAGCCGGAGGTGGGCGGGCTGGCGGGCCTGGTGGCCAGCCCCGCCCTAGAAGGAAGGCTGTCGTTTCTGCCGGACTTCACCGATTGGAGGACGGCGGCGGCCGTGTTCATCATCCCCATCGCGGTCCAGTGGTGGAGCACGTGGTATCCCGGAGCCGAGCCCGGGGGCGGCGGCTACGTGGCGCAGCGGATGTTGGCGGCGCGGAACGAGAAGGACGCGATGAAGGCGACGTTGTGGTTCAACGTCGCCCACTACGCGTTGAGGCCGTGGCCGTGGGTCATCGTGGCGCTGGCGTCGCTGATCATCTACCCGGACCTCGCGTCGATCACGGCGCGCTTCCCAGGACTGGACCCCTCCATCGTTCGTAACGATCTGGCCTACCCGGCGATGCTGGTCTTCCTGCCACACGGGTTGCTGGGCCTCGTGGTGGCATCGTTGGCCGCCGCCTACATGTCGACCATCAGCACGCATCTAAACTGGGGTGCCTCGTACATCGTCGATGATGTGTACAAGAGGTTCGTGGCGCCGGACCGGAGCGAGCGCCACTACGTGTCGGTGGCGCGGGTCTCGACGGTAGGCTTGATCATCCTGGCGGGGATCGTCTCGCTCTGGTTGGAGAACGCGTTACAAGCTTTTCAGATCCTTTTACAGATCGGCGCGGGCACGGGGCTCATATTTCTGTTGCGCTGGTTCTGGTGGCGGATCAGCGCCTGGAGCGAGCTGTCGGCGATGATCATCTCGTTCCTGGTCGCCATCTACTTCGAGGTCGTGCACGAAGCGTTGGGCTTCGCCGCCGTGCATCCGTCGCTGAAGCTGGTGCTGGGCGTCGCCATCACCTCGGTGGTTTGGCTGACGGTGACGTTGCTGACGCCGGCCACCGACAAAGCGACCCTGCAGGCGTTCTACGACAGGATCCGGCCGTTCAACTTCGGCTGGCGCGGCGCGGTGGAGACTGGGCCGGTGGAAGGGAGCTTCTCGGCCGCGATGATGTCGTGGTTCTTGGGCTGCGTCGTCGTCTATTCGGCGCTATTCGGGACGGGCTACTTCCTGTACGGCAAGCCGCTGCTCGGCGCGGTCTTCATGGTCGTCGTCGTTCTGGCGGCGATGGGAATCTTCCGCAACCTGCAACGCGTCGGCTTCGAGTAAGTGCTGAGGACGCCGGACACGACGGACTGAGATATCGACTAATCACTCGCTGGAGGCGCATTCGAGTTCCCGATGGAGATCGCCACAAGCCACGTCCCATCGGGCTGTTTGCGAAGAATCCACAGGAATTTGCCGGACCCCTCCACCGGCTCGTCGCCCTCGGCGGCGACGTACGCCTCCGAGTACGTGCCGCGCAGGTAGGCGAGATCCCCTCGCCCGTCGATGTCGTCGACTTCGGCGCTCATGTGGGTGAAGGTCGCGTCGAAGGACTCCATCCACTCGACCCAGGCTTGTCGGCCTACCATCACGGGACGGTTGGCCGGCATGGCGAGATGGTCCTCGATGCACATGGCGCCGGCCGCCGCCCAGTCGCCGGCCTGTTGGGCTTGCATCATCGTCTCGAGAGTCGCCCTGATCGCCTCTTGGTCCTCGGCAGACAGTCGCATCGTGCCCCCTCCCGGCGTCTGACTAGGGTTGAGCTAGAGGTTCTTGACGAGCGATTGGAAGCGCGGATCGCTTCTCAGGGGGTCGAGGTCCGGGTCGTTGTTGATCCAGTCCTTGTTTCCGAATCCGACATGGATCGCGCCCTCCAAGCATTCGATGGCCTTATCGATTTGTCCTTCGAGCGAGTAGAGACAGGCCACGTTGTACCGAACGCCGGCGTCGTCGGGATCTATGGCGACGGCGCGCTCGGCCCACTCGAGGCCTTCCTCCAGTTGCCCGAGACGGCAGAGCGAGACCGCGCGCATCGTCGCCGCCCGGGGGTCGTCCGGCGTCAGCTCGAGGTGATCGCGGACGATCTGCAGCGCCCGGCGGTAGGCGGCGCGGGCTTCCTCCTGGCGATTCATGGCCGCCAGGGATTGGGCGGCAAAGAAGGCCGCCTGGTAATCGTCCCGTAAGTTCGAGGCCTCCTCGAAGAGGCGCGCCGCTTTGTCGAGATCGCCCTTGCCGAAGCTCTGGCGCGCGTAGAAGTAGTGCGCCTCGAACTGCTTGGGGTCCAGCTCGATCGCTCTCTCGAATTCCTGCTCGGCTTCGTCACCTCGTTTCATCTGCCAGAGCGCGAACGCTCGAGCGGCGTGCGCCTCGGCCGAATTGGGATCCAGTTGGAGTGCTCTTAGACTCGCGGTTTCCGCTTGTCCTAGGGTGGTCTCTTGTGATGGGTAATACATGTGCAGCAGCGAGCTGCAGTCGGCGATGCCGGCGTACGCGAGTGCGAAATCGGGATCGACCTCAATGGCGCGCTCGAACATCTCTCGAGCGTACTGGAGGCTCTTCTTTCGAGCCTGGTGGAAGTACTGTCGGCCTCGCAGGTAGTAATCGTAAGCCTCCACGTTATCGGTGGGCGGCTTCGAGATTGCGCGCTTCTCTTCATCGCTGAGTATCACCTGTAATTCGCGGGCGATGTTCTCGGCGATCTCATCCTGGATGACGAACACGTCCTCCAGGTCGCGGTCGTATCGTTCAGACCATAGATGGTAGCCGTCTGCCGTATCTACCAACTGGGCGGTGACGCGGAGGGTATCCCCGGATCTGCGGACGCTGCCCTCCAACACCGACCCGACGCTCAGCTGCTCTCCGATCTCGCGAACGTCCTGATCCTTGCCCTTGAGCGCGAACACCGATGTCCGAGCGACGACGTTGAGATCCTCGACCTTCGTCAAAGCGTTGATGATCTCCTCGGTCATTCCGTCGCTGAAGTACTCGTCCTCTGGACTGGCACTCATGTTGGTGAAGGGCAGGACGGCTATGGTACGGGTCTTGGCGTGCGGCGCCGTGCCTCCTTCGGCCGCGATGGCAGCGACAAAATCGCCCAACGTGGCGAAACGGTCTTGTTGCGCTTTTGCCAACGCTTTGCGGATCGCCATGGCGACGTGCGCCGGAACATCGGGCCGGACCGTTCGAATCGGCGGGACCGGGTCGATCACATGGCGAGCTATGACGGCGCGGGCATTGGGTCCAATGAAGGGTGGCTGACCCGCCAGCATCTCGTACATCACGCACGCCAGAGAATACAGGTCGGCCCGTTGATCGATCTCTTCGTCGTCGTAGGCCTGTTCGGGACTCATGTAGTCCGGTGTCCCGACGGCTATTCCCGTCTCGGTGATACGGTCGCCGCCCGCCGTGCTGATCGCCTTCGCGAT
>JBDHGH010000217.1:0-5522 GCA_039589995.1 Gemmatimonadota bacterium | reverse complement strand
CAGGTCCAGATCAAGGAAAGGGAACCGGGCTCGTTTCTGGTCCAGTGGCGTACTCCAAAGCTGCTTCCGCCTCAGGCGGTGCCCGGCGTGGTCATGCCGGAGGGGTGCCGAGCCGAGGGCGAGCGCGTCTTCCTCGATCAGCCCAGCGGCTGGCTGAATCGTCAGGTCTAACGTTGTTCGGAAGGCCTCGCCGGTCGGACCATCGGCATGAGCTTCCCGGTCTACAATCCGTCGATCAACACGGTAATCCGCGTGGGGCTGTTGTCGGGCGAGCGGTTCGCCCACGCTCTAACGCCGCAGGAGGAGTCGTGGCGCGTGCCGGAGGCGAACGTTGGGTCGGTGGCCGCCTGGCTGCGCGATGCGCGGTTCGCCGCCCTGAGCGGATTGCAACACGTTTGGAGCCACTGGGTGCACGTGGCTTTCCTGCTGGCGCTGATACTGCTGGGTGGAGCGACGGGCTCGATTCGTCTGGTCACCGCCTTCGCGATCGGGCAGTTGGTCGCGGCGGGAGGGACGGCCGCTTTCGGACGAACGTTCGAGCCAAGGATCGCCGAGATCTGCGTCGCCATCGCGGTGGCATTCCTCGCTCGCGAAGCCTTGCGACCGGTTCCGCAGCGCCGGCGGATGCACGGGCTGTCGGCCGCAGCCGGCCTGTTCCACGGGCTCGCCCTGGCAACGTTGCTGCCGGCGGCCCCTGAAGCGGGTGGTGTGGCCTGGTCGGAGCTTCTGGTTCTGGTGCTGGGAATGGACGCGGCGATGCTGGCCCTCGCCTTAGGGGTCTCGGGCGCGGGCGAGTTCGCGAAGCGCCGCTGGCGGACCGCCTGGCTGCGGCCGGTCGCCACTAATGGAATCGGGGGGACGGCAGTCGCCGCGGTGTTGACCCTCACCTTCGTCGCTCCCGTCGAGGAGACTGTAGCTACGGTCAGTACGCGAATCCCCGGCATGACGGGGACGTCTACAGCGGGTCTGCCGGGTTCGCGCCGGCTCGCTCCCCAGACCGTCGACGCGCCGATCCAAAACTACCTGGCCGTGGAACCCTTCGAGGTTCGTAACGAAGTGCTGATTCGAGTGCTCGATGTAGCGAGCGAGATCGGCTTCGCTGTCGGTAACGGCTATGTAGAAATAGAGACTCAGCAAGAGGTGACGCAGGGAATCATTGAGCTGGTTGTATCGCGGGCAACCGTCGAGATCGACGGTGAATCCGCCGAAGGATTCGTCGATCGCGTGGGCTTCATGACCGCCGATGCGATCGGTGTGTTGCCGCGGCAAACGCCGGTGCGCGAACCGATCGATGACGCTCTCGTGGGCGTCACACTCGTATACCTGACGAGCGGAATCCCCGACGCCGTGACGTTGTCCTGGGGAGAGTTCAGCGAGGCGGTACCGGCGACTCCAGCGACGATCATCGACCCCGAAGCTTCGGTGTCGGCGATACTGACGGAAGGTCAGCCCGCACTGCATTGGAAGAACGAGCTGATGGAAGACCCGGTCCCGACGTTGGCCGCGGTCGAGGTCGAGCCGGCGAGGTTTCCGTTGCCGCTCATCTCGGTGACGCTGTTTGTCGTCGCTGTCGTTTTGTTCGTGAGCGGTCTGCGGGGCCGACGTCGCACTACCTCGTTCGCGGCAGCCCGGATTCTACTCGCCCTGGCGATCGTCGTTGGACCTCTGGCACAGGTCGCCGTGGCGATCCCCGCTCCACTCAGTCGCTCGATGTCGGAGGCACAAGCGCGGCGCATACTGGCGGGCGTGCTCCCAAATGTCTATCGTGCCCTTGAATTCCGCGACGAAGCCGCCGCGTACGACCGCCTCGCCGTCGCCGTTACGGGAGAGACGCTGACGGACGTCTATCTCCAGCACCGCAGAGCGCTGGAGATGGAGGAGCGGGGAGGCGCCCGCGCCCGGGTCGATGCAGTGGAACTGCTGGACGTAGGCGCGGTGGAACCGCGAGCGGACGGCGGCTTCGGCGCTGAAGCGTCGTGGACGGTTGGGGGTACGGTGACCCACTTCGGCCACCGCCACTTTCGCCAGAACCGTTACGACACCCACGTCGTGGTCGTGCCCACCGACGGCGTGTGGAAAATCCAAGACATCGAAGTGCTCGAGCAGGAACGCTTGAGGTGAATACGTGAATCCACGTGAATCCATCATCTTTTCCGGAGGACTGGAGATGAAGAACTGGAAGAAGGTGCAGCCGCTTCTGATGTCCATGGTGCTCACAATGGCGCTCGCCGGGTCGGCGTTTGCCCAGCTGCCCCCACCGGACTCGACGGCGGCGGGTGCGTTCCAGTCGCAGAAGCACTTCTCGCCGTACGCGGGACGCAACTTCCCCACCCAGGTCTTCTGGGGGGACACGCACCTGCACACGGGGATGTCGATGGATGCTGGCGCTTTCGGCGCGCGGCTCTCACCGGTAGACGCCTACCGGTTTGCCCGTGGCGAGGAACTGACTTCCTCGACCGGTCTGCAGGTCAAGCTCTCCCGACCGCTGGACTTCCTCGTCGTCGCGGATCATTCGGACAACATGGGCTTTTTTCCGAGGCTCTATGCCGGCGACCCGGCGATGCTCGCCGATCCGACCGGTAAACGGTGGTACCAGATGATCCAGGAAGGTGGGCAGCAGGGTGTGCAGGTGGCGGTCGAGGTCATCGTGGCGTTCTCGAACAACGAGTTCCCGGAGGCGTTGTCGTCGCTGCCGGGTAGCAAGGCCTACCGCGACGCTTGGGACGAGGCGATAGATGCGGCGGAAGAGTACAACGATCCCGGCCGCTTCACGGCGTTCATTGGTTACGAGTGGACATCCAATACCGGGGGGGCCAACCTGCATCGCGTTGTGATCTTCCGCGACGATGCCGACAAGGCCGGCATCGTCGAGCCCTACACGACGCTGCCGCCGTTGGGTAGCGACAACCCGCGTGACCTTTGGAGTCAGCTGCAGGCATACGAAGACAAGACCGGCGGCCAGGTTCTCGCGATTGCACACAACGGCAACCTGAGCAACGGCATCATGTTCCCGATCCTCGACTCGTTCACCGGTCGGTCATTCGACCGCGCCTACGCCGAGACCCGTGCGAAGTGGGAGCCGCTATACGAGGCGACCCAGATCAAGGGTGACGGCGAGGCGCACCCGTTCCTCTCGCCGAACGATGAGTTCGCCGACTACGAGACCTGGGACCAGGGCAACCTCGATCTTAGCGAGGTGAAAGAGAACGACATGCTGCAGTACGAGTACGCGCGCAGCGGTCTGCAGATCGGCTTGCAACTGGAGCAACGACTTGGCGTGAACCCGTACAAGTTCGGCATGATTGGCTCCACCGACAGCCACACAGGTCTCGCCACCGCCGAGGAGGAGAACTTCTTCGGCAAACACTCCGGCACCGAGCCCGGCCCCGAGCGCTACAAGCACCCCATGGCGCAGATGGGCGACAAGAAGTACGAGAGCTGGGACATGGTCGGCTCGGGCTACGCCGGCGTCTGGGCCACGGAGAACACTCGTGAGGCGATCTTCGACGCCATGATGCGGAAGGAAACCTACGCGACCACCGGACCGCGGATGCTGGTACGCTTCTTCGGTGGTTGGGAGTTCACCGAGGCGGACGGGCAGAACCGCTTGCCGGCAAACGTCGGCTACACGAAGGGCGTGCCCATGGGCGCCGACCTGCCGCCGGCTCAGGGCAGAGTGGCACCGACGTTTTTGGTTGCGGCGCTCAAGGATCCGTACTCCGGCAACCTCGATCGTATTCAGATCGTGAAGGGCTGGCTGGATGATGATGGCAACCGCAACGAAAAGGTCTATGACGTGGCGTGGTCCGGTGACCGCCGGCCCGGCTCCGATGGTAAGCTGCCGCCGGTGGGCAACACGGTGGATGTCGCCAACGCCACCTGGACCAACACAATCGGCGATCCCGAGTTGATCACAGTGTGGACCGATCCGGATTTCGATCCGGATCTTCCGGCCGTGTATTACGCTCGGGTGATCGAGATTCCCACGCCGCGTTGGACGGCCTACGAGGCCGCGCGCTTCGGCATCACGCTGCCGGCCGAGGTACCGATGATCACGCAGGAGCGGGCGTACACGAGTCCGATTTGGTATACGCCGGGCCGGTAAGTGAGTAATAAATCGTAAGTAGTGATTAGTGCGGCGAACTTGAGGAGTCCACGCATGAGTCCGCTTGGCGTTGTTGGGATCTAGGTGCAGGGGTATGTCCAAGTCTCGGCGTGGTCCAGCGGTTGGTTGGGCTACGCCGGCTTACGAGGCGGCGATCGCTCGCAACCTTGGTTACAATCGAGAGGCGCGATGACCATGGGTGGCCTTCTGAAGACGCTTGGCAGGAAATTCGCGGCCGGCTTTCTCATCTTGCTGCCGTTTCTCCTGGCCTATCTGCTGATCGGCGGGTTCTACGATCTCACGGTTTTGCTGACGGCACCTCTGCAGGATTTGATACCACGCTTTGGGCTGCTGAGCCCGCTGGGGCGACAGCTTGCCATCCTGGGATCGCTGTTCCTGATCTTCGTGCTGGTTGGATTCCTTAAAGACACCGGCCCGGCCCGGCGCTTGGGCGCCTGGATCGAGACGGAGTTCTTCAATCGCTTCCCGCCATACAGGGTCGTTCGCAACATCACCCATCAGCTGGCCGGCGAGGAATTGAAGAACATGAAGCCGGCGCTGTTGGAACTGGGAACTGGGGTTAGCACGGTCGCGTTCATCGTCGAGGACCTGCCGAACGATCGCGTCACGGTGTACCAACCCCTCACATCGCTGCCCACCATGGGGACGCTGCAGATCGTCGACTCGAACAAGGTGCAGCCGCTCGATTCCTCTTTCATGGACGCCGCCGGCTGGTACTTCAATTGGGGTGCGGACACGGAGGCGGTGCTGCGATCGCGGACCGACCAGTAGACGGTAGGTAAGCAGTAAGCAGTAAACCCGAAGGCAGTGGTCAGAAGAGTGTAGCTGCCAGAAGGGCGAAAAAAAGAGCGTAGCGATTCGATGAGGTGCAGACCCAACCAAGGGGAATGGCTATGAGGAACCTTTTGCTTCTATGTCTAGCGCTGGCGGTGTCGGCATCGCCGCTGGCGGCGCAAATACGTCCCGACTCGGCGTCTCTCCCGGAGCGCCAACGGATCTACTCGCCTTATGTCGAGCGGACGGCGCGGGACAAGAACTTCGCTGAAGGACTGTTCTGGGGCGACACACACCTGCACACGAGCTACTCCACCGATGCGGGCATGATCGGTAATACGCTTCCG
Organism: Gemmatimonadota bacterium; assembly: GCA_039589995.1. GTDB lineage: Bacteria > Gemmatimonadota > Gemmatimonadetes > Palauibacterales > KS3-K002 > JBDHGH01. Next base: position 275 of record JBDHGH010000217.1, on the reverse strand, counting down.
CCCGAGCAGGCCTTCCGCTTCGCTCGCGGCGAGGAGGTCATCACCAGCACGGGTCAGCGGGCGCGCTTGATTCGGCCACTGGACTTCCTGGTGGTCTCGGATCACGCCGCCAATCTGGGTCTGGCGCCGATGATAGCTGAGGCGAACCCCGATCTGTTGGCCACCGAATACGGGAAGCGACTCTACGACCTGGTGAGTGCCGGAAAGGGATACGATGCCTTCCGCCTGTGGGGAACGGAGGGGGTGGCGCAGAACCGCGATCTCATCAACAGCCC
>JBDHGH010000216.1:0-5535 GCA_039589995.1 Gemmatimonadota bacterium | reverse complement strand
TCGAGCCGTTCGTTCCCAACAGGCTCGAGCACGGATACGATTTCGGTCCCGCCGGCCTGGCGGCGGCGGTAGAATCGAAACGCCGCCTGGTCGTCACCTGCGACTGCGGGATCGTGGCGCACTCGACTGTCGAGGCAGCTCGCGGTGCAGGCATCGATGTGGTGGTCTCCGATCACCACACTCCGTCGGAGGAGCTGCCGCCGGCCGTCGCCGTTCTCAATCCCCATCGTTCCGACTGTGCCTACCCGGAGCAGGTGTTGAGCGGCGCCGGCGTCGCCTTCAAGCTGCTGCAGGCGCTGTTCGATTCACGCGGCCGAAGGGTCGACGAGCTGTACAAGTATTTGGACCTCGTGGCCATTCCCACCGTGGCCGACCTGGTGCCCCTTACCGGCGAGAACCGCATCCTCACCCGCTTCGGCTTGAAGGTGCTTCAGAAGACACCCAATCCGGGTCTGCGGGCCCTGTTGAACGTATCGGGCCTGAAGCCGGACCGGCCTATCAATGCCGGACAGATCGCCTTCGTCGTCGGACCGCGTCTCAATGCTGTGGGCCGCATGGGCGAGGCGATGCGCGGGGTCCGATTGCTACTCACCGACGACGAGGCGGAAGCCCGGACCATCGCCGAGGTCGTCGATGAAGAGAACCGGCTGCGTCGGGAAGAGGACAAGGCGACGCTCGTGCAAGCGATCGCGATGCTCGAGGATACTTTCGACCCGGACAACGACTACGCCATCGTACTCGCTGCGCAGGGTTGGCACCCCGGCGTCATCGGTATCGTGGCATCCCGGGTTCTCGAGCAGCACTACCGACCCACGTTCCTCATCGCGCTCGACGGTGACAGAGGTAAAGGGTCGGGCCGCTCGATACCCGGGTTCCACCTGTACGAGGCACTCAAAGCCTGCAATGAGCACCTGGAACAGTTCGGCGGTCACAAAGCCGCCGCGGGCCTGCAGATCCGCGCCGACAATGTCGAGGCATTCCGCCAGACTCTGAACGCCGTGGCCCGCGAACGGCTGACGCCCGACGACCTTCGACCGCGTTTACGGATCGACCACGAGTTGGCTGTTTCCGAGGTCTCATCCGGGCTTTGGAAGTTCCTCGCCCACTTCGGGCCCTTCGGGCAAGGAAACCCCAAGCCCGTCTTCCTGGCCCGCGGTGTTCGCCTGCAGGCGCCACCGCAGGTGGTCGGCCAGGACCACTTGAGGTTGCTCGTCGAAGTGGGCGATGGCGCCACGCCCGAGGCGATCGCTTTTGGGCAGGCGGAGGAGTCGGAGTGGCTTCGCCAATCGGTGCCCGTGGACCTGGCCTTCCAGGTAGGGATCAGGCACTGGCAGGGCATCGAGCACGTTCAGGCCCAGGTCGTTGACGTTCGGCCCAGCGAGGCGGCTTGGGCGAGCTCCGGATCGTAGCCGGGACCTGGGGCCGACGCAGGCTGAAAGCCCCGCGGGGCGGCGCCATCCGGCCGACTTCGGAGCGCGTGCGGGAGGCCTGGCTGAACGTGTTGGGCCCCGAGTTGCCGGGGGCTCGGATTCTGGACTTGTTCGCCGGTAGTGGCGCCTTGGGACTGGAGGCTCTTTCCCGCGGGGCGGCGCACGCTACCTTCGTGGAGAGCGACAGGCGTGTGCTGAAGTGTCTGCAGGCCAACATCGCCGCCCTCGATGCCGGTGAGCGGACGACGGTCGTGGCAATGGATGCGTTACGTTACGTCGATGGCCTAGAGACTCGTGCCTTCGACATCGCGCTAGCCGATCCGCCATACTCGCAGGGCCTGGCGAACCGGTTAGTCGAACGATATGTGCGAAATCCGTTCGTCCGCATTTTATCGGTCGAACACGAAGTGGGTGAAACGCTGACATTACCGCCGTCCGCCGTCGAGCGGCGCTACGGCGACACAGCGATCACCCTGATCTCAGCTGCCGATTCGGAGGAGGATCAGTCATGAGCGAGCCTCGGGTCGCGATATATCCCGGTAGCTTCGACCCGCTGACGTTGGGTCACGAGGATATCGCCCGCCGCAGCCTAAAGTTCGTCGACAAACTCATCGTATCCGTCGCACATAATCCGAGTCAGTCGAAGGACCGCCTTTTCTCGGTGGAAGAGCGGATGGCGATGATCGAGGATGCCTTCGCCGATGAGCCTCGTATCGTGGCGGCGGAATTCAGCGGGCTGCTGGTGCAGTACTGCCAGGATGTCGATGCCCGGATCGTCGTGAGGGGTTTGCGAGCCGTAAGCGACTTCGAGTACGAGTTCCAGATGGCGCTGATGAACCGGGAGCTGCTACCCGAACTCGAGATGGTATTCATGACGCCCGCCGGCGAGTTCACGTTTCTCAGTGCGTCCCTGGTTAGGGAGATCGCTTCCCTCGGAGGCGACATATCCCGCTTCGTCTCGCCGCCGGTGTTACGCCGATTGAAAGCGCGGGTCTCCGACTAGTCTTTTTCTTTTCAGTTCAGTTCATTTCATCTCGTTTCATGAAATGGTGTTTCTCGAGAAACTGAAAGAACGCGCCGCCAGCGCGGGCAAGCGCATCGTCCTCGTCGAGGGCGAAGACGAACGCGTACGCGAAGCGGCTGTTCGCCTGCAGGAAGAGGGTCACATCGAACCGATCCTGCTCGTTCCAGACGATTCGGTCGGCTCGCCCGCAGGCTGGCGCGGCGATGTGCACCTACCCAAAGATGCTCCGGGGATAGACCGCTTCGCCGATTTGTATCGCAAAGCGCGCCTCGGCAAGGGCGAGAAGATGGATGTCGACGCGGCCCAGGCGATCGTCAGCGACCCGCTCTACTTCGCCGGGATGATGATACAAAACGGGTACGCCGACGGTGCCGTCGCCGGTGCTACGCACGCTACGGGCGACGTGATTCGAGCGGCGCTGCGCACTGTCGGCATGTCGAAGGAAGCCGAGTTCGTATCGGGGGCCTTTTATATGGTCGTCCCGTCATTCCGAGGCACGCCCGAGCACGAGGTGCTCACGTTCGCCGACGCCGGCGTCATCCCGCACCCGGAGGCCGAGCAGTTGATGGAGATCGCAGCGCAGGCCTCCCGCATGCGGCGCGTGATCGTGGGCGACGATCCGCGGATCGCGTTCCTGTCGTTCTCGACTCGCGGCAGTGCCGACATCCCCTCGGTGGAGAAGATGAGGAAGGCGCACGACCTGTTCAGGGAGCTTTGCCCACACATAGCGGCGGACGGCGAGCTCCAGGCGGATGCGGCCTTGATCCGGCACGTGGGTCAGCAAAAGGCGCCCGATAGTCCTGTCGCCGGTCACGCCAACGTGCTAATCTTCCCGGACCTCGCCGCCGGCAACATCGCCTACAAGCTGGTGGAACGCCTGGCCAACGCCACGGCGATAGGGCCGATCCTTCATGGCTTGGCGCGGCCGTACAACGATGTGTCGCGGGGCGCGGACCCGGCCAGCATTGAGTGGGTGGCGTATGTGACGGCGCTGATGGCGACCGGGATAGGGGAGCTGCCCTGTGGTTAGTGGTATTGGGAGTAGGTGAGTAAACGAGTAACAGAGCAATCGAGACTTCGAGTTCAGAGTTAGCTGCCATCTCGCAGTCTCGGCTGCTCTGTTACTCGCTTACTCACCTACTCAATAAACAAGCATCTTAGAGGCAAGAAATACGGAGGCTGAATGAATTTCGAGGTAACAACAGAAAACGACGTAACCATCGTCGAGGTCACCGGCCAACTGATCGTCGGGAACCGCCAGGAATTGAAGGACGACGTCATCCGGCTGCTCGAGTCGGGATCACGCAAGTTCCTGATCGATTTCAAGGACACGGCCTACATCGACTCGTCGGGCCTGGGTGTGCTGGTCAGCCTGTCCAAGAAAATCCGTGAGAAGGGCGGCGAATTGCGGTTGTCCAATCTCAACGAGGACCTGCGCACGCTCTTCGAGCTGACAAAGCTCGACACGCTGTTCCTTATCGCCGATTCCCGCGGGCAGGCGCTCGAAGAGTTCTGAGCCTGCTATGGCCGGCCGCGAGGAAGGACGGCGATCTGCCCTCGTTGTCACTCAGCGGGCCGAGCTGGCCGCGGAGTTGACCGAGGCTATCGAAGGCCTTGGCCTTTCCGCGCGCACCATCTCCACTCTAGACAATCTCGAAGCTCACGCCGACGCGCGTCCCTGGCTCGTTATCATCGACTTGGCGCTGGGGCCCGGCGAGGACGACTGGGAATCGCTCGCCCAGCTGTTCCCGCGCTCTACGCTCTGGGCCGTCATGGCCGCCGGCGAATGCGACATGAATGCGGTCATCTCTTCCTTCCGGCACGGTTGCCAGGATTGTCTGGTCCAGCCGATTACCCGGGAGATGCTCGGCGAGAAGCTGGCCTCGATCGCGCGTATTCCAGGGGCAAAACCGGGCGAGCTGGATCGACATATGTCGAACGAGATCCGGCTCGAACTGCCCAGCGACGTCTCGGTGATCCAGCACGTAATCAAGATGTTGGCCGAGCGCTGTCGTGAATATCGCAGCTACGGACAGCGCACTCTGATCAACTTGCGAATCGCGGTTAGCGAGGCGTTGTCCAACGCCATCCTCTACGGCAATCAAGGTGACCGCAGCAAGAAGGTGCGGGTGCGAGCCAGCGTCGATGCGTGGGCTATCAAAGTCCAGGTCATCGATGAGGGGTCAGGTTTCGACCCCAAACGAGTCCCCGATCCCACGGCCAGCAGTGCCCTCGAGGCCTCGGGCGGCCGCGGCCTGTTCCTACTCAAGCAGCTTGCCGACGATGTCGAGTTCAGCGAGACCGGGAACTCGCTGACACTGACCCTCAGGAGCGATTGGAAAGAGGGCCCATCACGGCTCGGTGAAAGCGCCCTGGCCGGCGAGATCGAGCTACTGGTCGACCTCATCGATCGCATCCGCGGCAGTTCGGGCGCCGACCTACACCTCTGGACCGAGGACATGGACGGGCGGCTGCAGCACGTCGCGCCGATGGGGCAGGAGGTCGATGCGAAGGAGGGTCTTCACTGGCTGCGGACCCGTGGTATCCGATACGCGGTACAGGTGCCGCCGCCGGGCCAGGAAGAGTCCGAGCGCTGGGCCGAATTCGCACGCGACTTGCTCGACGAAGCGTTCGCGTACGAGATGCGGCTGGCCGATGGCCGTAGAGACCTGGCGGAACGGCAGGAAGAGATCGAGTTGCTTCACAACATCACCGAGACCCTCGGTGCGGTGACGCGACTGGAAGATGCCACCACCCAGATCCTCAAGGGCGTCATTCGCGTGACCGGGGCCGACAGGGCGTCGCTCTGGATCTACGACGCCGGTACGGAGGAGCTGGTGCTGGCGGCCTCCGAGGGTCCGGCGCGGATGTCGGTGGAACGTGTCCCCGTGTCGTCGGGGGCGTCCGTCTCCGCGCTCGCCTTCCGTGAGAACCGGACGGTTCGGCTGGAAGATGTGGGTGAGTTGCCCTCCGGCCTGGAGGGACGCTTGGGCCCGAAGCCGGATCCATGGGTGGCTGTGCCCGTCGGTTACACCAGTCCGGGCGGCGCCACGCGAACGGTGGGTGTCCTCAACCTCATCG
>JBDHGH010000215.1:0-5571 GCA_039589995.1 Gemmatimonadota bacterium | reverse complement strand
GGATGAGCGCGGCTCCGAAGGCCACGAATACCAGGCGCGAGTCGGCGGATACCGCTGTGGCTGAAGCGGCTGCGCCTCCTGAAGGCATTAACAGCCCGGCGCCGATCAGCATGATCAGCGCCAGCGTCTTCAGTATGACGAAGACGTTCAGCGTGCGGCTGCCCGGTTTCACCCCCATGTAGTTGATGGCGCCGACGATCACGATGGCCGCGATGGCCAGCGGTGTGGTCCAGCCGCCTTCGTTACCGACGAAGCGCAGCGCGTACTGAGCGAACGCGATGGCGACGGCGGCGATGGCGCCGCACTCGATCATCAGAAGCAGCGCCCAGCCGTAGAGGAACCCGGCGAACGGATGGTAGGCGTCGCGCAGGTAGGCGTACTGACCGCCGACCTTCGGGAACAGCGACCCGAGCTCGGCGAACGTCAGCGCGCCGGCGAGCGCTATGGCGCCGCCCGCCAACCAGGCGGCCATGACCAGCGCACCCGAGTCGAGGCGCTGGGCCACGATGTAGGGGTTGATGAAGATTCCGGCGCCGATGATGGCACCGATCACCACCATCGTGGCGTCGAACGGTCCCAACGCGCGCCGGAAGCTCAACCCGCGCTTCCAATTCCTGTGGCTGTCACGATCTGTCTGCTAGCTGATCAGAAGATGAACGCGAAGAGCAGACGGAAGTCGGGTATGTCGCCGATGCCGAAGCGCCCCTCGATGTTCGTGGCGTTCTTCTTGAATATCGGGACCTGCGCGCCGACGGTCAGCGAAAGGCCAAGTTCCCAAGCGCTGCCGGCGTTCTTGACATCCCAATAGGCCAACGTCGGACCTCCACCGCCGTAGAGACCGAACGATGTCCCTTCGAGGATGAACCGGAACAGAAGATCTCCGTTGAAGGCGAATGTCGTCACGTTGTCGCCGAACCCGACGTCGACGCTGGGCACGATCCGCGCGATGGAAAAAGCCTGGGTGCCCACCGTGAACTGGGCCCCTAAAACGAACTGATCGGGGTCCAGCCCGAATCCGCCGCGCACGCCGAAGCCGAGGCCCGAAGGCGCTTGATTGTCCTGTGCGAGTGCATCGGAGCCGCCGAGTCCCAGCAGGATCACGAAGAGTAACGAGGCCTTGAGAGCAGTCTTCAACTTTCCCCTCCTTCCACAAGAGTGTTTTGACCCCGAAAGCCTGCGACCGACGGGGACCGTCCGCAAGAGGGGCGAATCCGGCGGACCGCAGCCGAGCGGGCCGCTTGAAACCTACCGGCCGGGAGCCGCGTCGGGAGATGAAGCAACCTTTTCGGCACTCATTTCGTCTACTATGTAGGTAATATCATGCGACACCGACGCTTTCTTGGGGAATTCGAGCAGCTGGTACTCCTCGCTGTCGGCCATCTCGGCGAAGAGGGGTACGGGGTCACGATTCGGCGCGAAATCGAGCACCGCACGCGTCGTTCCGTGGCCATCGGGGCGGTCTATGCCACGCTCGATCGCCTCGAGGAAAAGGGATACGTCACATCGTGGGAAGGCGAGGCGGCGCCGTACCGGGGCGGGCGATCGAAGCGGCACTTCAGGCTAAGGGCGGCAGGAGTGCAAGCCTTGGCCGCCTCGCGACGCATGCTGGATGCGATGTGGGAAGGGCTGGAGCTGCCATCCGGCGCGAGGCGAGCATGAGTCACGGCGTGCACGGTCCCAGAGGTCGGCCACCCCTCTTGGCCGAGTGGTTGCTGCGAGCGGCTTTGGCCGCCGGGGACCGGGATTCCGTGCTAGGAGACTTGGCGGAGGAGCACGCGGAACGCGTCACGGGCTACGGCACCGGCGCCGCCAGGCTTTGGTACTGGCGTCAGGCCATAGGATCCGCCGCGCCACTCGTCGTGCGGCGTCTGGAGAAACTGGCAACGGGACGCAGATCCAGGAGCAGAAGCAGGTCAAAAAGCGGGAGCAGCCCCATGGAAAGACTCGGTCAGGACCTTCGTTTCAGCCTGCGGGCCATCCAAAAGAACCCGGGCTTCGCGGCAATCGTCGTGCTGACGCTGGGCCTCGGCATCGGTGCCAACACGGTGGTCTACAGCACCGTGGATGGCATCGTGCTCAACCCGTTTCCGTTCCCGGAGCCAGATCGCCTGGTAGGTGTTGGAACCGCGTTTCCGAAGCTCAACCAGGAGCTGGGATTCGTCGAAATCCTCTCGCCGGCAGAGTACCTCGACATCCGTGACGGGAGCCGCACGCTGGAGAATGTCGTGGCTTGGGACATGGGCAATCGGCAGCTGACCGTGGGCGAGACGACCGAGAATCTGTTCAGCGGGTTCTGGTGGGGCGACGCGTTTCCGACCTTGGGGGTGCGGCCGGCCCTGGGTCGCGGCTTCCTCCTGGAGGAGATCGAGCGGGGGGATCCGGTAGCGATCATCAGCCATCGCGTTTGGGAAACGCGTTTCGGCGGTGACTCGTCGCTGGTGGGGGGCGCGGTCATGATGAACGGCGAACCCTACACGCTGGTGGGAATCATGCCCTCCAAGGGCTTGATCTTCGGCATGGACCTTTGGATCCCGATGCCGGTGGGGCCCGAGGTCTTCCCCCGGGGGCGGCGCCAGTTCCAGGTGCTGGCGCGGGCGGCGCCAGGGACGAGCCTGGAGGAAGTCCAGGCCGAGCTGGACGGAATCGCGGGACGCGTCGAGAGCGAGTTCCTGGGCGAGTTTCCCGAGTACGAGGGGTGGCGGCTGGTGGCTCGGACTTGGAACGACATCAACGTCAGTCAATTACGCCCGGCTGCGCTGATCCTGCTCGGCGCCGTCGGCTTCGTACTGCTTCTGGTTTGCGTAAACGTCGCTGGCTTGCTGCTCTCTCGCTCGCTGGCGCGGCAACGGGAAATGGCGGTCCGTAGCGCGTTGGGAGCCGGCCGGCTGCGGATCGTGCGGCAACTCCTGACAGAGAGCATCGTTCTAGCGCTGGTCGGCGGTGCCTTCGGCGTCGGCCTCGGCTATCTGGGAATTCGCGGTGTCGCTTATGTGCTCGCCAGTCTCCCGCTTTCGGGGGACGTGACCCTGAATCTCCGTGTGCTGGCCGTTACGGGGGCGGTCTCGCTTGCCGCGGGCTTGTTGTTCGGGCTTGTCCCCGCTCTTAACGCCGCTCGATCCGATCTGCAGACCGCCTTGCGGAACGAGACGCTAGCGGCCGCCGGTGGCTTCCGCCGCCTGCGCCTGCAACGGGTCTTCGTCGGCATCGAGGTCGCGCTCGCGGCGGTGTTGCTCGTCGGCGGCGGCCTGCTGATCAACAGCTTCGTTCGTCTGCAGTCGATCAACCCGGGTTTCGCCGTCGAGAACGTGCTGACGATGCGGTTGACGTTGGCTCGCGAGCGCTACGCGGCGGAGGAAGTCGAACCGTTCTTCACGGAAGTGCGGAGACGTCTTTCATCCATCCCAGGTGTCGCGCAGGTGGCGAGCGTTTCCCAGTACCCGCCGATCGTCTTCTCGTCGCGGCAGATCTGGTTCGAGGGAACCGAGATGGTCGGAGAGGAGACTCTACCCACATCGTATCTCAGCATCGCCAGCCCCGAATATTTCGGAACGATGCGCATACCTATGAAGCGTGGACGCGATTTCAGCGATGCCGACACGCGAGATACGCCGTTCGTCGCCGTGCTGAACGAGACGGCCGCGCGCCGCTTGGTTCCCGGCGGTGATCCCATCGGCAGTCGCTTCCGGATCGGAGGGCCCGATTCCGAGATCCCTCCCTTCGAAGTGGTCGGCATCGTGGGGGACACGCACAATCGGGGGTTGGAGATACCTCCCCAGTCCGAGATCTACGTTAGCTCGCTGCAAGCCGATGGCGTGTGGAACCAACTCTTCCTGATGGTCCGTACCACCGTCGAGCCGCGCAGCGTTCTGCCGGCGGTGCGACGCGAAATCCAATCGCTCGACCCGGAACAACCCGTGTACGCGATACGCACGCTCGCGGAGACGTTCGCAGGCTCGCAGTTCACGAGGCGCGTCTCGACGCGCATGCTGATCCTCTTCGGCGGCTTCGCACTCATCCTCGCCGCCGTCGGCATCTATGGCGTAGTCTCTCTTGCCGCGAGCCAGAGAACGCGAGAGATCGGTGTGCGAATGGCCCTGGGCGCGCAGGAGGGACAAGTGAGGAGCCTGATGGTCCGGCAGGTCCTGATTCCGGTGGGGCTTGGCGCGTTGGCCGGTTTGGCGGGCTCGATCGCCCTCGGCCGCCTTTTGTCGGGTCTGCTCTTCCAGGTCAGCCCGGGCGATCCCCTGACGCTCGCCACAGTCGCGACGGTGCTGGTAGGCATCGCCCTCGCCGCCAGCTATGTCCCGGCGCGCCGAGCGAGCCGCTTGGATCCGGTCTCCGCTCTGCGGTCAGACTGACCCCGCTCTGCGGGTCTACTGCGCGGAGCGCCTTCAGACTCAGGCTTCGCCGGTGGGAGGGTCGTCCGGGGGCTCCGACTTCGTCGCCAGCGCTAGCCTCTCGGCTACCGCTTCCATCTGACGCCGGCGCGTTCGCGCCCAGCCCGGCAGGCTGAACGCGCCGAGCCCCAACATCCCCAGCGCCATGGCCGACAGGAATCCTACACCGGACAGCGACCCGGTGTCGCCGAGCTGACCCTCCAACGCCGTAACGACCACCATCACCGCCGCGACTCCGAGGCTCGCGAGCCCCGCTGTGATCAAGCTACGGGAGTTGCCCTTTATCGTGCGGAGCCGGACCCGGTGTCCGGTCGCGGTCGGCTCGAGCAAGACATGTAAGTTGCCGTTGGTCCACTGGCGGAAAGCACCGTCGTATCTCACGGTGCCCCGCGCGTCGAAAGTCTCGCGCAAATCAACGACCAGGTGCTCCCATTCCTCGTCTGACAGCCGCCGGTCGAGCTCGACCGTCCGCCCGACGCCGATCGGCAGACCGAGGATAGTCCGTGACGTTGGATGCCCGCTACGATCTATCGATCTCGCCGCTTGGGCCACCAACTCGGGCGGAAGACCTACTTCGCGGCCGATCTCCTGCAAGTCGGCGAGCCTCATGCCCTCACTCGGGTGAAGCTGACGCGGGGCGGTTTTCTGCGCCTCGGCAGCCCGCTCGAAGATGGCGGCGACTTCGTCCTCGCTGTATCGTCGTTCGCTCATAACACCTTCAAGATCGTTGGACCTGTCCTCCGAGGCAAATTTTGCTTGACGCGCGGCTCAAGCACACGGCGTCGCGCTTTGAAGAGAACGGCCTACGGCTCGGAGAGAAACCGCAGTATCTCATGCATCAGCCGCTCTGCCAACTCGGTGTCGAAGATGTGCTGGGCGTGGGCGGAGCCGTCGAGGATCACCAGCTCTTTCGGGTCCGGGGCCTGGTCGTATTGCTCGCGGATCCCCGGGAGTCGGAGGACGCCCGCGCCTCTGAAGTCGTCGCGGGTCGTGATGAACAGCTTCCGGCCCTTCATCCGCTCGGGCTGGTCGATGGCCGAATGGGCCAACAGCACGACGCGGTCGATCTCGCCCGGTTCAGCTTCGACCGCTGCCTGGGCCGCAGCCCAGCCGCCCAGGCTGGCGCCGACCACCGAGACGGAAGTTGCGCCGGTCTGACGCAGGTAACGAACCG
>JBDHGH010000214.1:0-5676 GCA_039589995.1 Gemmatimonadota bacterium | reverse complement strand
CCCCGAGCGGCTGTCAGGCGAGTGGTGGGAGGATCACTATCGGCGCGAGTACTACCGGGTCAGCACGGCCCCCGGCGACCTCGCTTTACGCACGGCTGGTGGGATTAAGAGCAGGTGCCAAAGGAGGTTAGATGCGAAGAGGGCAGCAGAAGCTGCCCCCTTTTCTTTTCGCAACGAGCGCAACAACGCCCAGCGCGTCGTGGGCGTACGCCGATGCGAGAACGTGTTCGTATCGTGCCACCTCGTCCGAGAGTGAGGCCGTCGTGGCTGGCTGCTGAGAAAAGAGAGTCGTCGCCCAGAGGGGGAGCATCAGCAACGAGGCCTCAGTTCTTCGCATGGAGGAACTCCGGTTGATCGTGAGCGCGGTGTGACTACGAGCCGGTAAGTTCAGCGCTCAATTCCCACAGCTCCGAGGCCAACGCTTTATCTCGCGCCATCTCGGCCGACTCGGATTCCTTGAAGACCTTGAAGTATTTCCCGGTCACACCCTGGAGATCCGGATCGCATGCTAGCCGTAGAACCGCTCTACCACCACGGCTCGGACGGCCCATGACCGGCTTGAAGAGTCGCATGAACAGGCTTACCGGGCTTGCGCTCTGATTCCAGATGCGCGTGGAAAGCACACCAGGGTGGAGTGTGTTTGTTGTGATCCCCAGGCCGCCGTGCCTGCGTGCCAGTTCGAAGGTGAACAGCACGTTCGCCAGCTTCGAGTCCGAATAGGCTTTGATACCACCGTAACGGCCCTCGCCGCGAAAGATACTCTCCAACGGCGCGCGCCTCAGGTCACCGCTGCGGTGGCTTTCCGAGCTGACGTTGATGACCTGCCCGCTCGCAGCAACAATCCGATCGAGGAGTAAGTTCGTCAGCAGATAGTGGGCGAGATGGTTGACGGCCAAGGTCATCTCGAAGCCGTCCTGGCTGAACTCACGGCGCGACAGCCACACGCCCGCGTTGTTCACCAGCAGGTCGATGCGATCGAGATCGCCCAGCTCGTCCGCGACTCGGCGCACCGCCACGAGCGACGCCAGGTCGGCAATGTGGAGCGACACCGCCGAGCTCTTCGATTTGCGCCGGATCTCCGCCAGCGCCGCCTCGCCTCTGCCGCGATTTCGGCAGAGCATGTGCACGGTGGCACCGCGCCCGGCAAGAAACTGTGTCACCGACTTCCCGACGCCGGAGTTGGCCCCCGTGACCACACACACCAGTTCGCCCGCTTGGGTCATTCGACTGTCTCCAGTTCGGCTTCGGTGGTGCCCGCGGGGAAGTGGAGGTCCCACCAAACGGCGGAACGTTCACGGGTCCAAGGCTGTTCGAACCGCACCTCGGCCAGCCGCGCATCGACTTCATCGGCCGAGGCGGGCCGCGCCGCCTGGTCCTTTTCGAGACACCGCAGAATTAGCGCGTCCAAATCCTCTGGGACCTGCAGTTCCGTGTGTTGGGAAGGCGGATCGGGCCGCTGTTTAACGTGCTGCACCAACATGGCCAAAGATGTGGGCGCATCGAAGACCGTGTGCCCCGTCAGCAGCCAGAACGCGACGCAGCCCAGCGAATAGATGTCGCTTCGAGGATCGACGGCATCGCGATTGCCCATCACCACCTCAGGTGGCGCGCAGGCTGGAGTGCCTGCGAACGAGCCCACTTCGGTCAGGTCGGTCTCCTCCGCTGACTGGCGTCCAAAATGTTTCACGAGTCCGAAGTCGAGAACTTTGACGTAGTCAGTCTCGCGGCCGTAGCGGCAGATGAAGATGTTGGCCGGTTTGATGTCGCGGTGCACCATGCCACGCTCGTGCGCTTCGGCTAACGAGTGGCACACCTGGCGAAGGATTGGGACCACACGCTCGGCCGGCATCGGGCCAAGTTTCTCTACGCAAGTATGGAGGCTGAAGCCATCTAGCAGCTCCATCACATAGTAGAACTTGGCGTCCTGCGTGTAACCATAGTCATACACCACTGCCGTATGTGGCGAGCGAAGCTCCGCCATCGCCTGAACCTCGCGCTCGAATCGGTGGATCAGGAGCTCGGTTTCTCCGGACACGCTCTCATGCGCAGGATCGCTGATGACAAGCTTGATGGCGGCGGGCCGTGCTAGCATCTGATGTTTAGCCTTCCAGACCTCTCCCATGCCGCCCTCGCCGATCTTTTCGACGAGGCGATAGCGGCCCATTTGGCGTGCCTCACTGATGCGGAAGCCGTATCCCCAGACGATGCGTGCCCCGACTACGGCAATGGCGAAACAGACATAGTTCGGCAGGACGAGATCGATGATCGCCGAGGCGGTAAAAGCGTACCCTGGCGAACTACCCTGCGCCGTGATCACCAACAGCAGTAAGGGCCGGATCGAAGCGGCTGAGAACGCCGCCAACGCCGCCCGGCCCGGCGTGGCTGGAACGATGAGCGGGAACAACACGATCCAAGGGCACGTCCAAGAGATGCCGTTGACGGCGAAGGCTTCATCCGGTGGCCAGAGCCCGAGGGACGGCCACCAAAGGATGTCGATCTCGACACCGAGCGCGCCGAATACCTCGTAGAAGAGTCCGATCTGCAGAAGGCGGTAGGGGTCGATCGCGCCACTGAACGCGATCACCGAGACCAAGATCGAGGTTCCCACGAACACTATTGCCGTCACATCTGGATTCATCCAGGCCCCGAAGCCCCAACCGCCTGGAAACTCCTCCAGAAGACGCGACAGCGTAAACAGCACGGCGTAGCCTCCGGCATACACGAAGGCCACGACTCCCAAACGGAAACCGGCCTGCGCGGCAAGGTCGGGCGGCAGGCCCAGTGACGCTGCCGAGGCCAGATCGACAGTCGGTGGTCGTGTGGCCGCTCTGCGAGAGGCCCCCCGCTTCACGCGTCCGCCTCCTTGTTCACGCTCGTCAGGCTTCCGCAGGCGCCGCGGCGGGTTCGCCGCTTGCCTCCTTCCCGCCGAACAGTTTCGCCCATACCTGCTCGACCACCACGTAGAGCAACGGGATGAAGAACACCCCGAGGATCGTGTAGATCAGCATCCCACCGAACACCGCCGTCCCCAACGATACCCGGCTCCGCGCCCCGGCACCGGTGGCCACCACGAGCGGGATCATCCCCAGAATGAACGAGAACGTCGTCATCAGGATCGGACGGAAGCGCAACCGCGCTGCCTCGATCGCCGCTTCCACGAAGCTCTTGCCTTCTTGCTCGTGCTGCTGCTTGGCGAATTCGACGATGAGGATCGCCGTCTTCGCCGACAGTGCTATGAGCAGCACCATTCCGATCTGCGTGTAGACGTTGTTCTCCATCGGCTGGATGAACCCTCGGAGCAGGACGAACACCGCCGCCCCCAATAACGCGATGGGCACCGACAGCATCACGGACATGGGGTTGGCCCAGCTTTCGTACTGCGCGGCCAGGAACAGGAATGCGAAGATGATCGCCAGTCCGAACAGCAGCGGTGCCAGGTTGCCCGCCTCCTTCTGCTGGAACGTCACACCAGACCACTCGTAGCCCATTTGAGTAGGCAGGAGTTGGGCGGCCAGCCGCTCGATTTCGTCGGTCGCTTGCCCCTCCGAGTATCCCGCCGCCGGCCCGCCGGTCAGCGTGGCCGAGCGGAAGAGGTTGAAGCGGTTGATGGTCTGGGGTCCCACCGTATCGCGAACCGATGCCAGCGTCCCCACCGGGATCATGTTGCCGGATGCGTTTCTGACCTCCAACTTCTGGATATCCGCCGCTTCGGTCCGATACGCCTGATCCGCCTGCACCATGACCTTCCAGGTTCGGCCAAAGAGGTTGAAGTCGTTGACGTAAGCCGAGCCCAGGTTGGCCTGCAGCGTGTTGAACACGCTCTGGAGCGGTACACCCACGGCCTTCACTTTCTCACGATCGACTTCGGCGAAGAGCTGCGGCACGCTGGCCCGGAAGTTCTGGTTGAGTCGCGTGGTTATCGGGCTTGCGTTACCCGCCGCAACCAGGTCGTTAGCAAAGATCTCCAATTGGATTAGCCCGATGCCGCCCCTATCCTGAACCTGCATCTCGAAGCCGCCGGCCGCGCCCAAACCCTGGATGGGAGGCGGGGGAAACGCGAAAGCGGTGGCCTCGCGGATGCGCGACAGCTCGGGCTGGCCGGTCCTCATCAGCCCCCAGAGGCTCATGGCCCCACCGGGCCTGTCGTCCCAGTGATCCAGTGAAACGATGGAGAACCCGGTGTTCGCAGAAGCAACGCCGTTCAGCAGCGAGTATCCACCGATCGTGATGACGTTCTGAACCCCGGGCAGCGTCATGAAGACTTCGTTCACACGATCCATGACTGCGGCGGTGCGTTCCAGCGAAGCTCCCGCCGGCAACTCGACGTCCACGAAGAAATAGCCTTCGTCCTCGCCGGGAACGAATCCTCCCGGCATGGCCCCGAACCCGAGGATCATGAACACGAAGATCCCCGCGTAGGCGCCCATCCCAATCACCGTCTTCCGCATCAGGCGATTCACGATCGCCATGTAACCCGTCGTAGTGCGGTCGAACCACTTGTTGAACCATCCGAAGAAACGGTCGAGGAGGCGCGTCAGAAACCAACCCTTCTTCTCCCCCTCCGTGGGCGGCCGCAGCAGCAAGCCACACAGTGCGGGCGTGAGCGTCAGCGCGTTCACCGACGAAAAGACGGTGGCTACCGAGATCGTGGTCGCGAACTGCCGGTACAGCCGTCCCGTCAGCCCCGGCATGACCATCGTGGGTACAAACACGGCGAGGAGCACCAAAGTGGTGGCGACCACGGCGCCGCCCACCTGGTACATCGACTTGCTGGCCGCTTCCTTCGGCGGCAGCCCCTCGTCTTCCATCAGACGCGTCGTGTTCTCCACCACCATGATGGCATCGTCCACCACGATGCCAATCGCCAAGATCAGTCCGAACAAGCTCAGGTTGTTGATCGATAGCCCAGCGAGCAGCATCACCGCGAAGGTCCCGATCAAGGAGACCGGGATGGCGATGGTAGGAATCAATGTGGTCCGGAAATCTTGCAGGAAGATGAAGACGACCAAGATGACGAGGCCCAGCGCCTGTATGAGGGTAACGATGACTTCCTTGATCGACTGCTTGATATAGCGTGTCGTGTCATACGGCACCGTGTACTCGAGGCCCTGGGGGAACCGCAGCGAGAGCTCATCCATGGCCGTGACGACCTGGTTGGCGACGTCGACGGCGTTGGAGCCGGGGAGCTGGTAGATCCCGAGCACGCTGGCCGGTGCACCATCAAGTTGCGCGTACCAGGTATAGTTCTGCGAGCCCAGTTCGGTTCGCGCCACATCGCGCAAGCGCACCATCTCACCTTCACGTCCGACCTTCACGATGATACTCTCGAACTGTTCGACGTCGGCCAGGCGCCCCAAGGTGTTGATGTTGTACTGGAAGTTCTGCCCGGTCTGTGTCGGCGGCGCACCGATCTGGCCGGCCGCGACCTGGACGTTTTGTTCGCGAAGCGCGCCGATGACCTCGTCCGACGTCAGGTCGCGTGTTTTGAGTTTGGCCGGATCCAGCCAGACCCGCATGCCAAAATCTTTGGCACCGAAGACCTTTACCTCGCCAACGCCATTGATCCGGGCGAGGACGTCCTTGATCTGGGTGGTGGAGTAGTTGCTCAAGAAGACGTCGTCGTAGCGACCGTCGGGAGAAGCGAGCGCCACCACCATCACCATGGACGTGGACTGC
>JBDHGH010000213.1:0-5645 GCA_039589995.1 Gemmatimonadota bacterium | reverse complement strand
ATTCAAGCATAACGTAAATCCTATGTATGAGGGACTCAGGTCAGACCCGCGCTTCCAAGACCTGCTTCGCCGCATGAACTTCCCTGAATAGGGGCGTTCCCCCCCCCGCGACCGCCGGCGCTTACAGGCGCTGCTGGAGAAGCACGAGTAGGGTAGGGGTAGACACGCCCGCAGGGGCGTCTCCCCCTGCCACTCTTGTAAGTTCCCCTCACCGACCGGCTTGCGGGAGTAGCGCAGGACTTCACGACCCCTTTTCACTACTGAGACCAGGCGTCGGGACAGTAGAACCAACCTTGACTCGAATCGGCGGCGACGCTAGCATCCCCCTCCAACAAGCCCAATTCCACTAGCCCCAACTAGGAGGTACCGATGAAGCGAGTCCTCGTGCTCGCGGCAGCCGTTGTTATGCTGCTGCCAGGCATTTCGTACGCTCAAGAGAAGGCCATCAAGAGCGCGATGAGCGCGGGTCCGTCGTCCCTCTCGAAGCACGCGACCGTGATGGACTGGGAAATGAACGTGCTGCGCGAGGGGACAAACGGCTGGACCTGTCTCCCCGACCGCCCCGATACGCCGGGCAACGATCCGTGGTGTGTCAACGGACCGTGGCTCAACTTCCTCAAAGCTTACGTGAACCAGGAGAAGCCCACCTACACCACCACCGGCATCGCTTACATGCTGATTGGCGATTCGCCGGTGAGCAACACCGATCCCTATGCGACCGAGAAGACCTCGGACGAAGATTGGGTGGAGGGTCTCGGCGCACACCTAATGATCCTGGTTCCGGATCACGCCATGCTCGAGGGGATATCTACCGATCCACACAACGGTGGACCCTGGGTCATGTGGCCGGGTACGCCGTACGCCCACATCATGATTCAGGTTGAGAGCTACCCGAAGTGAAAGTGAAGGGTGAAAAGTGAAGAATGAAGGGTGAAGGGTGAAGAGTGGACGTTTTGGCCCACTCTTCACCCTTCACTCTTGACTATTCACCACTAAAACTGCACTCGTCTGGATCTATGCCATGCTCGGCGAGGGCGCTCGACGCCCTGCGGATCGACGACGATTGGATCCTTGGCGTGGGGGAGGGCGATGTTACCACGGTTGCGCATGCTGACGGTGCGACGAAATCCTTTCGGGTCAACAAGATCTGGCTTTTGCAGAAACAACCGTCGGGGGATTTGTTGATCAAACGGCAGATGTGGAACGTGAAGTGAGGACATCACAACGCGCTTGACTTGATCGCGTCAGATCGTCAGGTTTCGCGGTCCTCTTGTTCGAACGTCCTCATGCGGAGTGACTGTTGCCCCAGCACCGTGACGAAGATCGGTTTTCCCTACCCCTTCACGGGGCAGCCGACCCCTCGACGGGCCGTCAAGGCACGTCACCGGGGAGCTTCGCGCTCGCCCCGGATATCGGCGGTCCGCTGACGTTCTCTTCCCCCGATACACCCGGAATGCCTCCACCGTCCTCGAAGACGGCGTGGGACTTCAACCCATCGCCTCGGGCCGCCGAACAGGCCGTCACGCAGCTCGAGAAGGCCCGGCTGGGGATCGTGACGCCAGAGATGACGCGCGTGGCTGAACGGGAGGGCCACCTTTCGCCCGAGCAGGTGAGGGACGAGTTGGCGGCCGGTCGCCTGATCATCCCCGCGAACCGGGTCCACCTGACCTACGACCTGGATCCCATGGCCATCGGCCGCGCGACCCTGACCAAGATCAACGCGAACATGGGCGCTTCACCCGTGAGCAGCGGCACCGACGAGGAAGTGGAGAAGCTCCGTTGGGCCGAGCGCTGGGGCGCCGACACGGTCATGGATCTGAGCACGGGCGGTGATCTGAACGCGTGCCGCGAGGCCATCATCCGGAATTCTACGGTCCCCATCGGCACCGTACCGATCTACTCGATGATCATCGGCCGGCGGATCGAGGACCTCACCTACGATTTGATCCTCGAGGTGCTGGAGCACCAGGCCAAGCAGGGCGTCGACTACTTCACGATTCACGCGGGCGTACTCGAGGAGCATTTGCCGTTCATCCGCGACCGGTTGATCGGTATCGTCTCGCGGGGAGGATCGCTGTTAGCCAAGTGGATGCTGGTGCACGGTCGGCAGAACCCCATGTACGAGATTTTCGACGACATCTGCGACATCATGCGGGAATACGACGTCAGCTTCTCGCTGGGCGATGGTCTGCGGCCCGGCGGTCTGGCCGATGCGACCGACGAGGCGCAGCTGCGCGAGCTCGAGACGCTGGCCGAACTGACGGAACGCGCTTGGGCGAAGGGCTGCCAGGTGATGGTCGAGGGTCCGGGCCACGTGCCGTTCGACCAGATCGAGTACAACATGAAGCTGCAGCGGACGTTGTGTCATGGCGCTCCGTTCTACGTTCTCGGTCCGCTAGTGACGGACATGTTCCCCGGCTACGACCATATCACGAGTTGTATCGGGGCCAACGCGGCGGCCTACCACGGCGCGGCCATGCTGTGCTACGTGACGCCGAAGGAGCATCTGGGTCTTCCGAAGAAGGACGACGTGAAGCAGGGATGCGTCGCCTACAAGATCGCCGCCCACGCCGCCGATGTCGCGCTTGGCATCCCGGGCGCTCGGGACCGGGACGATGAGGTCACCAAAGCGCGCGCCGCCCTCAACTGGGAGAAGCACTTCGAGCTCAGCTTCGACCCCGACACCGCGCGGGCCCTGCACGACGAAGACCTGGACGTGGACACCGACTTCTGCGCGATGTGCGGACACGATTGGTGCAGTGTTCGGATCAGCAAGGAGATCCAGCAGTTCGCGTCCGGCAAGGATGCGGAGTACGCTTGGGAGAAGGTGACAAAGAGTGCCGCGCTAAGCGACGAGCAACGACGGATCTTGGAGCAGCGCGGCGTGCTGTCGCCCGACGAGATTCACCGCCTCGCCAGCAAGACCGTGATGGGTGTCGGCAAGGATGCCGACGGGAAGGCGGCATGCCACTCCGACTACGTGGAGGACCCTGACGAGGCCAGACGCGTTCAGTCGGTCGGAGTGCGCGTGCGCGGCGCTGGCCAATAGCCTTCTGGATGCGTTGCCGCTGGCCCTCCCAGTCGACATCTTGTAGCTGCCCCAACAAATAGCATTTCTCGGTACGATCAGCCTGCCCTTCACGGCGGACACCTTGATGAGTCTTGGGATGACCCTTTCAGCAGGCCCTCGTCGAGATTGGACGCTGACTATGGCGTTCTCCGTCTCGCTCGCGCTGTCATCTCTCGACAATCCTGCCGTCGCGCAAACAACCGTCAGCGATATCGACGGCAATGTGTACCCAGTAGTGAGAATTGGCGAGCAGAGTTGGTTTGCGACGAATCTGCAAGTCACACGTGCGCCGTCGGGCGAGGGTATTACGAGTTTCTTCTTTGACAATGACTCCTTGAGGTACGCCGGCCGCGGTCGATTGTACACGTGGGGCGTGGCGATGAATGGCGCGCTCGAGCCGGGGGCTCAGGGACTGTGCCCGGACGGTTGGCATCTGCCTACAGACGAGGACTGGATTCAATTGTACGAGCAGGTCAAAGGGCTCGGCGCTGACCTCATGGTCGGTGGCTCGACCGGCTTTGACGCCTCGCTCGATGGCGGCGCCGACTACCGTGGGCGATACATGTACTCCGGAGAATTTGCACTTTTCTGGAGTTCTACCGTAACAAGCGAAGAACGAGCGTACCACCATTCAATTTCGAATAACGGCGAGCTCGGGAAGTTCGCTGCGATGAAAGGGGCGCGGATCTACGTCCGGTGCGTGGGAGACTGATTGTTCGACCGCGCTGCCGGCTCGAGAGAGGATAGGGCATGATAGTCGATCAGTGGCGTGTTTTCGCGTTGGGGGCGGTCGGGCTTGTGGGGTTGCTCCTGTTTGCCTGTTCGGCCCAAGAAGGGCCGCAGGACATTGAAGGGGATGGGGTCTGGCCCGGCGAGGAATGGCCGACTTCCACCGCGGCCGCAGAAGGCATCGATCAGGACGCGATAGACGCGCTCGTCGCCGATATCCAAGCTGGGGACTACGGTCTGGTAGACCATTTCTTGCTGATCCGACACGGACGGGTCGTCGCGGATCAGCACTTCTCCCACGACTACACGACCATCGCCGCCCAGTACGATACGACCGAGCACCAGTACAACTACGATCACCCCGCGTGGCATCCGTATTACAGAGACACCGACCTGCACACCCTTCAGTCGGTCACCAAGAGCGTCACGTCCGCGGCGTTAGGAATCGCGATCGATGACGTTCTGATTGGCGGCGTAGGCGTTCCGGTCATGCCGTACTTCAGCGACTACGAGCACGACACCTCCGATCCCCGCAAGCGTGCTATAACGCTCGAGGACTTCCTCACGATGAGGAGCGGGATCGAGTGGAACACGTCGGGCCCGTATGGTAGCGGGGTTCACAGCACCGATCACCTCGAGGCCAGCGAGCAGTGGATCCAGTTCGTTCTCGATCAGCCCATGGACGCCGATCCCGGGGTCGTTTTCGAGTACAACGATGGTGTCAGCGTTCTTATCGGCAAGATTCTCCGGCAGGCCACGGGACGGCGGGCCGATCGCTGGGCGGCCGAGCGGCTCTTTAATCCCATCGGCATCACGGATTTCTACTGGAAGATCACGCCGGACGGCGAAGCGGATACCGAGGGTGGCCTATACCTATCGACCCATGACCTCGCCCGTATCGGCTATCTCTTCTTGCGAGGCGGCGAGTGGGATGGACAGCGGATCATTTCGGAGGAGTGGGTCAGAGCTTCCACGACCCCGGTGGTCCTCGACGTCGCGCCGGACAACGACCGTGTCGATGTAGGATACGGTTACCAGTGGTGGGTCCCGGATCGCGACGGACAGCGTCCGCTCGTTTTCGCGGGGAACGGCTACGGCGGTCAGTTCGTCCTCGTCGCTCCGGACTACGATATCGTGGCCGTCTTCAACGGATGGAATATCCACGGTGGCGACTATCGATCCACCTATCGGGCTTTACAGGAGAGGATCCTCCCCGCAACGGAAAACGTGAGCAATTGACTTTGAGTTGCCGAGTAAGCCATGGCTCTGAGCGCATTTGACGACAAATCGAATCAGCCACGCTCCGGCCAGTTGAAGGAGACCCTGGGCCGGTCGGGCGCTCTTTGGGACCGGCTGAAGGGGCACCTGGCCTCGGAATATCAACCGCTGGCCGAAAAGTGGATGTTCTCTGGTGCGAAATGGGGTTGGTCGCTTCAGCTGAAGCAGAAGAAGCGGACCATACTATACATGACACCGTGCAAGAAACATTTCTTGGTTGGCTTCGCCCTTGGCGAGAAGGCCGTGAATGCCGCTCACGAAAGTGATCTGCCGGCCTCGGTGCTGGCCACAATTGACAGCGCGACAAAGTACGCCGAGGGTCGAGGCGTTCGCATCGAGGTCAGGACAAAGAAAGACCTCGAGAACGTGAAGAATCTGGCCGTTGTGAAGATGGCGAACTAGAGGAATAGACGAGGTTTGGGCTCTTCTTGCGGAGTGCAGTAATCGTGGCGTTGGCGGCAGCGTGTCAACCGCCAACAGCCGAGCTGACCGAACAGGATCGAACTGTGCCTGTCTGGGTCGCCATTCCCATCACCTTCAACGTCGAGAGATGATCAGCGAGCAAAAC
>JBDHGH010000212.1:0-5652 GCA_039589995.1 Gemmatimonadota bacterium | reverse complement strand
GACGACTTCTCCATCGAGACGACGATGGTCGTACAGCCGGTGCAGCCTATCGACCTCTATCTCGTTCATCATACACATCTCGATATCGGGTATACGCATCACCAGGACGAAGTCGAGCGGTTGCAGTGGCAGCATTTGGAGGACGCCCTACAATACGGCGAAGCGAGTCAGGACTATCCGGAAGAAGCGCGCTTCGTTTGGAACCCGGAAGGGCTGTGGGCGGTGGAGTCCTACCTGGAGAACCATGGCGACGCTGAAAGAGAGCGGCTAGTCGAAGGGATTCGACGCGGCTGGATCGCCCTCGACGCGATGTTCGCGAACCTGCTCACGGGTATCGCGTCCGACGAAGGCCTGGTGCGCAGCCTCGAGGCCTCGCGGAGACTTAGCGCGCTGACGGGCGTCCCCATCACGTCGGCGATGCTCAGCGACATCCCGGGCTTCACCTGGGGGCTTGTTCCTGTGCTGGCTATGCACGGCGTGAAGTACCTGTCCATCGGTCCGAACTTCGGACACAGGATCGGCTACTTCTCCGAGGTGTGGGGCGACAAGCCGTTCTACTGGGAATCTCCCTCCGGTCGCGAGCGCGTGCTGACATGGGTCTCGGGCGCCGGCTATGCTTGGTTCCACTCGGGTCTGGGCTACACCCAGCTGACGAAAGCGCTGGAAGAAGAACACGTCTTCAAGTACCTGGACCAACTGACCGAGGGCGCCTACCCCTATGACATCGCTCACATGCGCTACAACATCGGTTCGGACAACGGCCCCCCCGACCCGCATTTGTCCGACGCCGTGAAGGCGTGGAACGAACGCTACCTCTCGCCGCGACTGATCATCTCAACGACTGCAGAATTGTTCGAGGCCTTCGAGGTGCGTTATGGCGACGAGTTGCCCGTCTACAGAGGTGACTTCACAGGGTATTGGGAGGACGGAGCCGCCTCGTCAGCCCGCGAGACGGCTTTGGTCCGCCGGGCTGCAGAGTCACTCGTGCAGACCGAGGCGCTGTCGGCCATGCTCGGTGTGACGTTGCCGGAGGAACGCCTCTACGAGGCTTGGAGAAACGTCGTCCTGTACTATGAGCACACCTGGGGCTCGTGGAACAGCGTCAGCGAACCGGAAGCGGAATTCACGAAGTCGCAGTGGGAACGGAAGAAATCATTCGCCGATTCGGCCGCCGTGCAGGCAGGGCGCCTACGTTTGCAGGTGCTCGCCGACCGACTGGACGAGCCGTCAGACGCCCCCGTGATCGAGGTGATCAACACGCTGAGCTGGGCTCGCACCGATGTAGTCATTCTGCCGGCAGGGCAGAGTCGTTCGGGCGGTGGTGTGTTGGACGAATCTGGACGCGCTGTCCTGTCGCAACGCCTGAGCACGGGGGAACTCGCTTTCTTGGCCGAGGACGTGCCGGCGTTCGGAGGGAAACGCTACTATATAGTAACCAACATGAGAGAGGACCTCGGGGATATCGAGGTCGACTCCACAGTACTCTCGAATGGTCTGATCCATCTGGAGTTGGATCCGCTCCTCGGCACTATTCGATCGTTGACATACGCCGGTCGTGAATACGTCGCTCGCAACAACGGTGAGGGGCTCAATCAGTACATGTATGTGGCGGGCCGGAGCCCAGCGGACACCTCAAAGAGCGGGAGAGCCGAGCTACGAGTCAAGGAGCGAGGGCCGCTGGTAGGCGCGATCGAAGTCCGGGCCTCGGCACCGGGTACCGTGTCGGGCATCCACAGTGAGATTCGCCTCTTCGCCGGGATCGACCGGGTCGATATCATCAACAGGCTGAACAAGTCACTGGTCTATGCTCCGGAGGCGGTCCTCTACAGGTTCCCGTTTGACATCGAGGATCCAACAGTGCGGGTAGACGTGCCTTGGGGCTCATTCGAACTCGACTCAGATCAACTGCCGGGTGCCTCACGCAACTACATGAGCCATCAACGCTGGGTCGATATCGGCGGCCTCGAAAAAGGCATTGCGATCGCCAGCGTTGACGTGCCGATGGTGCAGTTTGGAGGAATTGCCACGGATGCAATCGTTGCAGGCTGGCAGGATCGAGTTGCGTCGAGCGCTACGACGTTTTCATACGCTATGAACAACTACTGGGAGACAAACTACCGGGCAGGCCAAAGTGGCCCCCACCAGTTTCGTTATTCGCTGCGCCCCCACGGTAGTCCTATTGAGGTCGAAGTTGAGCGCTTCGCGAGGTCTGTCGCATCGCCTCTAGTTGTATTCCCCGTGGGGGGCCTGACCGAACCCCTGCGTTCGCCCTTTGTAGTCGAGTCCAGCAAGACAGTCGTCACCTCCCTCAGGCCTGCAGCTGACGGAGATGGCTACATTGTGCGTCTTTACAATTCAAGTGGCGCAGACGATCTCGTTGAAATACTGAGGTCGACCGCCGACGTGAACGTCGTTCACCGCAGCGATGCGAGAGGAAGCAGATTGGACCCGTTGCCACTCCTTATTCGGTTGGGGCCTTACCAGACTGTCACACTATACGTTTCACGTTAAGACTCGCCAGCGGCCTGGAGGTTGTAGTGCAGTGGTCTGGCGTGTCCTTCTCATGCTCTGCCCCCCTAAGAAGAAGCGACTGCGAGGCGCGGAGGCCTTAAGGACCAAGTAGTGTAGTTGCGGCGGCCCGAGTGAGACCACTGTTACAGCGCGAGGCCGCGGGGTGGAACCGCGGCCTCGCCAATAGGAGAGTGTGCCGAAGTCGAATGTTTCTAAGACCTACTGCCTTTGCCAGCGTGGTACCCCACGGCCCGGGGTCCATGGAACGCCCGCCGCCTCGAGTCGCTCCTCGAACGCCGGCAGATCGGTCTCGATCAACGTGCGGAGGTCACCCAGGATTTCGCTGAACTCCTCAGCCGCGATCTCATAGTTCCGCTGGTGCGTTGCCGTCGGTCCTGAAGTGCTCGAGAAGCTGCCACGCACGACCTGCTGCACGCGCGAAGTGATACCTGGCATACCGGGCTCGGCGCGCCGCGGCTTTGTCGGGTCGCCGCTGAGGCGCTCCTGCAGATCCACCATCCGCAGCTCGAGGGCGCGGGCCTCTGCGTAGAGGTCAAGGTTCAGTTGAGGAGATACCTCGATGGCTCGCTTGATGTAATCGATGTCCTCGGCCGCGTCCTGTGCAGCCCGGGCAGCGCCCATGACGGCACGTTGCAGTTCGCCCGCCTGCTTTTGGAAGGCGAGCAGCGCGTCACGCTCGGCCGGCGAACCCTGGAACTCGTGCAGCGGCTCGACCTGGAACGCCGTCGGCGCTACGAGCTGCGTCAGCGTACCGTCGACGAGTTTGTCGATGCTGACCGTGTACTGGCCCGGGACCGCCAACGGTCCGTTACCCTCGCCCTGTAGGCTGATCGGTGTGAAACCCGGGTAACGGAAGTCCCAAGAGGTGCGATGAACGCCGGACGAAGCGGAGCCCTTGATTCGGCGGACGACGTTGCCGTCCTCGTCTCTAATGGTCAGGACAACGGCGGGCTTCTCTTCGCGGTC
Source organism: Gemmatimonadota bacterium (assembly GCA_039589995.1). Taxonomy (GTDB): domain Bacteria; phylum Gemmatimonadota; class Gemmatimonadetes; order Palauibacterales; family KS3-K002; genus JBDHGH01. The sequence goes on along the minus strand of JBDHGH010000212.1, from coordinate 2,154 downwards.
CTCCGCTTTCAGGTCTTCCCAAGAGGGATAGAAGACGTCGCCGCCCTCCTTCGCGATCTTGCCCTCCGCGGATTGGCGCTCGGCCTCTCGAGTCTTCAGCGACTCTTTCAGGTAATACGTGAACGTGGCGCCGAATGGCGGGTTGTCGGCCACGTAGAAGCTCGCGCCTTGGAAGGCCTTCCCGTCACCGGCCAGCGGTCGAGCCGGTACGTACCACAGCGCCGTCTTGATGGGGAAGATCTTGGCCTCTTGCTGCAGCATCGCGTCGCTCAACTCGCGCAACGGAGTGTAGTCGTCGAGGATGTAGAATCCCCTTCCGAAACTGGCCGCAACCAGATCGTTCTCGCGACGCTGGACCTCCAGGTCGCGGACGGCGACGGTGGGCATGCCGCTCTTCAGTTGGATCCAACTGCCTCCACCGTCCAGGGTCGTGAAGATGCCGAACTCGGTCCCGACGAATAGCAGGTTCGCGTTGACGTGGTCCTCGGCGATCGTGTAGGTGGAACCGCGCTCAGGTAGATCTCCGGCGATCGAGGTCCACGAGCCTCCGCGATTCGTGCTCTTCAATACGTACGGCTTGAAGTCGCCGCGCTTGTGGTTGTTGAGCACGGCATAAACCGTGTTAGGGTCGTGGAGCGAGGCCTCCAGATCGTTGACGTAAGTCATCTCCGGCACGTCGGGCAGACCATCGATCATTCGCCAGTTGGCGCCGCCGTCCTCGCTGACCTGGATCAACCCGTCGTCCGTTCCCGCATACAGCAGACCTTCGACCAATGGCGACTCACTGACTGCCACGATGGTCCCGTAGAACGAGGTAGAACGGTTCTTGGCGACGGCGTCGACGCTCCACACCCGACCCATCACGGGCAGCGTGTTGCGGTCCATGTTTCGCGTCAGATCGGGGCTGATGGCCCGCCAGGTGTCGCCGCGGTCGTCACTCTGGAAGAGGATTTGCGAGCCGTAATAGAGCCGCGTGTGCGAGTGCGGGCTGATCAGCAGCGCCGAGTCCCAGTTCCAGCGAAGCGGTGGTCCGTCCGCCTCCGGCTGCGGCTTGATGTCCAGGGTGTTGCCCGTTCTGCGATCGTATCGGATCAAGCCACCGTATTGCCACTGCGAGTAGACGGTGTTCGGGTCTTCCGGATCCACCGCCGGGTCGAAGCCATCGCCGAACACGGTGACGAACCAGTCGCTGTTGCGAATGCCGTTCACGTTGTTCGTCCGTGACGGCCCACCCTGTGTGGCGTTGTCTTGCGTTCCGCCATACACGTAGTAGAACGGCGTGTCGTAGTCGATGGCGACCTTGTAGAACTGCGCGAGGGGCAGATTCGGGAAGAAATAGTAATTCTGCCCCCTGTCCCAAGTCTCGTAGAGTCCGCCATCAGATCCGATGATCAGGTGGTTCGGATCGTTGGGATCGAAGGCGAGGGCGTGGTTGTCGACATGCTTGTCGCGCTCTCCTAACCTCGTGAAGTTCTTCCCGCCGTCCTCCGACACCATCATGTATGTATCGAGAGAGTAGATGCGGTCGAACTTGTGAGGGTCGGCGTAGATCTCGTTGTAGTACTGCGGGCTGCCGCTGACGTAGCTGCTCTGTTTCGACCACGTTTCGCCGCCGTCCGCCGAGCGGAAGAAACCGCCCTTGTCAGCCGTCGCCTCGACGATGGCGTAAAGCACGTCGGGGTTGATCGGCGAGACGGTGATCCCGATGCGGCCCTTGTCTCCGCTGGGTAGTCCTTTGTTGATCTTCCGCCAGCTGGCCCCGGCGTCGGTGGACTTGTACATGCCCGATTCGGGCCCGCCGTTGATGAGCGTCCATACATGTCGGCGACGCTGATAGGATGCGGCGTACAACACGTCGGGATCGCGAGGATCGAACATGACATCGGTGACGCCTGTGTTCTCGCTGATCTCCAGAACCAGGCTCCACGTCTCACCGCCGTCCATGGACTTGTACAGTCCACGGTCGCCGCCGGAGGCCCAGAGCGGACCCTGCGCCGCCACATACACGACGTCGGAATCGCGGGGATCGATGAGGATCCTGCCGATGTGCTCGGAGTTCTTGAGCCCCATGTGCTTGAAGCTCTTGCCGCCGTCCAGGCTTGTAGATGCCGTCTCCGTAGCCGACGCTGCGCTGGCTGTTGTTCTCGCCGGTCC
>JBDHGH010000211.1:0-5669 GCA_039589995.1 Gemmatimonadota bacterium | reverse complement strand
CGATCGTGGTGATCTCACGCAGCCTGCTGCGTCCGACCGCGCGCGCGTGGCGAGCCAGGCGTCGGCGCTGGGAGTCCGTGAAGCGGAGTCGTCTTCCACCCAGCTGCTCTCGCAGGGCTCGGTTCTCCGCTTGCAGGTACTCGATCATCTCCTGCTGGTGTTTGCTCACCCAGGCGGCCAGCATCAGGACCAAGAACTGCAGCGGAAGAGGTGTCATGAGGGGAGACGCTAGCTCGCGGGGAAGGGCGAATATCGATTCGCGACTCGCCCCCACACGCGCCGCTAACTCCCTGAAGTTGAGAGCGATTATGGCCGACCGAGTTTCCGCACACTACGAGGTGAGATCCACCACCGCGACTGGCTTGGTCAGCAGGTGCACGCCCAACGCCGACAGCACCGACAGCAGATAGAAGCCGTACAGGAGTAACCCGGTCATCGGCGTCGAGGGGCGCAGCGCCAGCAGCCACAACAAGCCAGCGCAGGGAGCAACGCACGCGATAACCGGCCAGCTGGGGTGAGGCAGGTGATCGCGCAGGGGCAGCAACAAGACCGAAAGCAGCAGCGCTCCTGCGAGAAACAACAGCCCCGGAGCTATGAGATCACTGGCGATGCTCAGAAACAGAAAAGCACCCGCAAATGTCGCCACGGCAATTGCCGAATGAGTGTCCCGCCGAGCCTTGGCCACCTGGCCGTACCAGACGGCAAGAAAGCCGACGAGACAGACCAACGCCGTGCTGACAACCCCCAACAGCGCGTTGACCACAGCTGGCGCGCTGTATTTCTCGGGGGAGAAACCGGCAAAGGGATAGCGGTCTAACTGGATCCCCAGCAGAAGATCCGACAGGCCCACTGTCATCGCGGTCGCCGAAGCCACGAGCAGAGGCCCCTGTCGCCCCTGTGAGTTGTCGTTGACGGGTGTATTTCTGACCGGTGCCATCCTGCCGAGCTCGATCTGTCTGCTACGGAGCTAGTTGTTGTACATTAGGACCGTAAAAGTGACCGCCACCGATGAGATCAGCAGCATGACAAACTGATACACCAGGGACCGGGGCTTCTTCAGAAGCAACGTGATCGGCACAAAGATCAGAAGCTCCAGGCCATAGCCGAGGATCGCCGGCCGCCACAGAATGATATCCAGCAGCCCCGTTGCGGAGGTTGAATAGAAGGCCCACGGGATGAGGGAAACGGGCGAGAGAAAGGCAACATCCGAAAATGGCGCCAGCAGCGGCAAGGGTGGACCGGCGCCCATCAAGAAGTCGAGCATGAGATGGGAAAGCAACGCGCCAAAACACACGACAAAGAGAGCCTTCTTCCCGAGCCCAAAATAGCGAGCTGTCAACCCGGTGGCCAAAAGCGCCGCCACGGAAATGAACGGCAGACCGTGGCTGACGCCCCTGTGCGGCGTCATGCCTGACGGCTGCACCATGATGTACACCAGCACGTCCAGATCAGGCATCAGAGCCAGGAAGATCAGCAACCCCAGCAACAGCCTCTCTTTCTTCGCCTCCAGCTCACTCTTGAACAGCTGCTTGCTGATCACGCCACCGAAGCTGTGTCCTATTACCGACGCCATGCAGAGTTCCTAGTAGAAGATACTGTGAAGTCCTTCTGAAAGAACGAAACTCAAAGAAAGAGTCTGAACTGCTGTGCACAGCGGGATCGACTGTTTGAGACGGTAGACCAGCAACGACGTCAACTGCATGAACAAAAAGAAGCCAAATAGGGCTTCTTTGTATGGCCAAATTTGAATGTTCAAGTTCACGAGAGCAAACGCCAGCACAAGATAGAGACAGGTCGACGTGAGAAGAAACACACCGGCCCGCACAGCGAAGTGCACGTGCGCGTCATGCCGCAGCGGATACATCAAGATCTCGCCAGAAAGCAGGGTGAACGGTAACAGAGCGACGAAGAAACCGACGAATTTGACAACTTTCGTTGCCAACGACAACAACGGCTCCAGTCCCGGATCGCTGATGAACTCTGGCAAGAACAGGATGGCAACCGAGACTCCCAGGGGTACGACACACACGCGCAGTGTCTTCTCTGTTGCGAGCCAGAGCGTTTCCCGGTGACGGGCGAAACGCGCCAGCAGAAAGAGACCGGACACTATGATGAGCAATGGGATCGCATGCGGCCCCAGGGGCGTATCGAAGTGATGGCCCATTTGCGCGACGATGATACCGACGATGGGCAACAGGATAACCAGAAGGAGATCTCGGACGTACGTTCGGGTGACGATGGGTTCCGGGAACTGCAGCGCTGAGAACCGACTCGCGCCCAGAACAATCAAGGGCAGGCACAAGAGGTAGAACGCCACGCCCCGGAGACTGTGCCTGCTATCGAAATAGGGAAGACCGGTGGCGGCTGGCAGCCCATACAACAAGTAGTGAGCTGCGGTTCCGGTAACGCGCCGCTCATCTCTTTCAGCGGCATAACCCTCCCTCCCGATGATCGCATTCAACATGTTGGTGGCCTGCAGCACCAACGAGTCGAAGAAGGCCAGACCATTGGTCACCAGCAGGGCCGTTTTCGGAGCCGCTGAGTGGACTTTCTTGGCGTAGTAGCGCTTGGAGCTGCAGCTAAAGAGCCCCAGCAATTTTGGGGGTGGGGTGGCTTGCTCGAGCCTCTCGAGCATCGCGGTCAGGGTTGGCGCTGTGGAGTAGGTGGCGAACCAACGCCGGGACAGGGGAGGGATGTAGTGGAAACTGGGGCCGGTGCCAAAGCGCGAATGGCCAACATAGAAGATGACGTCATCTTGCTGCATGGCATCCAAGAAGCGCTCGCGGATACGTTTCGAACGCTGTTCTTGCTGTGGTTGCACGCTGGCTAGCTGCTCAACATGCTCACTCAAAGAGCTGCCATACAGGTCGAGCGCAATCTTCTGGCCGCCGGCGTCTCTCTCGAGTCTGGTTGTCTCGGGGTCGACCGCAGGGCCGGCGGACACGAATCCGCAGGCATGATAGTTGGCGGGGCATTCGCTAGTGAGGTGCGCCACCAGAGCGTCCTTGGCCGCCCGGTCCAGCAGGTGGCCGTCCGCCGCGTCCATGGCACCAAAGAAGATGCTGATGTCGAGCGTCTCGTGGCCAAAGAGCGCGGCGTATTCTTCAGCGCATTGCTGCCTGGCGGGTTTTGCGGAGGCACTGACTGCAAACTCTGTCAGCAGTTCGGAGAAGCTCTCGAACTGCTCCGCGTAGGAATCGCTCTCGCAATAGCCCACCGAAGCGACGCCGATGCTGAAAGCCACGCCCAGAAGACATGTTCTGAAACCGCCCACGCTCGTATCTATCCATGAAGGCCCGGGTGGCAAGCGCGGTGAACGGGCCCCACCGAAGAAGTTCGGCTCACCTGACTCCCTCCAGTATGTATGAACAGCCACAAGTCGCCGGAAACGGAGCCCTATCACGCTCTGGTCTCGGTTCCACGCCTCAGTTAGCGGTACACCCCTTTTTCGACTTGAGAAGCGGATAGACCTCTCTACCTCGAGACGCGGAACCGCGGCGCATACTCACATTCGTATTGAATGAGGGTGAGAATCTTGGGCTATCAGTGGTGTGACTCGTCAGCCGAGTTTGGACAGAACGGGCGGGCAAATTAAGAGAGGGCTCCGGGACCGAGCCAGCCGGCTCGGCCGAGATCGTGGAATGGACTGGAGCAACCCGCTCAGGCGGGAATCGTCGGGGCCGAATCGCGCCTCGGTTGAACGAACCCCGGCGAAAGTTCGCATTCCATTCGCTCCGCCAACCTACTGCTTCTCGGCCTTCGCGGAGGCGCATCTGGGGCGAAGCCGAACCGCCGAACTCCGCAACAGAGAACAACGCGGGCCACAGCAGCTTCTATGCCCGGAACCCGCGGTCTCTGGTCCGGAAGGGGAAGGGGGTCCCCGCCAAAACCCCGCGAAGCGGCGGGAATTTCCCTGCGGACTGGCGCCCTGGGTCAACGAACCCCGAAGACGCGGACTAGATGGCGGAGCGGGCAGTCTCGTGCGAACCCGTCTCTGGGCCAATCCCAGATCTCCAGGGAAAATACAGGGAAATCGCCCGAATACGGGATCCAGAGGTAGCCAGATCGTCGATTCCCGGCTCCATCCCGGGCCCTCGGCGGGGATTTCCCTGAGGCTGATAACAGGGAATCGTCGCGCCACGAGCTGGGATCTCCTCGCCCGGCAGAAATTCGCCCCGGGGACTCCGAGCCGATTCCTCAAGCCATGCGGAAACCACACCGTCGTCGTGACGAAAACCTGAACGATTTCAGCTAGAAAGGATACTGATAACACACAGGTCAGCCCAGCCGTTTCGTGAAGCGCTCGATCGCGAGCAGCAGCGCCGCCGCGAGAAACGCCACGATCGCCGCCACCTTCACCAGGAAGGTCTCGATCGGCGCGCCGTTCGCTGTCAGAGGCGTTCCTCGACGAGCTTCTCGATGATGGGTCGCGCGCTTCTCGCCGCGTCGTCGCGCCCGTACACCTGGCGCAGGACGAGCGCGCCCTCGAAGGCGATCATGTAGAGGTCGGCGAACGATTCAGGGTCGACGCAGCCGGCCCGGGTAGCGAGATCCCGGACCATCTCCCAGTTCGCGCGCTTGTGTTTCGCAGCGGCCCGGTGCACGGGATCGTGGGGATTCGGAAACTCCGACGCCACGTTGAGGAACATGCAGCCACCGAAATCCTCGTCGTTGAACCAGGCGTCCAGCACGTCGAAAAGCGCCAGGAGCTGCGCGCGCGCATTGTCCCCGCCCAGAGTGTGCGCGGCCCTGCGCCAGGCCTCCTGCTCCCACGCGTCCCGCATCTCGACGGCCGCGACCATCAGGTCGCTCTTGCTCTCGAAGTGCTTGTAGAAGGTCGTCTTGGTGACGCCCGCCTCTTCGATCACCCAATCCAGGCCGACAGCGTTGAAGCCGTGGCGATAGAAGAGCTCGACCGCAGTGGCGACGAGCCGGCCCCGGCCCCGGGCGGGAATCTCGAAAACGCCTAGGAGCTCGGCGGCTGATTTGCCGGTGCTCGTTGCACCCATGAATCGATTGTCGCGACGGCCGGGGTGTACTGCAAGTACACCCTTTTTCTCACAGGGTTGACCTCGAGTGAACTGTCTCGGGGAATCGCGTCATCCGATACTGCCGGCATCGCGAACACAGGGTGTCGACGAATCGCACCCGGAAATCAGAAGGAGTCCCACGATGTCCGTCAAGAACGTAAACAGTCTCGACCTCGATGCACTGCACCAGACCTTGGCCAACCTGAAGGACGACCCGAGCCTCGCCCGCTTCGAGTTCCGGGCGCGCAACCGCTGGATCCAGGGTGGCGAGAACCGCTCGGTGATCCAGGACTTCTACGGCGCCGGCCGGGAAGACGATTCGCGCGCGCAGCCGTTCGAGTTCACCAACGGAGAGCCCCCGGTGCTCCTCGGTAACAACGAGGGCGCAAATCCCGTGGAATTCCTGCTCCACGCGTTGGCTGGCTGCGTGACGACCACGACGGTCCTCCACGCCGCGGCCCGGGGCATCGAGATCCGCTCTCTCTCCACCGAGCTGAGCGGAAACATCGATCTCCAGGGCCTGCTCGATCTCGACCCGTCGGTCCCCATAGGCTACGAGCAGATCCGCATCCGTATGCACATCGACGCCGACTGCAGCGACGACGAGCTCGACGAGCTGATCGGGTTCGCCCGAAATCA
>JBDHGH010000210.1:0-5717 GCA_039589995.1 Gemmatimonadota bacterium | reverse complement strand
CGCAGAGACAAGGAAATCGAACCTCCGGGTGGTTGGTACCCGGAGCAGAACATGACGGCGGAGGAAGCGGTGCGCGGATACAGCGTTTGGGCCGCGTACTCCGCCTTCCTGGAAGACCGAACGGGGGTGCTGGAACCGGGACGGTGGGCCGATATGACCGTGATGGACATCGATCCACTGGTTGTTGGGAGTACGAACCCCGAACGACTTTTCGATGGTTCGATTCTGTACACCGTGGTCGGCGGTGCAGTCGTCTACCGACGGTAAAGCGACCGAGTCGGGCGAAAACAGGAGAAAACCTGATGGGTGAACGTGCGACTCCCTGGCAGCCTGCCTTTCTGGGTGAAGGAGCGATGATGTCTGGTGAATGGAGTCCCGCGCATGACCTGGTCAACCTGTACCTGGGGATCGCCCATCTCGCCGATAGCGAGTTGGACCCGGAAGAGCAGCGCACGTTCATGCGCAAATTCGGGCAGTGGATGCCCAACGTGTCCGTCGAGCATTTCGAGAAGATCTGGGGCGAGGTCATTTCGCTCTATGAATCATTGGGATCGCACGAGAATCGCTACGCGGTCTACCTACAGTCCGCGGTGAACGTCGCCCGAATGATGGGAGACAGCAAAGAGAAACTGCGGGCCGTCATCAGAGACCTCGTGGACATCGCCGGCGCGGATGGCTATCTGCACGACAACGAGATCACCATGATCAAGGCGGCGGCCATCGCCTACGGCCTCAGCGCCGACCTGAGGATGAACGCGAAGACCGGTCGTGTGGAGTTGACGATCATGGACGCGAACTAGAACAAGCGTCGGCTCTGACCATGGACTCCGAACCCGACCCGGGCGACCAAACACAGCCGGACCCCACGCAACGCTCTACTCTACACGTCCGGCACGGTGTCATCGCCACCAGCCAACCCCTCGCCAGCGAAGCCGGCCTGGCCGTGCTAAAGCGTGGTGGGAATGCCTTTGATGCGGCGGTGACCGCCGCCGCCGTCCTGGCGGTGGTGGAGCCACACATGACGGGGATCGGCGGCGACGTGTTCGCGATGCTGTGGTTGGCAGAAGAGGGCAGGCTGGTCGGACTGAACGCGAGCGGCCGGTCGGGATCTCTGATGACGCCTGAGGCGCTACATTCAAGTGGCCACACGCAGATCCCGACCGAAGGCGCCGAACCGATCACGGTGCCCGGCGCTTTGTCCGGCTGGGCTCTACTTCTCCAGCGCTACGGGACCCTTAGCCTGGCCGAGGCGCTTCAACCCGCCATCCGACTCGCCGACGAGGGCTTCTCTGTCACCCCGATCATCGCACGCCAGTGGGCCGATCAGGTGGAGAGGCTCGGGCGTGACGACGGTGCGCGGTCAACCTTTCTGATCGATGACGAGCGAGCGCCAAACGCCGGAGAGACGCTCCGGAACCCCGACCTCGCGGCGTCCTTCTGTATGATCGCGAAGAACGGGCCCTCCGCCTTGTACGACGGCGACCTCGGCCGGCGTATCGTCGATAGAGTTCGCGAGTTGGGTGGTTTCCTGACGCTTGATGATTTTAAGCGCCACAAGCCGGTTACAGTGGAGCCGGTGTGTGTCGACTTCAAGGGATACCGGGTGTGGGAGCTGCCGCCAAACGGGCAGGGGATCGCCGCCCTTGAAATGTTGCGGATGCTCGAGGGCTACGATCTCGCGGCTATGGGGCACAACACGGTCTCGTACATTCACCACCTGATCGAAGCGAAGAAGCTTGCGTTCGCGGACCTGGCCCACTGGGTCGGGGATCCGGAACACATGGCCGTCTCGGTAGACGCGCTTCTTTCGGACGATTTCGTTCGCTCGCGTCGCCGGTCGATCGATCCCGGTAGGGTCGCCGAGCGCGTCGAGCCGGGGACGGCGGTCACGTCCAGCGAGACGATCTGCCTGAGCGCCGCCGATGAGCACGGCAACATGATCTCGTTCATCAACAGCATCTTCTGGAATTTCGGCTCGGGCGTCGTGGTCCCGGGAACCGGGTTTGCGCTTCAGAACAGAGGAGCGGGCTTCACGCTCGAACCTGACCGTGCCAACACGCTGGCGCCGCGCAAACGGCCCTTCCACACGATCATCCCGGCGATCGTAACAGTTCCGTCGGCGGACGGCGGCGAAGAGCCCTGGCTGAGCTTCGGGGTGATGGGTCGGTACTTCCAGCCCCAGGGCCACGTTCAGCTCCTCTGCAACCTCCTCGTTTTCGGGATGGATCTGCAGGAGGCGATCGATGCGCCACGCTTCAGTCACGTCGCGGGGCGGGATGTGGCTCTCGAATCCGCTCTGGGAAACGAAGTGCGCTCACAACTGGCGGCGATGGGTCATGTCATCATGGAGGACGAGTCGATACAGTTTGGAGGAAGCCAGGCGGTGATGAGGACGGAGCACGGCTGGGCGGCTGGATCGGACCCCCGCAAGGACGGGGTGGCCGTCGGCTACTAACGGAGATTTCGAGTTATGCCCATCAAGGCAGCGGTTATGACGGCCCCGAACGCGGCGATCGAGCTATGGGAGCTCGACGATCCCTTTATCGAAGCCGGTGGTGTGCTGCTGGAGACGGTGGCGAGCGAGGTATGCGGTACCGATGTACACCTGCATCGCGGACAACTGGCCGGCGTGCCCTATCCCATAATCCCAGGCCACATCAGCGTGGGTCGAGTTCTCGAGGCCAACGGGGTGACGACCGATACCCAGGGGACGCCGCTGTCGCCCGGCGATGTCGTCACCTTCTACGACGTCCACGAGACTTGCCACGCCTGTTACTACTGCCTGGTGGCGCAGCAGCCGAACCGCTGCCCCAGCCGCCGCGTCTACGGCATCACTTATTCGGCGAACGAGGGCCCTTTGGGGGGCTGGGCCGAGCGTATCTACTTGAAGCCCGGCGTACAGATTCTGAAACTGCCCGAACCCCTGGGGGCGGACGATGTCATCGGCGGCGGCTGCGGCCTGTTCACCGGGTTCGCCGCCGTGGAACGAAGCGATCTGGCGATGGGTGATACGGTACTGGTGCAGGGGACGGGGCCCGTCGGCCTGTCGGCCATCGCTTTCGCTATGCTTCGCGGTGCCGGTACGATCGTCGCCATTGGCGATCCCGCCGCGCGCCTCGAGTTGGCCCACGCATTGGGCGCGGATGTCGCGCTGTCGGTGGGAAGCGATTCGCAGGCGGCCCGGGAGGCGGTTGTGCGCGATCTGACGGGCGGCCGCGGTGTCGATGTGGCCATCGAGTGCGCCGGACACGCGGACGCCGTCCCCGAGGGTTTCAAGCTGCTACGGGACGGCGGTACGTACGTGATCGCGGGGCACTACACGGATGTAGGCTCGATATCGATCAACCCGCACATCGACATCAACCGCAAGCACGCCGACGTGCGTGGCCGCTGGGGCCTGGACTACGGACACTTGTATCGAGCGCTGCGCATGCTGGCTCGCAATCACGAGAAGTTGCCCTTCGCGAAGGTGATCGGCGGTCGCTACGCTCTCGAAGATGCGGGTCGAGCGCTTGCGGACGTGGCAGCGCTGAAGGTGACCAAGGCGATCATAGTACCCTGACGCGCCGCTCGTCCAGTCGGGTCAGCCCCAAGTCGGCAGCGATCTCAAATGCTTCTCGAAGCTCGGTCGAACTGGGCCGCCGGTTGATCTCGGGATAGTGCTCGCCGCAGACCCTGCCGGCCGGCCGATATTGGGGCATGATGTTGATGTAGGTGTCGGTGCCCAGTTCGCTGGCGATCCACCCGAGAATTGCACGCGTTTCCTCGAGTCCACCGGGCATCACCAGGTGCCGGATCAGCACGCCCCGGGTGGCCAGGCCCTCGGCGCTGACCGTCAGTGGCCCGACCTGTCGGTGCATTTCCGCGATGGCGGCCCGAGCCGCGGCGGGATAGTCCTCGGCCTTCAGGTAGTTCGCGCTGCTTTCCTCCGACCAGTACTTGAAGTCGGGCATGTAGATGTCGACGATCCCATCGAGCAGCTCCAGGCTCTCCATACAGTCGTAGGCGCTGGTGTTATAGACGATGGGAAGCGTCAAGCCGCCGTCCACTGCCAGAACGAGCGCTTCCAGAACCTGGGGCACGACGTGTTCCGGCGTGACGAAGTTGATGTTGTGGCAACCTAGCCGTTGTAGTTCCAGCATCATCCCGGCGATCTCTTCCGGCGTCGACCCTGGCTGAGCCGGTCCCGGCTTTACGGTCTGACTTATGTCGTAATTCTGACAGAAGACGCAACGCAGGTTACAGTGTGAGAAGAAGATCGTGCCCGAGCCGTTCCAGCCACGAAGGCAGTCTTCCTCGCCCATGTGGGGGAAGCAGCTGCTGACCACCGCGTACCGACCCGTTTTGCAGGCCGCCCACTTGTCTTCCAGACGGTTCACATGGCAGTCCCTGGGGCAGGCCGTGCAGTCGGCCAGCCCAGCGACGGCCCGGGCGGCCCGGCTACGAAGTTCAGCCGTCCCCAGGTTCAGGTAGGCGATTCGGAAGTGATTCATCGTCCAGTCGTAGAGTCAGTCGTGACTGCCAAAAAAGATACCCGGGGGCGGTGGTTTTCGGCCAGCCGGGGCCCAGAATCGTGGTTCAAACACCTCCTTGACAGGAGCCGCCACCGGACGTATCTAAATGTCGAATAATACCTTGCCGAGCCAGCCATTTTTGAAGCTCAAATAGCCACTATTTGAAAGGGAGAACAAAGGGGATGAAAAGGCTACAGATCAGCTTGTTGGCCCTCGCCGCGGTGGCGCTGTTTGCAACCGATGCTGCGTCCCAGACGGGGGGGAAGTTCATGATCGAGGGGCGTGGCGGCTACCAGGTAAACTCCGGTGATATCACCGAATTCGTCGATCCCGGCCCCACCTTCGGCCTATCCGCTGGCTTTGGGCTTGGGGACAAGTTCACCATTTGGCTGAGTGGCGACTACGCCATCCTCGACGGCTCAGCGGGCACACAGGGATCCCAGTCATTCCCGAATTGGAAGGTATCGTCGTTCATGGCGTGGGCCGGTCTCAACCTGATCTCCGGTATGGACGAGAAGCCGGACCTCATCGGCTTGATCGGCGTTGGTGGCTCGAACTGGAACGTCGAGGAGGCTAACCCCAACAACCCGGGGTTCGAGGACAAGACCGTCGCGACGGTTGCCGGGCAGATCAAGTTTTTGTACTGGGCGAGTGAGAAGTTCGCCATTTTGCTGAATGGCACGGCCGCCTACGCTTTCACCGATTTCACAACGTCCGACGGTACCGAGCTGGTGAAGGGCACGTTTTACTTCCCGATCACAGCCGGTTTCATCTGGGCTGTTAACTAGGTTCTCTCGAAATCACAGAATTCACCCTGGGGCCCGATCGGGCTCCAGGGTGTTTTTTTTGTCGCCGGCCAGTACGACGTGTCGGGTAAATGGGGCAGGGTGTCCCGGCTGGCCCGACCCCCCTTGACCCGACGGCAGCGAGGCGAGGTCGACGAGCCCTCCCCCCAGGGGTAGTTGCTTGATACTCAAGGGAATTTGCGTTGTGTGCTACCACCCCCTCAGGGGGTCATCTCGGCACAGACCTTGCCTTTTCTTTTCTATGGAGCCGGACGGGTCCGATCCGTTCTTTCGCCGGGGAGGCCCTCACTTTGCGGTTCCAGGCTGTTTTACCTGACGGCCCCAACCGATCGATAACAGCCCGGAGGGGCGATTATGCGAGCGTTATGGGGCGTTGTGGTGACGGCTGCAGTGGTGA
>JBDHGH010000209.1:0-5769 GCA_039589995.1 Gemmatimonadota bacterium | reverse complement strand
AAATCGGGATTCCGGTATCGGGATCGTTGAGTATCAGCAAACCCGAGATATAGGGCAGTCCAATATCCCGATTAGACCAGTAACCTGACACCCACTTGATCCCCGCCGCACCCAAGCGCGGAATGTGCGCCGGCATAGCGTGAATGAAGGCATCGACCCGCGGGTGGATGCCCGGCTTGGGCGGCATCTCCACCTCGCCTTTTCCTTTTTCGACGAACATCGTTTCGACCGCGTCGATGATCTCGGCCATCGGCAAGCCGACCGACTCGACGTCAGCCCGCGACAGATACAGAACCGTGGTTTTGCTCATAGTCCCAGATCGAACCAGGACGCGAGGTCATCCTCGCCCCAAGGCTCGCCGGTATCGGGTTCGTACTCGTTCTTTATCGTCGAGTATCTGTAGTTCTTCGCCCATTCGCCGCGATGCTTCACGACCTTCTCGATCGAGTCGAGAATGTACTCCAACTCTTCGTCTGTCGTCGTGGGATGGATCGACACGCGCACCCAGCCGGGTTTCTCCGACAAATCGCCATCATCGATCTTCGCCGTGATCCGCGCAGATTGGACGGGATCGACGTGCAGTAGATAGTGGCCGTAGGTTCCCGCGCAAGAACACCCACCTCGAGTCTGGATGCCGAAACGATCGTTGAGGAGTTTCACCAGCAGGTTGTAGTGGAGGTGCTCCACGTAGAACGAGAAGACACACAACCGCTGCTCGATGTGGTCGGCCAGTACGTGGAGACCGGGAATTCGACGTAGCCCCTCAAACACCCGAGGTCGCAGCTCTTCTTCTCGGGCAAGCATCTTCTCCACCCCCATCTCTTCCTTCAGCCGGATGGCAAGAGCGGCCTTGATCGTTTGAAGGAAGCCAGGCGTTCCCCCATCCTCACGCATCTCGATGTTGTAGATGTACTTGCGGCCACCCCACGGGTTCGTCCAGTCGACCGTTCCGCCGCCCGGCTGCTCGGGCACCTCGATCTGGTAGAGATTCGAGTCGAATACCAGCACGCCCGCGGCACCCGGCCCACCCAAGAATTTGTGAGGAGAAAACAGAACCGCGTCCAATTTCTCCAGCGGGTCCTCCGGGTGCATGTCGATGGACACGTACGGCGCGGACGCCGCGTAGTCCACGAAACACAACCCATCGTGCTCGTGCATGACCTTGGCCAGAGCATGGATCGGTGGTTCGATGCCGCTGACGTTCGAGCATGCCGTGAAGGCTCCGATCTTCAGCTTCCGGTCGCGATGCTCGTCCAGTAGGGCGCGCAAGCTGTCCAGGTCGACTGTGCCCTGGTCGTTGGGATCTATACACACCACGTCGGCGATGGTCTCTAACCACGACGTGTGGTTCGAGTGGTGCTCCATGTGGGTGATGAAGACGACGGGTCGATACTCGTCCGGCAGGTTCACGAACCGCGCCAACTGCTCCGGGACCTTCAACCCCAAGATTCGTTGAAACTTGTTCACCGCCGCCGTCATCCCTGCCCCGACCGTCAGGATTACGTCGCTCGCCGATGCGTTGACGTGCCTCTTGATGAGTTCGTGAGCCCGGTTGTACGCGAACGTCATGCGTGTGCCGGTGACGCTCGTTTCGGTATGCGTGTTTCCGACGAACGGTCCCAGGCCTCGCGACAATCGGTCCTCTATCGGCCCGTACAATCGGCCGCTCGCCGTCCAATCGGCATAGACGATTCGCTTCTCGCCATAGGCGGTCTCGAACGTCTGGTTCACGCCGACGATATTGCGTCGAAATTGATCGAAGTAGTCCTGCAGTCGCATCGCTTTTCCGTCTGTGACTCTCGGTGGAAGCCGCTACGACACCCGAACCTCACCAGCAGGGTGGCGAATGATAATGACTATAGCTTAAAAGCTAATATAGGCAAAATGGCCCGAAACTCGCCCAGTCAGCCGTTCGTAAGTATCATTGGGAGCAAAGCCCCAGTCTCACCCTCGCAAATACGCCGAAGGACGTGACCCCAAGATGACGTACGTCCCGACTCCGGTACATGTCGCGACCCCCTCGCCCCACGCCCAAGAGTTGGCGCACAAGATCGAGGGCGTAATCCGGGAATACCAGCAGACTCACCCGCGTTTGAGCGACTCGGAGGTCTCTCAAGCGATCAAGTTGGCGGAAACACGCACGGGTGCGAGAGGCCAACGCATGCGACTCACTGTAGCGCTGATGCTCGGGCTGACGGTGTTCTTGCTGCTCGGAACTCTGTTTTTCTTGCGAATGGCCGGCTAGAGCCAACGCCAAACCGAGAGCAGGGTCCGAACCGTCACTGAGGGGGAAGCCCCGTCCGCTCGACAAGCTCAGCCTCGAGGCCGGCCCTGGCGATTTGATCCGCGAGGGGCTGGGCGGTGGCCTGATTGTCGTAGCCACCCGCATAGACGTGATAGGCCTGACCCTGCCCCGATGTGCGCCCCGACGCCCGAATCAGATAAGCAGGGATGCCCAGGCCCTCCAATGTGTCAACCGTAGCACGTGCGTCCTGTAGATTCGGGTAGGTTCCGAAGCGGAAGGCCATCCACGTCGGCCTGATATCCCAAGCGTTGGCCGCGTCTTTGACCCCGTCACGTACCAACGTCTCCAGCAGGTCCTCCGCTTCATCCCGGGAGGCCAGCATGCCGGCGAGCACGCGATTCCAGACGACGCCCCGGACCATCGTCGGTACGATGTAGAACCTCACATCGGATCGGGCATTCCTTCGCATGTGGGCCGCGGCCTCATCAACCGTGCGAAAGGAGGCGATCGCAACCGAGTAGCCCAACGTCTCCTCAGGTTCACGGCTTACCGCCGCGGGTGGCTCTTCTGTAACACCCGCTTCACGTGCTGCCTGACCTGGCTCCTCGGCATCGGAACCGGCGGATTCGCTCGCAGCTTCAAGTTGCTCGTCCCCCGGTTGGACCTGCTCGTCCAGATCACCGACCAGGGCAGCCTCTCTTACGAAGAAACCATCCTGCCACGCTTTCCAAAGGGTGAAGGCGAGTAGGATGATCGCTATGCTAGCGAAGACCGGACCGAGGAGTCGCCGCGGGCCCAATGACCGCGTCGCTTGCGCTACCTCCGGGGTAACGAGAGACGGTGCGCTTCCGACTTCGAATGGGCCTCCATAGAGTGAATCGGGATCCGGCGACGCTGCGTACTCGGGCCGTGCCCACGGGTCAGCGGGCTCTTCCTGCTCAGGGGCGGGCTCTGCAGAGGTCAGCGTCACCTCATCCGCCATGGGCTCGTCTACCGGCTCGGCGCTCGCCTCGACCGGGGCGGTATCCTCCACGCTTTCATCCACCGGCAGCTCGGCAGGCGCCTCGTTTCGTTCGGCGGCCTCCATCACCCCTACGACGCCGGACTCGTCCGGCGGCTTGAACTCGGCGAGCACTTTGGCCTGCTCCGGCAAAGGCACTTCGACGCCAAGCGCGTTGACCAACAGACACGATTCGAAACCCGCGATCGGACCCGACTCGGTCCAGTTGTCAGCGTTGACACAGGGGACGAGGAAGGCGTTGGCACCCGACAATCGCGATGCCACCTTCGCCCAACCCGGATGCCGATAGAGGACAGGTCGAGGCGGAGCGGCGGTTCCCGTGGGAAGGAAGAAGAAGTTCTCGTTGTCCGGGCGACGCGCTGTCGAGGAGAACGAAGCCCCACGGAACAGGACATCGACTATCCCGTGCCCTTCGCTGACCTTGAGGATCGAACCCAAGGTGTCGCCACCCGTGACAAGATCCACCACGACGACCTTCGGGTGCTTGCTCGCCAGCACGCGCACGAGCTTCAACGCTTCTTCTTTGGCCCAGCGCCGCTGATCCGGCGTTTCAGCCGCCAGCACGATCGCCGCGGCGTGCGGCCACCTGAATCCCGTTGCCTCTTCTTCGCTCACTTTATTGCCGTCACAGATTGGCGTTCCCGGACTAGTTTGCCACAATGATACGACACTCCCCCCCGGGCCCGTCAATGCCTCAGCCGAACCCAATCATTGCCCTCGCGGGCCGGGGCCGTTACATTTTTATTGGTTAATATGTTAGGCTACACAACTTAACCGATAGAATCATATGGGTCGTGGCCTCTCTGATTTGCAGCGTTGGATTCTCCGTGAAGCCCGCGAACGCGGCCAGCTCGAGTACACGGAAATCCGCCGAGATTATTTCGGCTGGAAACCGGAGAGGAAGGACAAGCAGCTTCGCGATCGTTATTCGCCGCAGGAAGTCGGTGCCGAGGAGTACAACCGAGTGATGGCCACGATCAGCCGCTCGTGCCGACGTTTACAGGCGCGCGGCCTGGTCACGCTGGAGGGCTACGCCCCGTACCTGCGTTGGATCAAGCCGACGAAAGCCGGCCGAGAGCTCGATCTCGGTTGATGCTAGTCGGGCAGGTCGTTGCTCTCCCGGAAGTCGGGATTCATATTGGCTTGAAGCTGGCCGATTAGCCCAAAGTGCAATCCGAGTCCTCGTGGGAGCGGAGCGGTGTTGTTTCCCACCAAGATTCTCATCCCGAAGACCGCGGCACAGGATCAATGTGCTGTAATTTCACGCCGTATTCACGTGGCGGGCACGTAACGGCGAGCCCTTAGCGTGGGAGGGTCAGACGATGGCTGTATACTACCGTTGCAAGGTATGCGCGGAGGAACATCGGTCGCCGGTAGAATATGACAACCAGCAAGCGTTCGAGACCGGGGTGCTCGAACAGGACAGCTTCGTGTGTCCGCATACGCATCAAATGGAAGTGTACGAGAAGTCAGACATGTACTGGAAGGACGAAGTCAGTGAAGGTGGCTAGCGTCAGTCGAACGACGGGAGAAGCGATGAGTCGATTCGTCGGTGTGCTGCTGTGTTTCGTGCTCGCACTCAGCGGCTGCGCCGGCGGAGCGAAGAACGAGGGATCGTTGAAGTTGTACGTTTATGATTGCGGCATGCTGAGCTTCGAAAGTGTCGAGTGGTTCGGCATCAACGATGACGAAACCGACGTCCGCGACTTGATCGTGCCCTGCTATGTCATCGAGCACGACAAAGGGCGTCTGTTGTGGGATGGCGGGATGCCATCAGCATTGGCCGAGGTGGATGGCTGGCAGGAAGGGGACGGAATGCGTTCGCGGCTCGATCGAACCCTAACCGAACAACTGGCGGCCCTCGAACTCGACATGAACAGCTTCGATTACGTGGCTTTTTCACACATGCACTTCGACCACGTGGGCGTCGCGAACGAAGTGAAGGGTGCCACCCTGATCATCCAGAAGGCGGAGCACGACATAGCCTTTTCCGACACCGCATCCGATTTCGGTTTCGATTCATCACTCTACGACGAGATCCCGGATTCGAACCGGGTGATTCTCGAAGGCGAACACGATGTATTCGGGGACGGCCGAGTGCGTATCATTCCGGCCCCCGGACACACGCCTGGCCACCAGGTGCTTTTGGTCGATATCCCGGAGACGGGGCCGGTATTACTCGCCGGAGATCTGTATCACTTCCGCTTCAGCCGCGAGAACAGGCGCGTGCCGACGTTCAACGTCGACGCTGAAGCGACGCTCGAGTCCATGGATCGCATCGAGGCCCTGGTCGAAGAGACCGGCGCGACCCTCTGGATCGAGCACGAGCTGGCTTGGTTCGAGCAGTTGAAGAAGGCGCCGTTGTACTACGACTAGCAGAGACTCGTAATGGCCTTACAGCAGGAAGTGCCCGGGGAGGGACTCGAACCCTCAAGAGCCGAAGCCCATCGGATTTTGAGCGCGCAGCCAGACCCCCGACTATGGGGGACTGTGTAGAAAATAC
>JBDHGH010000208.1:0-5821 GCA_039589995.1 Gemmatimonadota bacterium | reverse complement strand
ACTCCCGTTTGGTCTTCCAGGAAGGCGGAGTACGCGGCCCAAACGCTGTATCCGCGCACCACTTCCTCCGCCGTCATGTTCTGCTCCGGGTACCAACCACCCGGAGGTTCGATTTCCTTGTCTCTGCGCGTGATAGCCGCGTGCAGTCCGTAAAAGATGTCGTGATCCGAACCGGGCAAGTCGGAATTGAATGTCAGCGGAACTCCCTGCCTTCGCAACGTCCGCCAGGCGTAGGCACCCCGAACGCGTTCGGGGCCGAGTCGATCCTCCGCCCAGGTCTTATCCTCCACCGCGTGCGGCGGTTCCATGGACGCGATGA
Organism: Gemmatimonadota bacterium; assembly: GCA_039589995.1. Taxonomy (GTDB): domain Bacteria; phylum Gemmatimonadota; class Gemmatimonadetes; order Palauibacterales; family KS3-K002; genus JBDHGH01. The sequence goes on along the minus strand of JBDHGH010000208.1, from coordinate 5,502 downwards.
GGTCGAGCTCTGCGAATCGCTCGAAATCGTCCGGGTGCACGACCTGCGCGTGTTCGATACGATGCCGGCTGTTCCGAGCATCGGGGTGCTTCTCGAACACCGCTTCGATGAAGTCCAGCGTTTCACGGTTCCCCGCATCTCCTATGGCATGCGTCCCGACCTGGAAACCAGCGGCCATCATTTCCGTGATGATACCCTCGTCGAAGCCGTAATCTTCGCCGCTCAGGCCGGTGTGGCCCGGCATGTCGGAATAGTCTTCCAGCAGCTTGGCGCCGCGGGAACCCAGGGCCCCATCGTAGAAGGCCTTCACAGACCGAGTGTATAGCATACCACTCGGCTCGGTATCGTGGCCGCGCTCGAGCCATTCGCGCAAAAGCGGCTCGTCGCTGCCGCGCAGCATCGCGTAGACCCTGATCGGCAAACGGCCCGCCTGGTCCAAGCTCTCGAACGCTTCCAAAAGCTCGGCGCCGGTGCCGGCCTCGTGGATGGCCACATAGCCCGACGCCGCCATCGCTTCGAGTCCGGCCAAAACTCTCGCTTCCAGCTGCTTCTGACTGATCGCCGGTATCGCTTCGTCGAGTAGTTCCGTGGCATTGTTGACGAGTATGCCCGTGGGTTGGCCACGCGAGTTCAGGCGAATTTCCCCACCGACAGGAGATTCCGTCGTGCCTGTGATGCTGGCTGACTCGAGCGCCCTCTGGTTCAACAAGGCGGCAAACCCGTGGAGGCCCCTGAGGACAACCGGGTGGTCGGGGACGCGCCGACTGAGCAGTCGGTTGTCCGGATAGCGATTCGCCCATGCCCCTTCGTCCCAACCCCAACCGATGATCCACTCGCCGGGCTCCACCGCAGTCGCCCGCGCAACCACGCGATCCACCATCTCTTCTTCGGTGGTGACATCCACCAGGTTGACTCGCTCGAGGTTGGCGCCCAGGCCCGCAACGTGCGTATGCGAGTCGACGATCCCCGGCAGGACCGTCGCGCCGGCCGCGTCGATTACTTCCGTTTGGCCCCCGCGATACGCCTCAGCCTCTTCGTCGCTGCCGACAAAAACGATCAAGCCATCTCGGATCGCCAACGCCTCCGCATCGGGACGCCAACCATCCGCATCGAAGGGAGCGTCCGCTGCCGGCGTTCCATCTACCCCCGGCTCGTCCCAAGCGAACGTATAGACGCGGCCGTTGACCAGCATCAGATCGGCAGGTCCTTTTCCGGTATCGGTACTACAGCCGGCACTGCCCAGCAGCATGAGGAGCGCTATCGCGCATCCGGCGAGTTTCAAAGCAGCCGCACGATTTAGACCTGCGTCAGAATCGGTCAGCATCGGTGTTCTCCCGGTTACATGCACAAGTGGACGGCGTTGCGGTCACTGACTCTCGGCCACAGTGGCGGTGTCTTCCACGCCCGGCCGTTCTGGCCAACCCGCTCGCAGATCGTTCCAGTGCAACATCGTGTTGAATACCAGGGCGTGGCTACCGCGAGTCTGCCAACGCCAAAAAGGCCGATTGGCAAACAGCACCACGTGTCCATCCCCCACCGGTACATCGATAACTGCGGGCGCGCCGGCGATTTCGCTCTCGCCGCGCAGCATGCCGCTCATCAGGATGTCTTCCTTCGCGAAGCTCATTACCACGCGCGGTAGCTCCTTTTCCCAATACTCATCTTTCATCCAATCGGGGATGAACGGGCTGCTGACGTCGCTGCTGACCTGGAATACCGGAGCCTGGTTGAAGTAGAGGGCCAGGGTCTCGGGGTAGCCGTAGACGATGGGGCTGGCTTCGTCATCGACGGCGGCCTTCAGAATCGTGCCCCGGGCCTGCAGTTGATTCGTACGTCTGATGCTGACTCTCCGCGTTATCGCCATATCGATCGGGAACGCGGCGGTGCGCCCTTCCGTGATGAACACGCCCCCCTGCTCGACGAAATCATTCAGGTTCCTCAGCCCATCGTAACCCATCCCACGACGGACGTCGTCGGTCTGGTCGATGATTCCGATAGCACTGTACTCATCGGTATTCTCCCAGGGGACGGGCGGGCCAGCGTCGGTCGTACCGGCGACCAACGTCTGCGGGTTTGCCCGACTGCTCGGCATGATGATGACGTCCAGCTGAGACAGGTCGTACGTCGCCAGGTCCTGTTCCGAAAGGTAGGTGTAGGGTATCCCGATATGATCGAAGGCGAAGCGCCACCAACCGGCGTCTTGAGGTGTCGATACCCACGTGTGAACCAGTGCCACGCGCGGGACTTCCACCTCGTGAACGGCCACATCGGGCCTGCTGCCAACGCCGCGCACCGAGAGGTTCAATTCGTTTGCCACGGCCTCGATCCGATCGGCAAGGTCCTCGGGGTTGCCCTCGGTTGAGATGATGAAGCTGCCTGCGTTATAGGAATTCTTGTCGGCCTCGAACCCGGCCTCGGCCGCGAGCATGGTCACATCGCTCAGCTTGAAGCGAAACAGCGTGAAGTTGTCATCGGTGGTGTTGTTGATCAGGTAGTAGTCGCGCCCCTTTCGTTCCAAGCCGCCGGCGAAGCCCACCGGCTCCGACACCTGGCGCATATCGGCCGCCAGGATGCTCGAATCGGCGATCTTGATGGCCTCGACATGATGGAGGAACGGTAGCGTCCAACCGGTGTCGTCGTACGGCGGCGTCGCGTTTCTCGGAAACTCCTGCACATCCAACAAGACGCGCACCAATACTCGGTAGGGCTGGTCCAGCCTGACAACATAGGAGCCGGCCGGCGCTTCGTTCCGGCCGTTTCCGTTTCGATCACCCGACTCGGACTCCCATTCCAGATCGTCCTCCGCCACGTGGACTTCGACACCCTGTTCGAGCAGAAGCGCCACCAGGTCTTCCGTCGCCTGGGGCCGCCGCTGATCCCGAGGAATCACCCAGGCGTACGGCGCCTCGCTCTTCCCCCGCTCCACCGCTCTTACGCCCCGCAGGTAGAAGTGCTCGACGAAATCGCCGCCGTTCTCCGCCGTGTAGTTAAGCGCTACCAGCACACCGCTCTGCATGTAGTTGGTGTTGTTTCGTAGCGACCACATCGCCTTCTTCAACGGCGGGTTCGGTCGGTACCACTCCCGTGTCGTCACCGATTCCCGAAGCTCGCGCTCTTTCGTGTCGGCACCGCGGTTGCCCAGGGTCTCGTAGAAGCGCCCGATGCTGTTCCGCGTGTTGGCGATCCACATCAAGTAGTTCGCAGCCCAACCGGTATAGAAGGCGTGGGTCCAAACGCCGGGCATCCCGCGCTTGGTCAGCTGCGTGACCTCTTCGTGAGCCAGGTTGTGCCACTCGTCGATCGTCAGAGCATCGAGCTCCTGGTTGTAGGGCCCGGTACCCGTCGACGTGTACAGGTAGTAGCCCGACTCGTGGAGGTCGTGCATGATCGTCGGTTTCCAATGCTCGTACTGGCCCAGCACGTTGCGCGTCAGGTCGAGCGCGAGCCCGAAACCATCGCGGTTGTTGTCGTGGGCAACGTACTTACCCCAGTAGGGCAGCCCCGGGCTCACCTCGTTGTTCGCTTTGTAATACCGATAGACGTCGACCATGCGATCGCGACCGTCCACTTCGACCACGGGCATGATGATGGTTATTACGTTCTCGCGGATCGATTCGATCATCGGCGACTCTTCCACCGCGAGCCGATAAGCCAGCTCCATCAGCATCTCCGGCGGGCCCGTCTCCGGCGAGTGGAGTCCGCCCGTCAGGTAATAGATGGGCTTGGCCTCGGCGATGATCGCAGCCGCCTCGTCCTCGCTGAGTGCCCGAGGATCGGCCAGCTGATTCAGGTAGCCTCTGTAGCGCTCGAGGTCGGCAAGGGTCGATTCGTCGGCGACGATCACTTCGATCATCTCACGACCTTCCTCGGTCGTGCCGACGACACGCAGCTCGACCCGCGGGGACGCGGCCGCCAGGGCGCGCACGTACCCGTAGATCTCGTCGGTGTCGTGTAGGATGTTGGGCGCGCCGATGATCTCACCGAAATGATCCAACGGCGACGGGACGGTTGCCGAGGTCGGCAGGTGGTCAACGAGATCGCTCAGGAAGCGAGGATCTGTAGTGTAGCGCTTGATGCGATCGGCGTACTCGGCATCGTCTTGCGCAAAGGCGGACGATCCGACGACCGCGCTCATGATGAGACCCACAACCAGCAATACAGCGCGACGGCGATCCATGATACCCTCCGTGCGGCATGGTGACCCTGACTGCGAGATGACCGGCGATGGACGGCAATCTAGCGCTGAGCTGGGGAGCCGGCTATCCAGCCTCGCGGCACGCCTTGATACCGATCCCCGACGTCCGCTAGGTTAGCCCTTCCCACAGCCCTTTCGCTGTTGACGCAGTCTATCCTGGAGGACGGATGACGACATATAAGATCGGGAACATTCCCGGTGACGGTATCGGACCCGAAGTCGCCCAAGAAGGCCTTAAGATTTTGGAGGCGGTCGCTGAGTTCGAGGACTTCCAGTACGAGCTCATCGACTACCCGTACAGTGGCGAATACTACCTCAAGACCAAGGAGTTGGTCCCCGAGAGCGTCATCGACGAGTGGCGGACTCTCGACGCCGTTCTGCTAGGCGCCATAGGGCATCCCGATACCGAACCGGGTCTCGTGGAACGATCGGTCATCCTTGGCCTCCGCTTCGGCCTGGATATGTACATCAACTTGCGGCCCATCAAGCTCTACTCGGAGCAGATGTGTCCGTTGAAGGACAAGACACCCGCGGACATCGATTTCGTCGTCGTTCGCGAGAACACCGAGGGCATGTACTCACAGATCGGTGGGCATCTCAAGAAACACACGACCGACGAAGTCGCCATCGTAAACGGGATCTACACCTGGAAAGGCTGCGAGCGAGCTTGCCGCTATGCGTTCGAGCTGGCAGTCAAGCGAGCCGCGGCTCGCGGTCCCGGCGACCGCGATACGGTGGTCACCCTGGTAGACAAAGACAACGCTATCCGGCCCCACGACCTCTGGGACCGGGCCTTCGAGCACGTCGCTCAGGATTTCCCCGACATCGGTACCGACCATGCCTACGTCGATGCTTGTTGCATGTGGATGGTGAAGAACCCGGAATGGTTCGACGTCATCGTGACGACGAATCTTTTCGGCGACATCATCACCGACCTGGGCGCGATGATCCAGGGCGGCATGGGAATCGCCGCGTCCGGAAACATCCACCCGGGCAAGACCTCCATGTTCGAGCCGATCCACGGCTCGGCGCCGAAGCACGCCGGCAAGAACGTCGCCTGCCCTCTGGGCATGGTTTCCGCGGTATCGATGATGCTCGACTTCCTGGGCAAAGAAAAAGCGGCGGCGCGGATCGAGACCGCCGTCGCCCACCTGTTGACGAGCGGAGCGATTCCGTCCGCGGACACGCGGAGCGGGATCTCCACTTCAGAGATGGGTGACATGGTCGTTAGAGAAATCAGAGGTGGGGCGGGATCGTAGTGGGAGTTGGTAAGTAAACGAGTAATAGAGCAATCGAGACTGCGAGTT
>JBDHGH010000207.1:0-5854 GCA_039589995.1 Gemmatimonadota bacterium | reverse complement strand
CAGGCACTCGAAGGAACGAAGGCAACCGTGGCGGTGGCCGGAGTCGCCCACCCCGAGTCGGTGTGGGCACAGCTCGGCGATGCCTGGGTGACCCTCGAGAAGTGTCTGGCGTTTCCCGATCACCATCGCTACTCGAGCAAGGATTTGAGGAAGATCTCCAGGGAAGCGTCGGATGGCGTTTTGATTGCAACACTGAAGGACGCCGTGAAGCTGGGGCCAGTGCTCGATCGGGATATTGCGATTCACGTTCCGCTTCAGGACGTGGTTTGGGAATCTGGGCAGGAAGAAATCGATCGCCTGCTGGCCAAACTTCTGGAAGCTCGAGGAAACAGCGAACCTAATGGCGAATCTGGACACTGACGTCTTGGTCGTAGGCTCGGGCATCGCGGGGCTGACGTTTGCACTGCGAGTAGCGGAGCACTTCGACGTGATCTTGGTGACCAAGAAGGCGCGCTTGGTCTCGAACACGAACTACGCCCAGGGTGGCATCGCCGCAGTTGTTGATGGAGACGATTCCTTCGACAGACACGTCGAAGACACACTTCACTCGGGTGCTGGGCTTTGTCACAAGCACCGAGTCGAGAAACTGGTTCAGGCTGGTCCTCGAGCCGTCGGCGACCTGATCGATTGGGGTGTGCGATTTACTGAGACCGGGGGCTCGCTGGCCCTCGGCATCGAGGGCGGCCATTCGCGTGCACGCATCGTTCATAGCCGCGACCACACGGGCTCCGCGATCGAGAGCGCTCTGGACCAGGCGGTGGAAGAGCACAGCCGGATTCGGCTGCTCGAAGATCACATGGTACTGTCCATTCGGTCCGAGTGCGCTCAGGGCCGACAGCGTTGTGTCGGAGCGTGGGTACTGGACGTGGACGCCGCTAGGGCGGTGAAGATCGATTCCCGCGCCGTCATGCTGGCAGCGGGCGGCGCGGCGGCCATCTACTGCCACACTACGAACCCGGCAATCGCAACAGGCGACGGTGTCGCGCTGGGCTACAGAGCCGGCGCGCTCGTCGCCAACATGGAGTTCATTCAGTTCCATCCCACGGCCTTGTTTCCCGCGGAGGAGCATGCGTTCCTCATCTCGGAGGCGTTGCGCGGCGAGGGCGCCGTACTGCGCGATTGGAACGGTGAGGCGTTCATGAGCTCGTACGACCGTCGTGCCGATCTGGCGCCTCGGGATATCGTTGCAAGGGCCGTTCAAAGTGAAATGAAGAAGAGCGGGATGTCCCATGTGTGGTTGGACGCAACGGAAATATCGGACCCCCACCTCGAGGAGCGATTCCCCAGTATCGTCGGCGAATGTCTCGAGCGAGGCATCGACGCTCGGAAGGAGCCTATTCCGGTGGTGCCGGCAGCCCACTACATGTGTGGAGGGCTTTGGACCGACACGGAAGGACGCACATCTTTGCCGGGACTGCTCGCGGCGGGCGAATGCGCCTGTACCGGCGTGCACGGGGCCAACCGGTTGGCGTCCAACTCTCTGCTCGAAGCGGTAGTCTTCGCCGAACGTGCCGCTTCACACATAATCAAACGACTGCCGTTCGTGCCGGCACCTACAGGAGCGGACAACGCGCCGCCCGAAGATCTATCCGGTTTCCCGACGGAAAGGGTCGCCGAGCTTCGCCAGGGACTGAGGCAACTCATGTGGGACAACCTCGGAATCGTTCGCACCGTGGAAGAGATCCGCAACGGTGGGCGACAACTGGACGGTATACAACGCGAGTGGGCGACCTTACGCGACGCCCAGACCCCATCCGGGGATGGCATGCGCTGGGCCGAGGCCGCCGAGTTGCTGAACATGGCGGACGCTGCCGGATTGGTGGTCCGCTGCGCTCTTTGGCGCTGCGAGAGCAGGGGGCTACACTACGTGACGGACTTCCCGCGCAAGGACAACGAGTACTTCTTGCGTGACAGCTTCGTCTTTCCCAGAGAATAAGTCAGAGCGTTTCGAGGGATGTCGTGAAAGTTGTTGTGATCTCCGTCGGTGCGCCCAAAATGGAGGGATTGGCCAGCGGCATCGCGGACTACGAGTCTCGCGTCGCTCACTACTTCAGGTTTGAGGCGCTCGAGGTACGGCAGCAGCGAATTCCCCCGTCGGCTGACGAGAGAGCCATCGCGGAAGTCGAGAGCCAGGCGCTTCTGGCCAGGGTGCCCTCCGGCCTTGAGACGGTCGCCCTCGACGAGCGGGGCAACACCTGGGCGTCGGAGGAAATGGCCGAATACTTGAATCAACTGGCATTGCATGGTCGCCCGGGCGTGGCATTTCTCATCGGTGGCCCGTTGGGTCTCAGTGACGCTCTACGCGATTCGGCAAATAAAGTGTTGTCTCTTTCATCGCTAACGCTGCCGCACGAGTTGGCTCGTTTGGTGCTCGCTGAGCAGATATACCGGGCCGGCACGATTCTGCGGGGAGAACCGTACCACAAAAGCGGATGAGTAGCTCGCAAGCAGCACCCGAATGGTACCGAGACTGGTTCGGCGAGGAATACCTGGCTCTCTATCCACACAGGGACGAAGAGGAAGCCCGGGCCGGCGTGGACCTGTTCCTTCGCGCTTGTGGTCAACCCCACGGGCTCGTTCTCGACCTGGCGTCTGGCGCCGGTCGGCATATAGTCGAGTTTCGGCGACGCGGCGTCAGAGCTGTGGGGCTCGATCTCTCGAAGACTCTTCTCAAGCAGGCACGAGCCGGCGACCCTGAGCTGATCGCGGCAGAGGGCGACATGCGACATCTGCCCTTCGCCGACGAAGCCTTCCAGATGGTGGCGAATTTCTTTACATCATTCGGCTACTTCGCCGAGCCGGAAGATGACGAAAAGGTTTTGGGCGAGATACGCCGTGTACTGCAGGCCCGCGGTTGTTTCATGCTCGACTTCTTGAACGCCGAGCGCGTGCGGGCGAGCCTGATAGACAGGGACGAGCGCCTATTGAACGGCCGATTGGTGGTGCAAGAGCGTCGGTTGGAGGAGGAGGGAAGGATCGTAGTCAAGAAGATCCAGATTCACGGATCCGATAACGATGACTCGGTCAGCACTTTTTTCGAGCGCGTCCGTCTGTACTCGCCGGACGAACTCCAGATCATCTTGCGCCGCTCCGGGCTCGAGCCCGAGTCGACGTTTGGCGATTACTCGGGTGCGCCAGCTAGCCCGGATTGTCCTCGCTACATCCTGACCGGGCACGCCGTATGAGCCTCAGAATAGAACGACTACCTCTGGCGGGCCCCGCCATCAGCCAGGCCTATGTGAACGACTTTCCTTCGGTCAGCAAGTTCTACAGCGCAGGGCCTCCTTCAGACGCGAAGAGCTATCGACAAGTAGCAGACCGAATTCGAGAGGAGTCCCCTGCTGAGCATTGGACCGCCTTGACCAACGCATTTCGGAACGAAGACCCAAATGTCGCTTCGAGGTTGGACAGGCTGGTGAAGGGACGAGGTGTGTTCGTTGCCACGGGTCAGCAGGCCGGACTGTTCGTCAGCCCGCTGTTTACTTTGTTCAAGGCGCTCACAGCCGCCCGCTTGGCGGAGCAGCTGCAACAGGCTCTCGGGATTCCAGTCATGCCGCTCTTTTCCACGGCATCCGAGGACCATGACTGGGACGAGGTCAGCCACACCCACGTGATCGATCTTGAGAACCATCTGCTGCGCATCTCGGCGGAGGACTCGATTCGTGCCGTCGGGGATGGAAGTCCCTCGGTTGAGAGGATCGAGCTCGCAGCGGGTATAGGAGAGACCTTCGGCCAACTGGAGCAATCCGTTCCAGATACGGACTTTAGCGACTCGGTTCTCACACCTCTTCGAGAGGCCTACGGATCGGGACGCGGCTTCGCGGAAGCCTTCGAGACTGCCCTGGGAGACTTGCTTCGGGAACACCCGACACTGCGTGCCCGGACCGCCCACCGCCACGTAAAGGCGTCGAGCGCTGCCTTGATGTGGGACGAGTGGCAGAAGCGTTGGGAAAGCGAAGAACGAATGTTGAACCGAGTCGAGGAGTTGTCCGCGGCCGGCTACGACGCACAGGTCAACGTCACCGCGGGCTCGACCAACCTGTTCCTCGAGGGCCCACTAGGGCGCGACCGCATACTGCAGGACGGCGATGAGGCTCGCCTACGCCGTTCGGGGGTTCCTGTGGGTGGACCCGACTTGCGTGGAATCCTGCAAACGGATCCTGAGCGCGTCAGCCCGGGCGCGCTTTTGAGGCCCGTCACCGAGGCTACGGCGTTTCCGGTCGTCGCATATGTCGGTGGGCCAGGTGAGATCGCATACCTGGCTCAAAGCCAGGTGTTGTTCGATCTTCACGGTGTACCCGCTCCGGTTGTCGTCCCCAGAGCGTCCTTCCAATTGGTGGAAAGCAAGATCGCGCGTGTCTTGGAGAAATACGAGTTGACGCCCGAAGAGCTGGAGGGCGACAGCTCGGCGACCATCAATCGCCTGCTCAAAGACCGGACGTCGCCGGAGGTGAAGGAATCGTTAGCCGAACTCCGCCAGGCAGTCGCTAGTGCTCTCGAACGTGTCGAAGCGTCGGCGATAGAGTTCGACCCCGGAACGAAGAGCGCCCTGGGCAGCGGCAAGCGGTCGGTTTTCGAGAGCATCAAGAACCTGGAGAACAAGCTGCATGCGCGGGTGAAGGAGAAGAACCAGGTCATGCAGCAGCAACTCGAGAAGGTCGCGCTCCATCTCTATCCAGGCGGACGACGCCAGGAACGCGTTCTCAATCCCTACCCGTATCTTGTTCGATACGGCAGAGACCTGCTGAAAGAGATCTACGACCAGGTCGCAACGCCCTTGGATTAGATTCTCAATCTCCTGCCGGTGTTCTAGAGCCGGACCGGGCTGGCAAGGACTGGCTTGGGAAACTTGCCCCGATGCGCAGCCCCGCCTACGTTTCGCTAGCTGAGGCAAGGTAATCGAGGTATCGATAAATGGTCTGGGTCCTTGGGGTCGTAGTCTTGTTGTTGATGATGATTCCGCTCACCGCCATCGTATTGGATTCGGAGGTGGGTAAGGCTCTCGCGCGTCGTCTGGGCGCCGGCGTCTCGGAAGCAGAGGGTGACGCCCGGCTCAAGCGGTTGGAGGAAGAGGTGAAGTACCTGTCCGAGAGCGTGCAGTCCCTGCAGGACGAAACCGGCTTCATTAGAAAACTGCTCGAGAAGCCGAAAGAACAAGAGGCGCTACCGCCGGGTGAAGACTGATAGGGAGTCCGTAGTCAGCCGAAGGCCCCGCTCCGCTTTCGCCGTTGGAGCGGGGATTTTTTTGAGCCGTCTGACCGGCTTCGCTCGCGACGTGGCTATCGCCTCGTTCTTCGGGACAGGCCTCGCCGCCGACGCCTACACGGCCGCTCTGAGAATCCCGAACATCCTTCGGAATCTTCTGGGTGAGGGAACGCTCTCTGCCTCCTTCATCCCCGTCTACAGTGGAATGCTAGGCCGGGGCGCCGGCTCGGATGCGCGACGTTTGGCGGGCACCCTATTCAGCCTACTTCTGGTGCTCGCCGCGGTATTGAGCGGCCTGGGAGTTCTTCTGGCACCCTGGATCACACGCATCCTAGTGCCCGGCTGGGAGGCGGAGTCGGTTGACATGGCGGCTCGCCTGGCGTGCATCCTGTTACCGATGGCCGGTTTCATGATCTTGGCCGGGTGGTGCCTGGGCGTCCTGAACAGTCACCGCCGTTTCTTTCTGTCGTTTGCGGCACCGACCGTTTGGAACCTGGCGCAGGTCACAGGCCTGTTGATCGCCTGGAAGCTTGGATGGCAGCCGCTAGTGGTCGTGCTTGCCTGGTCTACTCTCATCGGTGGGGTGCTGCAGTTTCTCGTTCAGTTGCCCGCGGCGCGGCGACTGGCAGGGCAGATCCAGCTCACTCTG
>JBDHGH010000206.1:0-10377 GCA_039589995.1 Gemmatimonadota bacterium | reverse complement strand
GTCGTTGGCAGACGGCGGTTGGCATCGTCGTCAGCCTCCTCCTGCTCTACTGGGCCCTCCACGACATCTCGCCGAGCGAGCTTTGGCATCACATGCGCTCGGCCAATCTCTGGCTCATGGGTCTCAGCGTCACGATCCAGACCGCTGGATTCCTTATCCGCGCCGCCCGCTGGAAGGTCTTTCTCAAGCCGGCGCTAGCCGATCCATCCTACGATGCCCGTTTCGGCAGTACGTGTATCGGCTTCATGGCGAATAACCTGCTGCCGGCACGCGTGGGCGAATTTGCCCGGGCCTATGCCCTGAGCAAGATCCAGCCGATCAGTGCGAGCGCCGCGTTCGGGTCGCTGGTCGTCGAGCGTCTTTTCGACGGTCTGACGCTGGCGGTGTTCCTGGCGACGCCGCTCTTACTACCGGGATTCGGCGCCTCGGCAGGATTCGGTGACCAGTTGGCCGGTAAGATCGTGTTCGTGCTCGCAGTTTTGGGTGCCGGAACCGTGGCCTTGCTGTTTCTGATTTGGAGGCCGGGCCCAGCGATCCGCTTTTATCGTGCCACACTCGGACGGCTGCTTCCGGGCAAGCTCGCCGACAAGATCGCGCAGGTCATGGAGTCGTTCATCGAGGGACTGGGTGCCATGCGAAGTGCCAGTCTGGTGGCGGCGGGTTTCGCCTGGTCCATCGTCCACTGGTTGTGGGGTGCGCTGGCCATGTATGTCGGGATGCTCGCCTTCGGCATCACCTCGCCTGGCTATCTCGGAGCCATGTTCCTGCAAGCCGTGAACGCTTTTATCGTCTCTATACCGTCATCGCCCGGCTTCTTTGGTCCTTTCGAGGCCAGCGTGCGACTAGCGCTCAGTCCATTCGGCGTGCCAGCCAGCCAGGCCGTGAGCTACGCCGTCGCTTTTCACATCGGTGCGTTCGTTCCAGTGACTTTGATAGGCATCTTCTATCTCTCGCGCTTGAGCCTGTCGTGGAGAGAGGTCGGCCACAGCGAGGAGATCGTCGAGGAGAGCCCGTGACGAAGGTGCCGGCTCATGACTGACACGTGGCTCGAGACCCAGGCGCGTGCGAAGGTCAACCTCAGGCTTAAGATCTTTCCGCGCCGCCCGGACGGTTTCCATCCCCTCCAGACCCTCTTCTGTCGGATCGACCTGGCTGACCGAGTGCGCGTGCGACTTCGATCCGGACCCGGGGTGTCGATACGCGTGAACGGGCCCGAGTTGGCACCGGAAGGCCCCGACAATCTGGCCGCGCGAGCCGCGGCAGCGCTCATCGCACATGCCGGTATCCGTATAGGCGCGGAGGTCGAGCTCGAGAAGGTAATCCCTGTGGGTTCGGGATTGGGAGGGGGGTCAAGCGACGCTGCAGCGGTGTTGAGGCTCCTCGCTCAGGTCATCGAGCCGGTACCTCAGCCGGGTGCCTTGATGCAACTGGCCGCGAATCTGGGTTCGGATGTTCCGTTCTTTGCTGCGGATGTTCCGGTCGCCCTGGCCTCGGGACGAGGGGAAAAGCTGGTCGCACCCGCTGGACCATCTATCGCGGCTCGACCGATGCTTCTCCTGATCCCAGACGCCAGGGTATCGACGGCTGAGGCCTACGGTTGGTGGGATGAACACAGCGGGGAAAATGTCGGGCGTATCGAGTCGCTCGCGCATCCCGGAACCGTGCCAGGAAGCTGGGAAGACATCGCGGCACTTGCCGAGAACGATTTCGAGCCCGTTATCTACGCCCGAGACTCGGGCCTCGCTTCAATGCGTCGGGTGCTCGGCGCGACGGAACCGGACATCGCACTTCTTTCCGGCAGTGGGTCTTCTTTGTTTGCTGTGTATGATTCTGAAAGGCGACGAGATGAAGCTGCGCGGCGTATCGGCGCAGAGTGTGATGCAGTCCAGCTGATCAGCGCCCGCGGGCCTGTGTGAGCCCTCCGTCTTCGCGATTGTCCGGAATCTCTGCGTGCACCAGCTGCCCGACCGGCGGTGGCAGTAGAGCGACCTCACCCACGACCGAATCAACATCGCCACGCCGCCAGTAGGCGTAGACCTCGGGTGCACACGAGACGACGGTCACGAGCGCCTCGCTGCGCCTGCGGAAGTCGGTGATGTCCGTGCGCGAGAGGTAGCAGTTCCGCGCCAGGACATCTGGACGCGACTTGACGACGCGCATGTAGGGCGACGGATGATTGTGCCAGGTTCCCACCGACCGGGGACCCAACCTGCAACTGGCCGCCTGAACGCGACCCGTCTCAGACATGAAGATGTGAGGCATGCGAAAGTCGGTGACGACCAGATCCACTCCGCGTCGCTCACCCTCGAGGCACAGAACCAACTCGGTGTCGAACTTCTCGAACAACAGCGCGAGGTTGTCGGAAACCCTCGGCTCGAATTCGAGGTTACGGAAGTAGTCGTTGGCTCGCCCGGTCGCGCCCGGGTCCGCCGGCTGCGTAAAAGCGGCGGACGCTGCAACGATCAGGAGCCACGAAAGGCGTTTCACGCTCTCAGTCCTCCACGAGCACTTGAGTGCAAGGAACTCAGCTGCCTTGGAAATCGTGCCTTCTACGCGGAACAACTGTAAGAAGGAGCACAAGCCGACGGAGGAAACTCGGGGGGATTAGACAGGGGTGTCACTTCCTACACTGCAGGCAGCGGAAAGTTCACGTTCCGGGTGAGCCCTTGATCCGTGGCAAGCATGGAAAGAGATTGGGGCTCAGCAGGACCTGTGAGCTGGCCCGTCGTCTAATGGCAGGACGCTGGACTTTGGATCCAGAAGTGATGGTTCGACCCCATCCGGGCCAACTACCTGCCGGGGAGATCAATCGTTCTCGGTAGGCACCTCATCGCCGAGCCGTTCCTACTCGTACTCGTAATCGTACTCGTTTATCCTAATCGATTCCACGTTCCCCGCGTCGCAGAGAATGTCTGCCACCCACCTCTTCCGGAACCTTGCCGCTCCCTGATGCCTTCTAGGTAGGAGTAGGCGAAAAAAGCACTGTTCAGGGGGAGCGAAATCATGAAGGGAAGTCAGGCAAAGTGGGACTGGCGAGAGTTCCAGCGGCCACCGGCCGTCGACGAAGCGAGTTCCACCCGTCCCGATCCCGTCCCCATCGAGCTAGATGGACAGTCCGGCAACGCCTTCGCGATTCTCAGTCTCTGCCGTGAGGCCGCCCTAACCGCCGGCTGGTCGCTGGTCCAGTGGGACCGCTTCTATGGGGAGGCCACGTCTGGCAACCATGACGAACTGCTGGAGGTCGTGAGTAACTGGTTCGATGTTCGATGAAATCGGCGGTCAGCGCACCGACGACTACCGCCTATGCGGAAGGCAGGGCCAGCAGGACGACGAAGGCGATGTAGGCGGCGAGAAAAATCCCACCCTCCCAGCGTGTCAGCCTCAGTGTGGTCCAAACGAACGGTAGTACCAGGATGCTGACCGCCAGCATGACGGGCGCTTCCACACTGATGACCGTGGGTGAGATGTTTAGCGGTCGAACGAACGAGGTGACGCCCAGCACGGACAACAAGTTGAAGATGTTCGAGCCGACCACGTTGCCCACCAGAATATCACCCTCATCCTGAACCGAAGCGGCGATCGCGGTTGCCAGCTCGGGAAGCGATGTGCCGATTGCGACGACGGTAAGTCCGATCGCCAGTTCCGATACACCCAGAAATCGAGCGGTCTGCGAGGCTCCGCTGACCACGAAGTGGGCGCCGCCCAGCAATATCCCGAGCCCAACGATGGTGAGGAACAGGTGGTTCGTGAGCGTACCGCCGGTAGGTACGAACTTCTGGTACTCCACCTCGATAGCGGGCGACTCACGCCGTGCGCCTTCCAGCAGGTACAGCGTGTAGGCGACGAATCCAACCAGCAGCGATAGTCCGTCGAAGCGGCTGAGCTGTCCGTCGAGGGCGAAGATGTAGAAGGCGAGGGAAGCGAAGATCATGATCGGGACTTCTCGCACCAGCAACCTCATCTGAACGCGGATCGGACGGATCAGGGCGGCTATCCCGAGGATCAGAGCAATATTCGCGACGTTCGAGCCGATCACGTTGCCGACGGCGATGTCACCGCTGTCTCGAACGGTCGCCACTACGCCGACGAGCAGTTCCGGAGTGGATGTGCCCATTGCAACGACGGTCAGGCCGATGACAAGAGCGTTGACGCCGAGGCGTCGAGCGAGCCGCGACGCGCCGCGGATCATCAGGTCTGCGCCCAAGTACAGCGCCGCAAGGCCGAGAATGAACAAAACCAGAGAGACGACCATGGAATCCTGCATAGGGTCGGAAATCTGGACTCACTGGCGCTCCGGGACAAGGTACCGAGCGACGCCTCGACCAGACTCAGCCGCAAGCCCGGGCCGAGAGTTCTCTCTGCCAGTCGGCCCGTTGACGCCCAAATAGGCCCGGGATAAGTTGCGGTGCCTTTCAACACCAGGGGAACCTAGACGTGACCGATACATCGGAAATCGATCCCATGAGCCGGGAGTTGATGCTCCTCTCTGGGACCGCGAATCGTCCGCTCTCCGAGGATATAGCCAAGAGGCTGGGCGGGCGCTTGTGCGACGTGACCATAAAGCGGTTTGCCGACGGTGAGATTTTCGTCCGCATCGACGAGAACGTCCGGGGCCGCGACGTGTTCATAATTCAGCCGACGGATCCGCCGGCTGAGAATATCTTGGAGCTGCTGCTCCTGATCGATGCGGCCAGCCGGGCGTCGGCCGCTCGCGTGACAGCTGTCGTTCCCTACTTCGGCTACGGTCGCCAGGATCGTAAGGACCAGCCCCGAGTGGCGATCGGCGCAAAACTTCACGCGAACTTGATCGCCACGGCGGGTGCCGATCGCGTTATCTCCATCGACTTTCACCAGCACCAGCTGCAGGCGTTCTTCGACATCCCGGTTGACCACCTGTACGCCATGCCCGTGTTCGTCGACCACTTCAGTTCACGCGACCTGGACCCGCTGGTCGTCGTGGCCAGCGACGTGGGAGCGGCGAAGATGGCCCGTGGCTATGCAAGAAGGCTGGGCGGCGAAATCGCGATGATCGACAAGCGGCGGCCCAAGCACAACGTGGTCGAAGTCGTAAACGTGGTGGGTGATGTTGACGGGAAGAACTGCTTGATCCCCGATGACATGATCGACACCGGTGGGACCATGGCGGAAGCGGTAAAAGCGCTGAAGGAACACGGCGCCGACAAGATCTACATCTCAGCGACCCATGCCTTGCTGAGCGGGCCGGCGGTAGATCGCTTGTCGTCGCTTCCGGTCGCCGAAGTCGTGGTCTCGAACACGATCAATCTGCCGGACAAGAAACGTTGGCCCGCCCTACGAGAACTCTCGGTGGCCGATCTCCTGGCAAGAGCGATCAGCTACGTACACGACAACGAAAGTGTCAGCAGTCTTTTCGAATAACGCAGAAAAAGAGTAGAGGAATAGAACGAGATGAGTACGCAAACTACCCTCAGCGCACTGTCGCGGAGTGGGACCGGCAAGGGCGCCGCGCGAACGCTTCGGCGCACCGGTCTGGTGCCCGCCATCGTTTATGGGCACGGCGAAGAGACGCGTGCCTGTTCGGTCAACAGGAAAGAACTCGAAAGAGTGATTACTACCCGCGGCTACGAGAGCACTCTGATCGAGCTGAAGCTTGACGATGGTAAGAGCCAGAACGTGCTCATCCGCGAGGTCCAGATCCACCCGTACAGGCCCGAAGTGCTCCACGTCGACTTCCTGGCCGTGCACAGGGAGTCAAAGAGGGCGGAATCATGGAGCATCTTCGGCACGAGGTCGAGATTCGCTGCATACCGTCGAAGATCCCCGAGGCGCTGGAGTTCGATATCTCGGAGCTTGGCATCGGAGACGGTGTGACGGTCGGCGACCTGACCGTGCTCGAGGATGTCGAGATATTGACCGATCTCGACGCGACCATCGCCTCTATCGTTCCCCCGACCGTACACAAGGTCGAGGAGCCGGTCGAGGGCCTGGAAGAGCTCGAGGAAGAGGCGGCCGAACCCGAATTGGTCGGTCGTGGCAAGGCGGCCGAAGAAGACGAGGAGGCCCCTCAGGAGGAGGGCTAGCCCTGAAGGCTATTGTCGGACTGGGCAATCCAGGCGCCCGGTACGACGCCACTCGCCACAATGTGGGCTGGTGGCTCGTCGATCAGCTCAAGCGCCGCTGGTCCGCTCCCCCGTTCCAGCAGGAAGATCTCTGGTTCCGCTCCACTGCGGAACTGGACGGGGTCGGGGACATCTGGCTAATCAAGCCCACCCTCTACATGAACCGGAGCGGAATCGCCGTGCGGGTCCTGGTCGAGTCGCTAGACCTCGACCTGGACGACCTCCTGGTCGTCGTTGACGACACGGCGCTCGATTCGGGACAACCTCGCTTTCGGGCCAAGGGATCGGCCGGTAGCCACAATGGCCTCCAATCGGTGGAGGATGCCCTCGGCACGCAGGACTATGCCCGTCTGCGAATAGGCGTCGGAGACGTGCCTCCCGGCGTCGGGCGGGCAGATTGGGTCCTTTCCGAGTTCGATGACCCGGCCGCCGAGGATGCCGTCTTGGAGGTGCTGCCGCGCCTTGCGGAAGGCGTGGAAGTATGGGCCCGAGAGGGCATAGAGATTGCAATGAATCGGTACAATATATCCCGAAGTTCTGATAGCTCTGAAGATTAGAGCGTTGCTGACCAAGGAGGGACTGTGACGAACCTAGCCGTGACATACGCTGCGCCCTTGGGTGTAGGCGGGCTCGTGATTGCGAGCCTGATCTACATGTACCTGAAGAGGCAGCCCGTCGGCAGCGAATTGATGGCGGATCTGGCCTTACAAATTCAGCAAGGCTCCAAGGCGTTTCTCAAGCGCGAGTACTCCGTGCTCATCCCGTTCGTGCTCATCGTGGCGTTTCTGCTGTTCGTGGCGCTCGATTCGCTACCCACTGCCTTGGCCTATGTCGGCGGTGCGATGTGCTCGCTGCTGGCCGGCTTTTTTGGCATGAACGCCGCCACTCAAGCCAACGTACGCACGGCGGAAGCGGCGCGTGAGGCGGGAGTGGGGAAGGCCCTGCGGGTAGCCTTCAGCGGCGGCGCCGTGATGGGGTTGCTGGTGGGCAGTCTCGGCCTGTTGGGCATCGGCGTGGTTCTGTTCATTTATGCCAACGGCCTCTCCGATGATGCGGCGTTCAAGTCGTTCAGCGAAGTGATCGCCGGATTCGCGATGGGTGCCAGCTCGATAGCGCTGTTCGCCCGCGTGGGTGGCGGCATCTACACGAAAGCGGCGGACGTCGGTGCGGACCTGGTCGGCAAGGTCGAGGCGGGTATACCCGAGGATGACCCGCGCAACCCTGCGACGATCGCGGACAATGTGGGCGACAACGTCGGCGACGTGGCCGGCATGGGCGCGGATATCTTCGAGTCGTACGTCGGCTCGGTCATCGCTACCATCGCAATCGGCGCAACGTCGGCACAGATACTCGCGACGCAGCGGTTGGAAGCCATCACGCTACCGATCCTCTATATCATGTTCGGCCTCGTGGCCAGCCTGATTGGCATCTTCTCGATGAAGGTGATGGAGAAAATGAACCCGGCGTCGGCGTTGCGGTACAGTACGTTCATCGCCGCGGGTGTGTTCTGGGGCTTCGCCTGGTGGTTGACGAGTCAGCTGAACGTATTCGAGGGCAACGCCACGTTCGCGCAGTCCGGACCGTTTTGGGCGATGTTGGGCGGCTCGCTGGTGGGAATCTTCATCGGCCTCTCCACCGAGTACTACACGGCGGCTAGCCCGATCAGAAAGATCGCAGAAGCGTCGAAGACCGGCGCCGCGACGAACATCATCTCGGGCCAAGCCGTAGGCATGATTTCGACGGCCATTCCAGTCCTGCTGATCTGCGCCGCTATTTGGATTGCGTACAATTTCGCAGGGCTCTACGGCATCGGCATCTCCGCGGTAGGTATGCTGGCCACGGTGGGCGTAACCATGTCGGTCGATGCCTACGGTCCTGTGGCCGACAACGCCGGCGGCATAACAGAGATGAGTGGCCTTGGTTCCGACGTGCGTTCCATCACCGACAGTCTAGATGCCATCGGAAACACGACGGCCGCGATCGGAAAGGGCTTCGCCATCGGGTCGGCGGCGCTTACCGCACTTGCTCTCTTCAGCGCCTACACGGCTGCCGTCGGCCTGCAGGAGCAGGGCATTAACCTTGTGAATCCGATGGTCGTCATTGGACTCTTCATCGGCGGAACGCTGCCGTTCGTCGTAGCGGCGCTGACGATGACGGCGGTAGGCCGAGCGGCAGCGGGTATGGTCACCGAGGTGCGCCGTCAGTTCAAGGAGATCCCTGGGCTGATGGAAGGCGAGGCCAAACCCGACAGCGCGCGCTGCGTGGACATCTCCACACGAGCCGCTCTCCGTGAGATGATCCTGCCGGGTACATTGGCGATCATCGCTCCGGTGCTGGTCGGCAGCCTACTAGGTGTCGAAGCGCTGGGTGGCCTCCTGGCCGGTGCGACGCTGACCGGTGTGCTCATGGCGCTGTACATGGCCAACGCTGGTGGCGCCTGGGACAATGCGAAGAAGTACATCGAGGCCGGCGCTCTCGGCGGCAAGGGCTCGGAGCCTCATAAGGCCGCGGTAGTCGGCGACACGGTCGGCGACCCGTTCAAAGACACGTCGGGTCCGTCGATGAATATCCTGATCAAGCTGATGAGCGTCGTCAGCCTGGTACTGGCGCCGTTTTTCGTCGCGCTGGGCTAGAACGAACGACGACCAGCCAGCGGAGACACCAGCCGACAGCTGACACTCGGCCGCCAGAGTCTCAGCTGTCCAGACAACTCGAGACGTCGGACGTCCAATGTGGGACGTCCGACGTCGTTACTTGCCAGGTCACTCGGAAGTTTGATGCCGGCTGATGGCTGTCGGCTGTCGCCTCGGATGTCGCTTGTCGGCCGTCGACAATAGACCCAGTTTGGTGTTTAATGAGCCGCGCGCTACGAGCCGGCATTGTGGGCCTGCCCAACGCCGGAAAATCGACCCTGTTCAACGCACTCACCGCTTCCGGCGTGCCCGCCGAGGCCTATCCCTTCACCACCATCGATCCCAACGTCGGTATCGTTGAGGTGCCGGACCCGCGACTGGACAAACTGTTCGAGTTGGTCCAACCGCCGCAAAAAGTGCCGGCGATCGTCGAGTTCGTGGACATCGCAGGTCTGGTCGAGGGCGCGCATCGGGGAGAGGGGCTTGGAAATCGTTTCCTGTCGCACATCCGGGAGGTCGAAGCGCTGGTCCACGTCGTTCGCTGCTTCGACGACCCCAACGTCGCACACCCGGCATCGTCGGTGAATCCGGTGCGCGACGCTGGGACCGTCGAGACCGAGTTGCTACTGGCGGACCTCGAGACCGTCGCCGCTCGGCTCGAGCGCGTCGAGCGCGTGGCGCGCAGCGGCGACCGGGTGGCCCAGGGCGAAGCCGAATGTCTCCACCGCCTTCAAGCCTGGCTGGACCAGGGGAACTCGGCGCTGGATTTCGAGTGCGACGAAACGGAAGGCGATGTGCTGCGTTCCCTTTTCTTGCTGACCCGTAAACCGGTCCTCTTTCTGGCGAACGTGGACGAGGACGGTACCGCCGGCGGCGATCCTCACGCCTCGGATCTGCGGCGGTCAGTGGGCGATGACCGCGTCCTCGAGCTGGGCTGCCAACTCGAGAGCGACCTGCTGAGCTTGGACTCCGCGGAGCAGCAGGAGTACATGCGATCGCTCGGCATGGAACAGCGCGGCATCGACCGACTGATTCGCGCGACCTACGACCTGCTGGGCTTGATCACGTTCTTCACCTACAATGAGAAAGAGGTGCGGGCCTGGACGGTGCGGCGCGGCACTCTGGCCCCGCAGGCGGCGGGCGTCGTGCACACAGACTTCGAGAAGGGCTTCATCAGGGCCGAGACTGTCGCCTACGGGGATTTCGAACGGGCGGGGTCACTCAAGGCGGCCCGGGATCAGGGGCTCGCCCGAGCCGAAGGCCGGGAGCACGTGGTGGAGGACGGCGACATCGTGCTGTTTCGGACCCAGACCTGAGGGCCACCCCGCGGCAGGGCCGGGGAGCTTGAGTTTAGACCCTGTTTCGGGTAAGTTTGCCGGACTTCAGGTCAAAGACCTGCACTGACATACAACCTGCTCCGCCCTCTGTCACCGGGCGGGGCCTGACGAGTTCGAGCTTACGGGTTCGAGACCAAAGGGGGGTGACGATGCGCGATTACGAGATCGTCTACATCTTCGATTCAGTCCTCGATCGTTCGGTCATCGATCAAAAGTTGGAACGTTTCAATCAACTCGGCACGGGTGACGCGGGTGGCGAAGTCACAGCCGTGGAACACTGGGGGAAGCGTCAGCTCGCCTATCCCATCA
>JBDHGH010000205.1:0-16171 GCA_039589995.1 Gemmatimonadota bacterium | reverse complement strand
TATTGTAGACGTGGTACCCACCGTCGGGCAATCTGTTGCGCCCGGGGCCATCCCGTGTAAACTGCCGTATGCGTACGAGCAAGCTTCTGCTGCTGGCGACGCTTCTGAACGTGGCCGGCGCCATTCAAGCCAGCCATACAGCGGGCCCTTGGCAGGCGTCCAGTTCGCCATTCGGCTCAGCGACCCAATCAACCTCGGTGCCTACGTTTCGTATTTCCCCAGCGAACGAGACGTAATCGATCCGTCGACAGAGACGGGCGCGCGAGTGATCGGCAAGACATCGATGAACATGCTGCTGATCGCCGGCCAACTGAGGCTGCACTTCACGGGTTCGCGCACATGGCACAACCTGGTGCCCTACTTCTACGGGGGCGCGGGAGCCGCCTTCGACGTCTCCAGTTCACCGAACTGTTTCTTCGACCCTGCCATAGAATGTCAGTTGTTCCCCAGGGAGCGTTACGATTTCGGCGTCAAGTTTATGGGCCAGATCGGGTTCGGGATGCTCTGGCTTCCTTTCCGCAAGATCGGTTTCCGACTGACGGTCGATGATACCATCTGGTCGTTGACCACACCCGATGGATATTACGACGACACGGCGACCATCTTCCCTATCCCGCGCGGTTCACAGTGGACCAACAATATTCAGGTTGCGGTAGGCGCTTACTACTGGTTCTGAGTAAGTGGGCGCGGCGAACTAGCGTCAGTGGTCTGCTCGCAGCAGCGCTGGCGCTACCGGCGATTCCGGCAGCGGCTCAGCGCCCGGACAGCGTCGCCGCGGACTCTGTCCCGACCTATCGGTTGGAAGGCATCAAGGTCACCGTATCTCGCTCCCAAGACGACATCAATCAACTCCCGTTCTCGGTGGGTTTGCTGGGTCTGCCGGCGATTCAGCATTTGCAGGCCACCCTATCGCTGGACGAATCGCTGCGCGAGATACCTGGAGTCTTCGTCGCCAACCGCTACAATCTCGCTTTGGGCGAGCGGATTTCGATTCGCGGTTTCGGAGCACGATCGCAGTTTGGTGTGCGGGGCGTTCGAATCATACAGGACGGGATTCCTCTGACTATGCCGGACGGCCAATCGCAGCTGGGCAATCTTGACCTTGCCGCCGCCGGCCGGGTCGAGGTGATCAGAGGACCGTCCTCGGCCCTCTATGGCAACGCTTCTGGCGGCGTGATCAAGATCCAATCGCAATCGTCGCCGCCGGTCGCACTGCGACCCGAGCTGTGGTTTCTTGGCGGTGGATACGGAAACGATCGCTTCTATCAGAAGTGGGACGTTAAGGCGGGCGGGCAGGGTGGACGCTTCGATTACTTCGGCCATTTCAGCTACTTCGACACCCAGGGCTATCGAACCCACGGCGCGGCCGAACACTATCTGCTCAACACACGCATCCGTTATCAGCCGGACGAAAGATCCGAACTCACCGCCGTGTTCAACTACGCCAACACGCCGGTGGCCCAGAACCCCAGCACGCTGACCGACTCTGTCGCCGCGATCAAGCCCGACACCGCCCGTGACATCGTGTTACCACCGGACCAGTGCCCACCCGACCCGGGTTTCGCCGGATGTCAGGGGCTGGGCGAGGCGTCGAAGCAGGGGCAGCTGGGCGTATCCTACCGCCGCCAACTGAATGAAGCGCACGGAATCTCGCTCATGGGATACGGGTTGACCCGGAAGCTCGAGAACCAGATCCCGTTCACACTAATTCATCTGGACCGTGGCGCGGCCGGCGCTCGTGTCGAGTACGCATTGGCCCCGAAGTCCGGAATCGTTCCTGACCTGACAGCCGGGCTCGACCTCGATCACCAGAACGATGACCGGGTCGAGAACGCGAGCGATGGCGAAACAGTTGGTGCCGTGCAACTGGCCCAGAACGAGAGAGTCACCGCCCTCGGTCTCTTCGCGGTCACCGGACTACTCTTCAACCCAAGGCTCGAGTTGACGGTCAGCGCACGCTACGACCGGGTCCGCTTCGACGTAGACGATCAACTGGTCACACCGGAGGACCCCGACGACTCGGGGACCCTGATCATGGATCAACTGAGTCCCATGGTCGGCTTGCGGTATACACGAGCACCGTGGTTGAATCTCTATGGCAGCATCTCGCGATCGTTTCAAACGCCGACGACTACGGAACTCACCGATTCGCTGGGCGGATTCAACGAGGACCTGAAGCCAGAGCGTGCCACCAACTACGAGATCGGCGTGAAGGGGACCGCTTCGAGCCGGCTCAGCTACAGCCTGGCGCTCTTTCACATGGACGTCGCCGACCTGATCGTCGGCTCCGAGGCGCCCAGCACCGAGCGTGTCTACTTCGACAACGCGGGCTCGAGCACGCACAACGGAGTCGAAGCAAGCGTTTCGGCTTTGTTGAGCGACGGGCTAGTGATTACGGCATCCTACACACACTCGAATTTCTTCTTCGATGACTTCCAGACCGACGAAGCCGACTTCAGCGGCAACAAACTCCCGGGTGTACCGCCAAACCAGATCTTCGCGAGGCTCAACTACGGCCGCGGTTCCGGCCTGTCCGCCTGGACGAGTGTGACCGCGGTGGACGACTACTTCGTCGACAACGCCAACGAACACCGTAACCAAGGATATGTGGTGGTAGACTTGCGATTCGGCTACACGGCGCGGACAAGAGGATTAGAGATCGTCCCGATGTTGGGTCTGAACAATCTCTTCGACGTTCGCTACAACTCGTCCGTAGTCGTAAACGCCATCGCGGGTCGCTACTACGAGCCGGCTCCGGGACGAAACGTGTACCTGGGACTGAGGTTGCGCTTCCGCTAGCAAACCCCCGTTCGCGTCCCGTATATTGCATCAACAGCCTTCATAACGATCACCGAGAGCGGTTCAATGGAGCAAGGCGAACCTATTCCCGAGAAGAAGTCCAGCTTCCTGCGGCGCGTCGGCGGCGCGGCACTGTTCAAGGTGGCCATCTATGAGGAGGTCGAGCACGACCGAGGCGCCACCGCCCAGGCGGCCGGCGTCGTCGGGTTTGTCGCCATTGCCGCGGCCGCTGGTGGCCTGGAATTCGGTGTCATGGGGCTCATCGCGGGCGTTCTGGCAGCCTACATCGGCTGGGCTCTATGGTCCGGCACCTGTTACATCGTAGGAGTTCAGCTATTCGAAGGAACGGCGGACTGGGGAGAACTGCTGCGAACGATAGGATTCGCTCAATCGCCCGGCGTACTTCTCGTGCTGGGGATTCTGCCCGGCGCGGGGTTCCCGCTCTATCTGGCGATCCTGGTCTGGATGATCGGCACTGTGCTAGTCGCCATCCGGCAGGCCCTCGACTTCTCGACCGGCCGAGCGCTAGCCACGGCGTTGGCTGGTTTTGTGCCCTACATGCTCGGAAGGTTGGCCATCGAGCTGCTACTTGGCATCACGCCAACGATCCTACCCTAGTCCTAAAACCGAGACAACCGGCAAGGCGTGATATCACTTGACCCGCAGGTAATCGAGATCATCGAGGAGGCCCGAACCATCGCGATAGTCGGCTGTTCTTCCGACCCGCACCGCGATAGCTATTACTCCGCTCGTTACTTCCAGGATCAGGGATACACGGTCATTCCCATCAATCCGAAGTACCAGACGGTTCTCGAAATGAGAACGTATCCCGACCTGCCCTCCGCTCGCGAAGCGATGGGCGCCACGGACATCGTCAACATATACCGTGCGCCCGAATTCGTGCTGCCGCACGTCGAGGAGGCCATACAGATACGAGCCCGGCTCATCTGGATGCAGCTTGGAGTTGTTCACGAAGAGGCTGCCGGGCTCGCCCGGGCCGCCGGTATCCCGGTGGTCATGGACCAGTGCCTGAGGGCCAAACACAAACAGATGCAGAGGATGGAGCGAGCGTGAAGGCCGAGTCCGAGTCGCTGGTGCTGGGTGTCATGCTCGCGGGCGGACAGAACCGCCGCTACGACGGAGCACCCAAAGCCCTCGAATCGGTTGGCGAGGAGCGGATAGCCGACCGTGCGATTCGCGCCATGCGCGAGGCTTTCGACCGTGTCGTCCTGGTCGCCAACGACGAGGAGGTTTTCGAAACGCTCGGCCTGGAGATCCGGCCCGACCTGACGCCCGGCCTGGGAGCGCTGGGTGGCATTCAGACCGCCGTCGCTTGGGCGGGCGAAGAGGGCTACCGCGGCGCCGTCGTCGTGGCCTGCGACATGCCCTTCTTATCACCGGAACTTCTGGCGCGGTTGGCCGAGAACGCCGGCGATGATGAGGTCATTGCACCCGCGAGCGAATCTCGGCGCGGATTGGAACCCCTGTGCGCCTTCTACGGAATACGTTGCCGCGAGGCTATCGACGACGCCCTGGCTCGAGGTGACCGTCACGTGATTTCGTTCTTTCCCGACGTTCGCGTGCGGACGATTCCACTCGATGTGGTTGCGGAGTTTGGAGATCCCGACCTGCTTTTCCTGAACGTGAACACGCCCAGAGACCGGGAACTGGCAGAAGCCGTAGCCCGCGGGGAGGGCCCGACGTCATGACGGCCGGACCTTCCAAGCGAGCACGCCAACCCCGCGAGCCCGATTGGCTCACCGTCGAGGAAGCCCAGCGGACCGTTCTCTCGCGGATCCAACAAATTGGTGTCGAAGACGTTCCGATCACCGAGGCGCTGGGCAGAGTTCTCGCCACCGATGTCGAGTCGACCCTCGTTCACCCGCCTTGGGACAACTCGGCGATGGACGGCTACGCCGTCCGCTCGAAGGACGTAGCCGACGTCAGCCGCGAACGGCCGGCCGTGCTGGAGGTCGTTGAAGAAGTCCAGGCCGGCGACTTCCCCACTCGGGCCGTCGCGCCGGGCGAAGCGATCAAGGTGATGACGGGCGCGCCAGTCCCGGAAGGCGCCGAAGGCGTTACCCGCATCGAGTACACGGAGCCGGGTCCACGTCCGGGGGGCAGCCCGAGGTCACGGTGTACCGGAGGCCCCGCGTCGGTATACTCTCCACGGGCGACGAATTGGCCGACTTCGACGAGTTGGACCTGGTGCGCGATGGCCGTCGCATCATGAACTCGAACTCGTACGCCCTGGCCGCACAAGTTTTGGAATGCTCGGCTGAACCCTACCCGTTGGGTATTGCCCGGGACAACCGAGTCAGCCTGCGCGAGCGGTTGGAGTCCGCGGCGGGCTGTGAGGCGCTGATCACCTCGGCGGGTCTGGCCGTCGGCGACCACGATTACGTGAAGGACGTACTCGACGAACTGGGAATGGAATTCTTCTTCTATCGGGTCACCATGCGACCGGGCAGCCCATTCACCTTCGGGATGCTCGACGCGATGCCCGTTTTTGCGCTGCCGGGGAACCCTGTATCGTCGATGGTGACGTTCGAGGTTCTCGTTCGACCGGCACTTCGCAAGATGATGGGTCTGCGACACTACGACCGACCGATGCGGCGGGTAGAACTGGCGGAACCGGTTCGAACACCGGGTCGGCTCACCCACTTCTATCGAGCGACGCTGGAACGGCAGGAATCCGGCGGTTGGCTGGCGCGACTCACCGGGCCCCAGGGCTCCGGCATTCTCACCAGCATGACGCAGGCCGATGCCCTACTGAAAGTGCCGGCGAACTCCGATCTGCCCGCCGGCACCCAACTCGATGCTATCGTACTGAGAGAGCGGTAGCGCCCTCCGCTAAAACCTCAGCAGAAATTCCAGGTCGACCCCGAAATCGATTTCAACCGACTTCGTATCCATCCTAAGCTGCTGACTGGGCGAGACGAAGTAGACACGAAAGTCGAGTTTGAACGTACGGCTACTCCTTTGTCCAAAAGCGATACCGGCGCCAAGCAAGCCCAGCGGGTCGGTGAACGGATCCACGTTATGCGATTGGGACGAGGGGTCAGAGCTGACTGGGTCGGTGTACCTAATACCACCGCCAAGAATGAAGAAGCCCGGAATATTTGGCTTGACCCTCAGCAACAACTCACCGGTGAACTGGTACAGGTTGAAGGGGTCGGGGCTGGTCAGAACACGGTCTCCGCGGTCCACTCTCTCGCTGGGACGCGCATAACTCCCAGCCGCCGCGAGTTCCAGCGTCCGGGTCAGACGGTACTCCGCTCGAAGACCGGCTGCGGGCCCCCCGCCCAGCGAGACTTCGAAACCGTCCGGCACCGTGGTGCCACGCGAACCGCGAAACACGATCTCGCCGGTCACTCCAATCGCGAAACGAGGAACCGTATCTTCCTCTTCGAACTGGGCACGGGCAGGAGTCGCGATGACCGCCAGGCTGCATGCCAGCACCGACAGCCAGGCGATCCGCCGCATCTGTGTCTGCATTACTAATCCTCGGAGCGAAGTTTGCGTATTTCCTCCGTCATTCGCGGAACGACCTCGAAAACATCTCCGACGATCCCATAGTCGGCGACCTTGAAGATCGGCGCCTCGGGATCTTTGTTGACCGCGACAATACACTTCGCGGTCCGCATGCCCGCGAGATGTTGGATCGCACCGCTGATACCCAGCGCAAAGTACAGCGGCGGAGCGACGACCTTGCCCGTCTGGCCCACCTGCTCATCGTGTGGCCGCCAACCGGCATCGACCACCGCGCGACTCGCGCCCAGCGCCGTGCCGGGCCCGAGAGCGTCGGCCAAGTCCTCCAGCAGAGACCACTTTTCCGCCTCCTGCAGCCCGCGCCCACCGGCCACGATGATCTCGGCCTCCGCCACGTCGGGGCGTTCCTTGGCTGCACCCTCAGCCATGTGGACTTTCGACAATGCTTGGGACGAGTTCGGAGTGGCAAGCTCCTGTACCTCCGCATCCCGAGGAGCCTCCTCCGCCATGTAGGCTCGCGGTCTGACGCTCAGCACCGCCGGTTCGCCTTTGAACGCGACCGTGATGTAGACCTTACCGCCGTACGCGGGCCGTACCGCGACTATGCGTCCATCCTCGAAGCGAATCTCTGTGACATCGCTGGCCAGGCCGGCCTTTAGGCGCGCCGCCACTCGCGGGGCCAGGTCCTTTCCCAATGCGCTGGCCGGGAAGAGGATGACCTTTGGGTCAATTGTCGTTACGGCGGCGACCACCGCGTCGGCGTAAACCCCCGGGAGATACTCGCCGTAGACTTCGTCGCTTCCGAGCAGAACCTTGTCCGCTCCATGGCGGCCAAGTTTTTCGGATTCGCCAGTTATCGATGGCGGTCCCACCAGAACCGCTGTTAATTCCACACCCATGGTGTCCGCCAGCACTCGACCTGCCGTCACGGTCTCTGACGCGGCCTGTCGGAGGGCGCCGCCTCGCTGTTCTGCAAATACAAGTATGCTCATCGTCTATCAAAGTACCTTGGCTTCTTCCCGGAGTTTGCGAACCAGCTCGGGTACGGCATCGGCTCCTTCGCCGACGATTTCCCCGGCCGTCCGCTCCGGTGGATTCATCACCTGGACTACCTCGAGTCGCGACTCGGCATCGCCCATATCCACTTCCTCCAACGGCTTCTTTTTTGCCGCCATGATGCCTTTGAGACTCGCATAGCGCGGCTCGTTCAGGCCCTTCTGCGCGGCGACAATAGCAGGCAGGTCGAACTCGACGATCTCGTGGCCGCCTTCGACTTCCCGTTCGGCTCTAGCGCTTTTTCCATCCACGCTCAGCGACACGACGACCGTGGCACTGGGAACGCCCAACAACTCCGCGACCATGGCTGGCACCTGCAGGTTATCATCATCGATCGCCTGCTTGCCGAACAAGATCATATCGTACTCGCGACCTGCGATGGCTTCGGCCAGCTTCTCCGCGGTCCCCAAGCCATCGACCGAGGGCTTCCCTTTCAGCAAAATCGCCTGGTCCGCTCCCATGGCGAGGGCGGTCCTCAGCGTCTCTTTCGAGTCGTCTCCGCCCAGCGTGATCACGGTCACGCTTCCCGCGCCGGCAGCTTCTTTCAGCTTCAGTGCTTCTTCGACGGCGAATTCATCGTACGGGTTGAGGACGAACTTCACCCCTTGGGTATCGACACTCGTTCCGTCGCCCCCGACCGCGATGCGTCCTTCGGAGTCGGGCACGCGTTTGATGCAGACTATGATGTTCATTAGCTCAGATACGAAGTTCAGAGTTGTCTCGGGCCGGCCAAGCCACTTCACCTAGTTGCGATAGGCATCCAGGCGTTCGACTTCAGCTGTGGTCAGCCCGCAGTAGCGGTACAGCACCAAATCGATCAATCGGTCCGTCAGGTCGGCTTCCCGCGCCCTATCCGTAGCGCTGCCGCGCAGCTCGCCGGAACGGAGCTGCAGCAACCGGGCGGACAACCACTCCATGAATTCCGCCACGACATCGCGGTGCGGACCCCCTTCCCCTTCCTCGCTGGGGGCGTGAGACGTCACCAGCGCATCGATCAAGGCGAGCGTGCCCGGGAACACCAGGGCTACCAGCGCCCCAGAGTCGGTGGCTTCCTCGCCCGATTCCTCCTCCCAAGCCAGTTCGTTTTCGTAGAGCTCGCGAGTCTCTTCGTATAGATGCCGGTACTGTTCTTCAGGCGTGCGCTCGAGCGGCGGGTGAGGCGGCATCTCGCGACCCACGCGCTGTATAATGGTACCCAGCCGCGCCTCTACGTATTTTCGGGCTCCTGCGTTGTCGATGTTCCCCATATCCCTCAACCACGATCGATGTACCCAATGACGAAGCGGGACACAGGACTCCGCTGTCCGACACGTGGGCAGCGCGCCCGGCACTTTACATATCGCGCGCGAGCCGGGTTAGCAAGCGTTGTAGAAAAACCGGGGAAAGGTGAGTTTAGATCGCTACGGACCGATACCGCCGCAGCCTGTGCAGGTTCTTGCGGTCGGTCTCGATAGGATTCTCACCCTTGGGAGTCTCGATGACCTTCGGTATACACTGAAGCCGCTCGTCACGCATGATGTGACGGAAGGGTTCGGGCCCCATCTGACCCTCAGCGATCTGTTCGTGCCGGTCGACGCGGCTACCGAACGCTGTCTTCGAGTCGTTCATGTGGAGCAGTTGAACGCGTTCCAACCCGACGAGACGATCGAACTCGATCATCACGGCATCGTAGTCATCGACCAGGTCGTACGCCGCGGCGAAGAGGTGAGCGGTGTCGAGACATATGCCGATGCGAGCCTCGTTCTGCGGAGAGATGAGCTCGAGGAGAGTGGCCAGTTCCTCGAACCTCGATCCCAACGACGTCCCCTGGCCCGCCGTCGCCTCGATGAGGACCGGAGTCGTGCCGTCGTCCTCGGCCAACGCCCGGTCGATCGCGTCTGCGTTGCGCCGCAACCCCGCCTCCCTATCGCCATCGGTGGCGTTTCCCGGGTGCGAGACCAGGAAATCGAGTCCTAGCGCGCGACAGCGGGCCAGCTCGCACCGAAAGGAGTCCAACGACCTCTCCCAGAGCTTCGGATCGGGACTGGCCAGGTTGATCAGGTAGGAATCGTGGGAGCCGGCGACGACTATACGGCTGTCACGAAGCGCGTCACGGAACGCGTCGGCGGTTTCGGAGTCGATATCCCGCTCGGCCCAGCGATTGACTTGTTTGGTGAAGAGTTGGACGACGTTGGCGCCGATCTCGGCGCCCCGGGCGGGGGCATGCTCGACGCCACCAGCTGTCGAGACGTGCGCGCCTAGCAGCAGAGGTTCAGCAGAATCAGCGCGGGCCACGGCTGCCGCGCAGCTTGTCCCAGAGACGACGCCAATAGCCGGGCGGGTGCTTCTCTTCGGTGGCATCCACGACGCCCTCGACGAAGTGATCCCAACGGCCCGGGTCGGGCATGGGCATCGGCGTCTGCTGCAGCAAGCTGACCGCGTTTGCCCGGCTTCGACACTCGACACAACTCTCCAAGTGTTTGCGCACCCGCTTGTCATCGGCCTCGGAAACGCGCCCGGCGAGAAACTCCGGGATCAATTCACCGATTCTTGCGCACTCTTCCGGATTGGTCATGTCAGGTTCTCTCGCAACTTCTGTATGCCGTGATGGTAGTTGACCCGAGCCGATCCTTCCGAGCACCCGATGATCTCGCCGATCTCCTTGAAGCTCAGGCCCTCGTAGATACGCAGACTCACCGCGCCTCGCTGTTTCTCGGGCAGATCGGCAAGCTCTCGGGCGGCCCGCGCGAACGCATCGGCCCGGGCGGCCTTGGCGTCCGGCGGAGTACGGAAGTCGGGAAAGTCGGCGCCGGTATCCAGGCGGATCTCGCCCCGGCGCTTCTGGCGCCGTGCCACGGACCGGGCCGCGTTCAAGGTGATCGAAAACAGCCACGTTCTGAACCGACTGTCGCCCCGGTAGTTCTTCAGGCCGTCGAATGCGCGTACGAATACGTCCTGGGCGACGTCCAGCGCCTGGTCGGAGTCGGCCAGCCAGCGCGCGGCGAAACGGTAGACGGCATCACGGTGCTGGTTGACCAGTTGCCCGAACGCCTCGCGGTCGCCGTTTCTTGCTAATTCGATCAGAGCGCTCTCATCCATCGCCAATAAGATGCAACAACTTGTCGAAAGGTTAAACCTCTGGGGGGAGACGAACATCGAACATCCAACATCGATATTTGAAGTTCGTCTCCCCTTGATCTTGTTAGCATGATGACCAACTTGTATGTGGTGGGGGCGCCGGTGAGAGCGAGGGGAGCAAGAATGAGTGTTTTTCGAAAAGCGACGACGGCCGCAGCAGCGGGCGTCTTTTTCTTTGCCGGTGCCGGAGCGGTGACGGCCCAGGTCGTGTCCGAGCCCGCATTCCTCACGGCGCGCGTGCCGGACAGCGAAGTACTGATCCCCTATCTCGCTTTCCCATCGGGCTCGTTCGTCATCGGCGGGCTCGTTCGTCATCGGCGCCATGATCCGCTTCCCGGTCACGAACGACGTCGATATCGGCGGCCGCGCGGGCTTGTGGAGCATCAACAACTCCAAGGACACTCCGTACGCCGGAGCCGACGTGCGCTACGCGCTTCTGGAGCGGCCGATGAGCTCGTCCGGGAGCACGCAACTTCTGCTGAGCTTCAACGCCGGACTCGGGCTGAGCGATCCAGGATCAACCGTCTGGAAGGCCCCCGTGGGTGTCATCGCGGGCATCGGGTTCGATATGGCCGGCGGAAAGTCCGAGGTCTACGCCAACCCGCGCCTCGAGTTCGGCATCAGCTCGGGCTCTGACAGCACCGACGGCGCACTCGTCCTCGATATCGGGGGCCTGTTCACCATCAAGCCCAACATCGGCGCCATGATCGCCATACGCTTCGGCCAGGAAATATTCTCCGGTAGGGACAAGGCCGTGGTGGGATTGGGGCTGGCCTGGACGATCTAGAGCGCGACCGGACGGTCGCGTTCCGCATCCACGATACAGAGGAATCCGAACGGCGCGCCGCCCACCGCCCTGAACTGGTGGGGCGCGTTCGGCGCCACGTAGACGACGTCGCCGAAACCGATCGGTTCCCACCGGTCTCCGAATCGCACTTCCCCGGATCCACGGATAGCCACAACGACGTGTTCGTGCCGGTGGCGTTCGTGCGTCGTGAACCCCTCGGGTCCCACCTCGAAGTAACGCAGGTGAAAAGCCGCGTCGGTATCGCCCCCAAAGAGCGCGTGACGAGTCACGTCGCTCCACTTCGTATCCGGGTCCTTGTAGGCCTTGGGCTCCACACCCTGCCAGCTGAAGTCGCGGAAGCGCAGTATTCGGCTCGTTCTTGGATCACCCATAGCTACATCGTCTTCACTTCAACGCCGAGCCCGTGTGGGTAGATGACCGAGCGCAGGCTTTCGTCCGCCGTTTTCGCCATCTTCAGCGCTTCAGCCACACCGTCCAGTCCGAAACGATGCGTGATCAGATCCTCTACCTCTAGCTCTCCCGAGGCCAGCAGATCCAGCGACTCCCGCGTCTCGATGGGTCCCGCAGAGTAGCTGTGCGTGATCGTCACTTCCTTGAAGTAGAGGTCGTGCGGTCGAAGGGCGACGACATCGTCGGGCGGCGTCGGTGTGTAGACCATCACTACGGCGCCCGGCGCGGTGTGAGCCAGGCTTTCCTCGATGACCTTAGCGGAGCCCGGACCGACGATGATCTTCTCAGCACCCCATCCGTCGGTGGACTCGGATAACTGCTCCGCGAAGTCGGCCGCCGTCGGGTCGAGCGCCAGATCGGCCCCGGCACGGAGCGCGTACTCGCGCCTCACCTCCACCGGATCGCTGACGATGATCGGTTCGCCACCCAAGTGGTGAGCCAATCTCGTATTGATCAGTCCCATGGGCCCGGCGCCGAGGATCCAACAGCTGTTCCCCGGCTCGAAGTACATTCTGTGGAACGCACGCAGGCTGCAACCGACGGGCTCTATGAAGGCCGCGGTCTCGTCAGAAATGTCGTCGGGCAGCTTGAGCACGTCGAGGCGCACGATTTCCGCCGGCACCCTCACCGACTCGGCGAACCCGCCCGGGTCGAGGCTCGTCTCTCGGAAGCGTTGGCAGGAGGTGAACTGGCCGCGCTGACAAGCCCGACACTCCATACACGGTACGTGGTGGTGAAAGAAGACGCGGTCGCCGACCTCGAGCTCCTCGACCTCGGGTGTGACCTCGCTGATGGTCCCAACGGGCTCGTGTCCCAACACGACCGGAACCTTGCGGCTCACGTACCAGTCCATTGCATCGCTGGAACAGACCCCGCAAAGCGTCACCTGGACCCGGATATCGCCCGGCTCGAGCGGTGAAAGCGGAACGTCTTCGACCCGAACGTCATCGAACGCGTACGCTCGCGCGGCTCGTATCATAGTTGTCTTGGCATTCATGGAACGATCGCGATCTTCACCGCCTCGCGTCGGCGCACGCGCTCGAGCGCGGCAGGCAGTTCTTCCAGTGTCATCCTGTGCGTGACCAACGGATCGAGCTTCAGCGTACCGTTGCAGATGAGTTCCCAAGCGCGGCGGACACTGTCCGGCGTGTAATGGAAACCGCCCTTGAGCGTGAGCTCATCGTAATGGACCCTTTCGGTATCCAACGTCACGGTCGTACCGCGTTGGCAACCACCGAACAGCAGTACTTCACCGCCGCGGCGCGCGTATGTGACCGCCTCCTCCCAGACCTCGGGGCGACCGACAACCTCCACAACGCTGTCCGCACCGAGCCCGTCGC
The DNA here is from genome assembly GCA_039589995.1 of Gemmatimonadota bacterium. Taxonomy (GTDB): domain Bacteria; phylum Gemmatimonadota; class Gemmatimonadetes; order Palauibacterales; family KS3-K002; genus JBDHGH01. The sequence continues at coordinate 3,109 of JBDHGH010000205.1, read as the reverse complement.
TCAGCGCGGCGATGCCCTCACGCGCGTCGGACTCGCTGCTGTCCAGCACAAGGTCGGCGCCAAGCTGTCGCGCCACCTCCAGCCTCCTGGGACTGCGGCCGATCAAAGCGATGCGACCCGCCCCGCGCAGCCTAGCCACCTGCATGAACAAGAGCGCGATGGGGCCGTCGCCGATGAAAACCAGAGTGCGATCGCCTGAGATCTCCAGCAGATCGGTACCGTGAACCACGCAGGCCAGCGGCTCGAGGAACGCGGCCCGGACATCGGTAACGGAATCGGGTACCTTAAACGCGTTGCGGTTGACGATGTGACGTGGAACCCGGATGTATTCGCCGTAGGCGCCTAGCGCGGTATGATCGAAGAGATGCAGGCACAAGTTCTCGGTACCCGCGAGACAGTAGGCGCAGTCCCCGCACGGTGCCGTCGGCGTCGCAACGATCCGGTCGCCCGGCTCGAAATTGACCACCCCGGCACCGACGGACTCCACGCGGCCCGCCCATTCGTGCCCCAGCAAACCCGGGACACGTAGACGCGCGTGGCCACGCTCCAAAGTCTTGACGTCCGTTCCACAGGTCAGAGCTAGCGCGACGCCGGCTACGATCTCACCGTCAGCCGGCTGCGGCCGCTCCATTCGGTCCAATCGTAGCTCGCCCGGGCGAACCAAGTGGTAAACCCGCATCGTGTCAGGCCCGGAGCCAGATCCGCTCGGTATCGGTCCTTCGGTTCCTGTCATAACCGGCACACCTTAACAAACCTTGCGGCGGCGCAACAGAGACGCGAAACTCGGGTTCTCCTTATGGCACATATTCCGGACGGTTTCCTCTCTGCATCCGTCTCCGCAACTACACTGGTAGCGGCGGGAGCGGTTACGGCCTACGCCGCACGACGCTCGCAGCAGGACCTGGACGAACGGGCTGCTCCGACTCTGGGCCTGGCGACGGCCGCGGTATTCGCGGCTCAGGCGGTCAACTTCCCCGTGGCCGCCGGAACCAGCGGCCACCTGCTGGGCGGCGTTCTCGTTGCGGTGCTTTTCGGTCCCTGGGCGGGCTGTCTGGTGATGACCTCAGTCCTGGTCGTCCAGGCGCTGATCTTTGCCGACGGCGGATTGACGGCGATAGGTGCCAACGTGCTCAACATCGCCGGCGTCGGAGCCGTGATCGGTTACGGGATCAACGCCTCGCTGATAACACTTGCCGGCGGCGGACCACGACGCCGAGGACTGGCTGCGGCCGCGGCCGCCTACGTCGCCACCGTGCTCACCGGCATCGCTGCGGGCATCGAGTTGGGCTGGAGTGGGGTGGCTCCCATGCGTCTCTCGGTGGGAGCGATGGCCAGCGTGCACGCGGTGATGGGCCTGGCCGAGAGCGCCATCACTGGCCTGGCCGTCTGGACGCTTGCCAGAAAACGACCGGACCTTCTTCACGCTTCTCAGACCCCCGCACCGCCCGGCCCAACGCGAAGAGTCGTCCTCGCCGGACTGGGGGGACTGGCAATTCTCGCGGGCGTCTTGTCCCTGATCGCTTCATCGGCACCTGACAGTTTGGAACGCGTCGCCATCGACCTCGGGTTCGCCGATGCCGCAACGGTCTGGGAAGGTGCCCTGTTTCCGGAATACCGTGCCTGGCTGCCCGGGTTTGTCGGAAAGATGATCGCATTCGTCTTAAGCATCGCTTTGCTGTTTGCCGGTGCAGCCGCGATGTTCAGGGCTCTGGGATTCGCCCGAGAAGCACGGGAGACCTGATGGGGTTCGCGCACCTCGACCGCTATGCCGACCGACCCTCCTGGTTGACGCGCAGGACGACGCCGACACAACGACTGTCGATCGCCATCGCTGCCGCCTTCGCCGCTGGCCTGATGCCACCCGGCGCCTGGCGCGCGTTGGTGGTCCTTTTCGTACTGGTGGCCATCGGGGTCTGGGCCGCGCGACTGCCCTTCCGCATCCTGACTCGGCGCGTTGCCCAAGCGTTGCCGTTCTTTCTCCTTCCGGCACTCGCACTCCCCTTCACCGTACCGGGGCCGACCGCTCTCGAGATCGGGCCGCTGACGGCAAGCGCGCCCGGGCTGGAGCGTGCGGCGGAGATTATCCTTCGCGCCACCCTGGCAGTCTCGGCCGTGACCATCGTCATATCGGTTACCCGGGCCACCGATCTCTTGAGTGCCCTCGACACCCTCCCCGTACCACGGTTGGTGCGAAGCTCGCTGGCGTTGGGATACCGCTACGTCTACGTGCTGACCGACGAGCTCGAGCGCACTACGCGTGCGTTACGGAGTCGAATGGGCCACGCGTCGCGCCTGCGGTTCTGGCGCGCCCGGGCAACGACCCTCGCCCACCTATTCGTGCGATCGCACGCTCGAGGAGCGCGTATCCATGCCGCCATGTTGAGCCGCGGATACCACAACGGTCTGCCCACCCTGCGACCGGCGGTGGGAGGAAGTCGAGTTTGGGTGATTGCCATCGTAAGCCTTCTGGCCGCGGTCTGGCTCGGCGGCATGATCGAGGTGATGGCATGAGCGCCACTGGGCCGGCGAAGGCCTGGGACATCGAGATCGAGGACCTGAGCTTCAGCTATCCGGGCTCCCATCCGCACGCGCTCTCCGAGGTCACGCTCTCTCTGGCGGCCGGAGAGCACGTCGCCATCGTCGGTCCGAACGGCGCCGGAAAAAGTACTTTGCTGCTGCATCTGAACGGGATCCTCGAACCGGAGGCAGGAACTGTCTCCGTCGGTGGACTTCCGGCTAGCAAGGAGAACTTCCCCGAGGTCCGCAGCCGGGTCGGATTAGTGTTTCAGGACCCCGACGATCAGCTCTTCATGCCGACGCTGTTGGAGGACGTAGCGTTCGGCCCCCTCTGCCAGGGCGCATCCGCCGCCGAAGCCGAATCGCGAGCTCGAGAAGCTTTGCTAAGCGTCGGCCTGGGCGATGTCGACGCGGGGCGGGCGGCGCATCACCTCAGCGGCGGAGAGAAGCGCCGGGCGGCCCTAGCCACCGTGCTCAGCATGGAGCCCGGCGTTCTCGCCATGGACGAACCCACGGCCAGTCTCGACGGGCGCGGCCGTCGTCAGATCGCCGAGATTCTGCGAGCGCGATTGCAGACCGTCGTGGTGGTGAC
>JBDHGH010000204.1:0-5997 GCA_039589995.1 Gemmatimonadota bacterium | reverse complement strand
GGAACCACTCGCCCGTCCGCATCCTCTCTCAGCACCTCCCCATCACTGACCTTGCGGACTCCAGCAAAGACAGTGAAACCGCGTGCGCTCAGATCCACGGCGAGGGTCCGGCCCAGTCCTCTAGAAGCACCGGTGACGACGACGGCCTTTCGATCATCGAATGACTGAGTCATGACTAGCTCCTTGGGCCGACTGCCTACCGCCTACAGATAGACCTGCCCTGGTGCGCCGTTGTTCAACCAAAAGCGGACGAACTCCGGTCGTGAGAACTCCTGTGGCACCGCCCACCAGGGATGGTGTTGGTCGAGCGCCGGGCTGGAGTCGAGGCTGTCGGCCAAATCGGTGCTCTCGCCGCAGAACTCGCAGAGGTAAGTCGTTTGCTCGGGCCGGACCCAGGTGACGTATGACGCGCCGGCGATGGTCGAGACCTTTCCGCAGTTGTGCACGCAGGGGCGCATGTCGATGTAGGCTTCGCCGACGTTCTGCATGAAGCCGCAGAAGTTGCACAGACGGTAGCGCCGACCCGACTCGTCCTTACGCGGGCCGTAGAAACCTCTGCGATCGCAGGCCGGACAGGGAAAAGGGCCACCGCGGTCGCGCTCTCTTATCTCGGCGGTCCAGTCGTCCTCCGAATACGGCAGGCCCTTCTGGCGAGGACGCCAGCCGGGGCTGCGTCGGTACTGCTCGAAGCGGAACACGACGGCGACCAAAAGGACCAGTACGACCACCTCGGACACGAGGCGAACGACGTCGACCCGAGCTTCGGCGGGCGGATCCCAGAACATCCGATAGCGCAGAGCCTTTACCGGGAAGACGACGTCGCCGTCGTTCCAAAGGAACTCCTGCTGCCACGGCCAAAACACCAGAATCAGAGCCAGCAGGGCCAATCCGACCCAGATCGACCAGCTGGACAGCAGCTGTTTGGGCAGGCTGGCTTTCGCCTCGGAATCAGTCGGCGCGTTTTGCGGCAAAGGGATTCGCACGGCTCAAGAGGGAGATGAGTTCATCGCGGTTGCGCCGGAAATCGGCGACATGGTCCTTCCCGACCGGTTGCCCGGAGGGAAGGTTGATGTTGCGATGGTCGACGGCTTTGCTGTTGTGCCACAGCTCGTAGTGCAAATGCGGCCCGGTTGCGAGGCCGGAACTACCCACGTGTCCGATGAGTTGGCCCTGGCGAACCCGGACGCCCGGCTTGATGCCTTTGGCTATGAAACTGAGGTGCGCGTAGCGTGAGCGGTAGCCGTTCACGTGACGCACCTCGATAACCCGGCCATAGCCGCCCCACCAACCGGCCCTGGTGATGGTTCCGTCGGCGGTGGAGTAGACTCGCGTGCCCGTGTTCGCGGCGTAGTCGGTTCCCAGATGCGGGCGGTTGACACCCAGCTTGGGGTGGTAGCGGTTCCTGGAGAAGCGGGACGAGATACGCCGAAAGTCGACGGGCGCTTTGAGGAACACCATCTTCATCGACTCTCCGTCTTCGTCGAAGTATTCGCGCCGCGAGCCGAGCCAGAAGGCGGTGTAGGTCCTCCCACGATTCGTGAACTCCGCCGCCAGTACGCGCGCGTTCTTAACCGAGCCATCGGGGCGGCTGTGTCGCTCGTAGACGGCGCGATACGTATCGCCCTGACGCAGATCGATGCCGAAATCGATGCTCCACTGGAACGGGCGATAGATGCCCCACATCACGCGCTCGATGCGTTCCGCCTGACCCAGCGATCGGTCCGGAAAGTCCATGACCGAGTTGTATAGGCTGCTGCTGATGCTTCCGGCCAGCAGTAAGGTATCGACGCGAATCTGGATCTCGGTTTCCTGGCCGCTCCAGATCGTGCCTTCGCGGGTCAAGCGCACGACGTGGTCGGGATCGGACTGAATACTAACGGCGACCAGACTGTCCCAAGCGGTGCGTTCGACCTGAACGGTGACTCCGGCCCGAAGCGAACGGGGATTGGCATAGTGTCGGAACTCGGCGACGAGCTCGGCGATCTCGTTCCCATTCATCATCAGGCGGCCGAGCACCTGTGCCAGGACCTCGCCGCGTCGAAGTGTGTCGACCCTGACCATCGCATCGGCTTCGTTGGCCGACACAATGATCGTCGCCAGCTCAGCGATATGGCGCTGCGAGCTGGCCGGGCGGCCTAACAGCAACGTCAGGCCGCCCGTGACCAGGAGGGCGAAGACAATAAGACCTCTACCCATTCCGCTCATAAGGAGGGGACGTAGCGTTAAGCGGTCTGTGCATCAGCCTCATCGCTGCACCCTTCCCTTCCTTTTAGTCCATCTGCCGACGAATGAACGTCGGGATCTCGAGTTCCCGCGGGTCGGTGACATCGAGAGCGACGATGTCGGCGTCGCTCGACGGCACGCTCGCGGGCTTGGCGGCCGGCCTGCGCGTGCGGAAATCCGGCCGGATGACTTTGGCAGGCGCGACCGTGACCTCGGCCGGCTCGAACCCGGTGGCGATGACGGTGACGTGGATCTCCTGCTCGAGGTTCGGATCGTGTACCGTGCCAAATATGATCTCGGCATCGTCGCCGGCGGCCTCGTGGATCATCGAGCTGACCGTCGTCACCTCATCGATGGTCAGATCCATGCCACCGGTGATATTGATCAGCACGGCCTTTGCGCCGGAGATCGAGATATCGTCGAGCAAAGGCGACGAAATGGCTTCCTGGGCCGCTTCCTGGGCCCTATTCTCGCCCTGACCCCGGCCCGTACCCATGAGCGCGGGTCCGCGGTTCGCCATGACCGTGCGGACGTCGGCGAAGTCTACGTTCACATCGCCGGTCACGCTGATCAAGTCGGAGATACCGCGCGTCGCCTGCAACAGCACTTCGTCCGCCTTCTTCAGCGCGTCACGGAACGTCGTGCCCTTGCCCACCACCGACAGAAGCCGCTGGTTGGGAACGACGATGACGGTGTCCACCGTGCGACGAAGCTCGGCCAGTCCGATCTCGGCCTGGTGCATGCGTTTCTTACCTTCGAACTCGAACGGCTTGGTGACAATAGCGATGCTCAGCGCGCCAAGCTCGCGGGCGAGCTGTCCGACAACCGGTGCGGCCCCGGTGCCGGTACCACCGCCGAGCCCCGCGGTGACGAATACCAGGTCGGCGCCGCGCAGCGTCTCGACCATCTCGGCCTTGTCTTCCTCGACGGCCTGGCGGCCGATCTCGGGTCGGGCGCCGGCACCCAGACCGCGCGTCAACTTCTTACCGATTTGGATCTTCATCGCAGCCCGACAGTTGCCCAACACCTGACTGTCAGTGTTTACGGCGATGAAATCAACGCCCGGCAAGTCTTCCTCGATCATGCGGTTCACGGCATTGTTGCCGCCACCGCCCACTCCGATGACGCGCATCTTCGCGTTCTTATCGCGCGCCTCTGCTAGTTCGAAGCGAATCATCCTCGTCCCCTCCCTCTCGTTCAACATCGTTCACACTGCACTGCTACTACTAAAAGAACTCCTTCAACCATCCACCGACCCGGGCCAACGCGCGCAGCGCTGGACGCCGCCCGTTACCCAGGTCTTCTCGAATCCGTTCGACACCGAACAACATCAATCCGGCCGCCGTGGCGAACTTCGGCCGGCGTACCGAGTCGGCCAGCCCGATGAGCCCGACTCCCGGCGCGCTGCAGCGGATCGGCATGGTGAAGATCGATTGCGCGACGTCCAGCGTGCCTTCGAGGCTGGCGCCGCCTCCGGTGAGGACCACGCCGCCACCGAGGCGGTGGGCATAGCCCGCGCGCTCGATCTCCTGGTTCACCAGTGACAGGACCTCGTCCATGCGCTGCTCGATGATGTGAGCCAACAATTCCCGCGGCATGTGCTTCTGGCTGCCCGGCGCCGGACCGGGCACCTCGATGGACTGTTCCGGGTCCACCATGCGGGTGGAGGCGATGCCGCTCCGCTCCTTCACACGCTCGGCGTCCGCGTAGGCGATACCCAGTCCCTTCACGACATCGTTGGTGAAGCTGACTCCACCGCAGGGCACGACACCGACGTGCCGAATCTTGCCCTCGTGGAAGATCGCGATCTCGGTGGTACGACCGCCGATGGAAACCACGGCGCTGCCGACTTCGCGCTCCTCCGCTGTCAGCACGGCGAGCCCCGCCGCCAGCGGATTGAGCACCAGCTGGGCGGTCTCGTAACCCGCCCGGGACACCGCCTTGCGGAGGTTCCGCGCGGCCGCTCCCGCCGCCAGCACGATAAAGACCTCGGCCTCGAGCCGCGTCCCCAGCATGCCCACGGGTCGCTGGATGCCGCCGCGGTGGTCCACCGAGTAGTCTTGAGGGATCACGTGCAGTAGCTCGCGGTCGGGCGGCACGACCACCGCACGAGCCACCTCGTGCACCCTGTCGACGTCGTCTTCGTCGATCTCTTCTTCGCCGATGGCCACGACGCCGTTCGACATGCTGGTCTGTACGTACTCGGACGAGATGCCCACGTAGAGGCCACGCGGCTGCACACCGGCCATGAGCTCGGCTTGCTTCAGCGCCTGACGGATCTCCTCGGTGGTCTCCTCGAGATTGCTCACCGCATCACGACGGATACCGTTGGGCTTCACTTGCCCGACGCCGAGTACCTTCAACTGGGGATTCCCCTCGCTGTCCAGGACCAGCTCGCCGAGGACCGCGCAGGTTTTCGTGGACCCAATGTCCAACGCACCGATTAGATAGGACGTAGCGATCATGCCTGCTGTCTCCGTACTACGATTTGGTTTGCGTATCGTGCTTCCATGACCGTCGCTTCGATGCCGCGACTCCGCAGGTCCGACAGCGTTGCCCGGACCCGTTTGACCAGCACCTCACCGAACTCGGCCGGCAGCACGAGACTCTGTACCGGTTGTGATTCGACCATATTGACAATCAGCCCACGATCCGCCGCCAACTCGAAATCCGACGCGAGTGCGGCCAAAGCCGGATCGAGGGTCTGCAGCTTCGCGAATATCAGCAACGCATCCAGGGCCGGACCTTCGGCCAGGCGCGTCGAGTCTTCGTTGACCTGCGCATCCACCGCCACCAGCGGCAGGTCCAGGGGCGTTCGCGTCGGATCGATGGGCAGCAACGTTCCATCAGCCCGAACGGCCCCCAGGTTAGGGACGCTGACTAGGGCGATGGGCTCGACTTCGCTCACGATCAGGCGCAGGCCGCGCAAGCCCGACCGTTTGATCACGGCGCTTTCGATCAACGGGTGTTCCTCGAGTCGACTCTCCACGTCATCGAAGTCGTCCCAGACGGATCGATCGCTTCGAATCGCCGCCAGGTGCAACAGAGAATCGGGGGCCGCCCAGTGCGCGCCCGCGACTTCGACCTGCTTCACGTTGAAGTAGTTCACATGCGTCAGCAGGGTGCGTCCCCAGACGGCGCCAGCGACCCCACCGACGACGACCAGGAGCCCCAGAAGGAAGGCAACCCGCGGCAGCGCGCTTCTCCCCTTCATACGGTCACTCCCAACTCGCGCAGCACTTCGTCCGCGAATCCCCAAAACTGGATCTCCGGCTCCAACGCTATACCGGTCTCGGCGAGAACGCGCCGCCGCGTCTCGAGCATCAAGTCGACCACGTCGCCGGCACGGGCATCGCCGGCGTTGACGATGAAGTTCGCGTGCTTCGGCGAAACCTGGGCGCCTCCCCGCACTTCTCCTCGCATCCCCACCTGATCAACCAACTGCCAGGCCGAAGGCGCGGGAGGATCGGGGTTCTTCCAGGTCGAACCACACGTCGGCTCGTCGTAGACCTGGGCGCTCAGCTTGGCTTCACGACGCTGCCGGTGCTCTTCTTCGATGCGCTGCCGATCGCCAGACGGCGCCTCGATCTCGGCCTCGAGGAAGACCGCCTCGACGTCGAGGTCGATGCCGCGATATTTGGGCTGCACATCTTCTCGCTTGACGCGACGGACGTCTCCGTCGGGCCACATGGCATCGGCCCACAGCACGCGGTCCCAGATCCCCTCGTCTGCCGTCCCGGCGTTCATGCGCAACGCGCCGCCCATGGTACCGGG
>JBDHGH010000203.1:0-6002 GCA_039589995.1 Gemmatimonadota bacterium | reverse complement strand
TCGGCGGCGCGCCGCCCCATCTAACCGCTTCGGGTTACGTCGCCCACCTCGATTCGATGGCCTTGGGATTCGGGTCGGGTTATCGAAAAGCGATGATGAACCTGACGGCCAGCCACGATACACCCCGCTTCGGCACATCGATCTACAATCCGGGTCGCGTCAAGTACCGGGTTAATCCTCGCGAGAACCCTGAATACAAAATCGATCGGCCGGATGAGCGAACGCGGCAGATCCAGATGATGATCCTGGTGCAGCAGTTTACGTATACCGGGGCGCCGCACATCTGGGCCGGCGACGAGGTGGGGATGTGGGGAGGCGACGACCCGGACACGCGCAAACCGATGGTCTGGGCCGACTTCACGTACGAAGACGAGACCACGCACCCGCTGGGGCAGCCGCGCCGCAACGACCCGGTCGCGCCCGACATGGAGCTGTTCGGGGTCTACCAGGACCTCATCTCCCTACGAAAGGACAATCTCCGTCTGTTCGTCGACGGCGCCCTGAACTACCTGCTCGCCGACGATGCGCGCGGTCTCCTCGCGTACGAGCGGGTACTCGATGATGAACGAGCGATGATCGCCTTCAATATCTCCGACGGACCGCGGGCGTTCGCCGTCGAAGCTCAGGACGGTGCTTACCGTGCAGCCTTTCCGCGCGGCGACGTTGTCAACGTAGCAGACGGAACTCTATTAGCCGAGTTGCCACCCAGGACAGCGACGGTGTGGATTCGAGAATGAAGTGAGGTCCGCGGCACCGGGGATCGGCGGCCCGATGATGCTCTGGCCGCCTCCCGGGCGGACCTATCTCCAATACAGCAGCTTGACGCCCAATACGTGAACCGAATTCGGAGTCTCGAAGTCGGCGTGCGGCTCATAACAGTCAAAGGCCACCGCGTGGCGGGCGACCAGCTCTGTGATCCCTGCCGGCAGGTCGGCTTGACCGACGAGCACCCAATCGCGACCCAGGCTCGGGTCGTCATCGACGACGGGGCACGCTTCATCCCCGATGAACGACAGACCTTCCTGGCCGGGCGTTCCGAGAGCGAACGCTTCGTCCCGCTGTTCGTCAAACGATAACACGAGGTCGACGTAGACGGTTACCCCAAGCGCGGCTATGTGCGCTGGGACCTCGAAGCTGCCGAGCGATTTCTCGGTTTCACCCTCCTCATCCGTAACGATGACTGTATCGAGCGCGAACACGACGGTGTCCTGAATCGCTGCGAGCGTCATCGTCGTGTCGGGGACGCTGGGCGGGCCCTCCAGATCCACCCCATTCACCGCCGAGACCGTGTACACGTACTGGGTACTGGGTAGAAGACCTATCTTGTCAGCGTAGGCCGGCTCGGGCGAAGCGTTGACTTGACTGATCTTCGCGCCGTCTCTGTAGATGTTGTAGAAGTCGATACCGCTCTCCCGATCTTCAGCGGGCGACCACGTCAGCTGAATCTCTATACTGCTTTGTGCCTCTGCTGTAAGTCCCGTAGCAGCCGAAGGTGGCGTCGTGTCGTTCGGGTCAATATCGGTCTTGGCGCTGGCGGTGCTCCTCACGCCTTCGGTGCCTGAGGCGGCCAGTGCGGAAACCTCATAGTCGTAGGATGTGTTGGGAGTGAGCGCGGTGTCGGAGAACTGCCGTGCATCAGGTGCCAACGAGTCGATGAGAGCTCCGTCGCGATAGATATTGTAGCCCTCGACGTCGTTTTCGCTGCCTGCGACTCCATCCCAACTCAGATCGATCTGAGTGTGGCCGGCAGGATCAGCCGCCAAGTTCCCGGGGGCGGGAAGCAGGGTGGTCGCGCTGAGCGGATCGCTCTCTTCACCCTCACGGCCATCTTCACTGACCATCGCCACCGTGTACTCGTAGGTCTGATCGGGTTCGACGGTCGCGTCGATGTACGCAACCTCGCCCTGGCTGGAGGCCGCGGACTGGGAATCGCCAATCCCGAGGTCGGCCAGTTTCTCTCCGTCCCGGTACACGCTATAGCCGGCCACGTGCGCCCTCAGGTCGACGATGGCGTCCCAGCTGATCTCGACCGCCGAATCGCCGAGCGCAACGACCGTGAGTCCTTTAGGTGGAAAGCCCTCGCACTCCACAACCGCTTGAACGCTTTCGGCGAGATCTTCGACATCGGTCTCGTCCTGGTAGAAACCGTCATCTCTCGAGGATTCCTCATCTATGCGTCGCAGCCCCACGATATCGCAGGCATCGGCGACGCCCTGGTACTCGATCTCGTACTCGGAGACCTGGAGATCCTCGAACACATAGACCCCGTCGGATCCGAGAAGAGCCTTGGCCGCGAAGAAGTCGCTGAACTTGGGAGCCGGACCGGCGGTCCTGCTCGAGCCTTGCCAGCCGACTATGAAGCCGGAAACGCCGGGCAGCGGGCCACGACGGATCTCCACCGAGTAACCGTCCTCATCGAGAAAGCACGTGCTAACGTCCGACACACAGACCGTTTCGGTCGTGAAGGCCAGCTCGCTGAGCGGATCACAGGCGACCGAGAACGTGGTTTGCTTGGTGACGTCCGATGGGACATCCCACTCCTGGTAGAAGTCGCCACTCACCTCACAGTTCGGCGGCACCTCCATGACGACGATGTTGTCGAAGATGAGGTCTATGGTTCGCGTGCTAGCCAAGGACACGAAAGCGGTATCGATCGCGTTGCTATCGGCGGAGTCCTGGTAGGCGGTGCGGTTGAAGATAGGCTCGATTCCCGTCTTAGTAGCATCGTTCAACTCTTCAAACCAGTAAACCAGGAACTCGTCCGGGATGTCGGACGGGTCGCCAGTCACGGCCATATCGATATCCAGGTGGCCCCACGGGATGCACTCGACGCCGAAATCTCGAACTGCAGGCTCCACGATTCCCGCCAAGCGCGGATCGACCCGGAGCGTATCGAGTATGGATCTCACGAAGGGACCCTCGCTTGGGTCCTGATCGAATTTGCAGTTCGACGCCTTGCCCTTATCGATCACAAACGCGTGAGGACTCCCCGACCTGAGCCTTTCGTATTCGAACGTGCCGTTGGGATCGACCTCGCCATGCAGGGGGCTGCATTCGGTCTCGACGCCACCGAAGAGCGTGTAATTCGACGTTTTGCAGCCGACATCGAGGTCGAAGATGTTCCACCAGGGGGTTTTCACCTCGAACGCCGGTGACAACGTAAGATTGTAGGGATGGTCCGGAAGGATTTCATCGTCCCCGTTTCTGGCGGACGTCATAGCGTTTATCTCGAGATCATTGTTGGTGAACACCTCGATCGCCTTGACCTCGGGGAACAGCGGGAAGGATAGGAGCTTGTACTCGAGCCCGATGCCCAAGCGTTTTTTGATGTCGTCATTCGTCCGCACACCCAGGTCGACTTCGAATCCCAGATTGAGTTGGGCATTCATGTCGGGAGATTCCGAACCGGGCTCCAACACGGAGATCTCGCCGGCGACGGCGGCGAACGGCCCGAACTCCAGGAAGGGGCCGGCTGCACCATAGAGCTCCACGTCTATACTCACCACCGGACCGAACTTGAGCTCTCCTTTGCCTTTGATCCCCTGAAATTCCAGGGGTTGGAAGTCGACGCCCGGCGGATCGACCGGCGGCGTATCGTCTGTCCAATTCCCATCCTCGTATTTCACACCGGCAGCCACGCCGTAGCCGAGGTCGACCGCCGTCTCCCACGTCGCCTCGATCCCGGTCTTTGCCTTCAGCTCGACCTTGAAGCGAGCGATGACGCGAACGACGACGGGAACGTAACCGACGAAGTATACGAAGACCTTCTGCTTGCGAACGAGAACGGTATCGACGAGTTCGAGAAACGAGCCGTCCACACCGGCAGTGGTGGCCACTCCCAGCTCGAGCGGTGCATGAAAGTTCACGCGCCCGCTTCCGCGAGCATGGAACTCCTCGACCTTTCCCCCGGACATCATGGCGCCAATATCGATGTCCGGGTTGAAGGTCAAGCTGGCCTCATCTCCGACTTTCAGCGAGAACACGACACATGCGTTCACACCTTCGTCGGTCTTCTTACAGACTTCGACGTTGCCGAACGACATCTTGAGTGAGATGGGACCGGCGGCGCCGGAGGCGGACTGCGTCGCGTACTCGGTTTGCGTCGCCCGCCAAACCGCGTTCCCCGACGGACTCTGACCGGGCGCCTCGTCCAGTGGAACGACGCTCCCGAAGGCTCCCTCGATCACGACCTCTGACAATCCGGCTTGTTCGGTATCGACGGTGAGGATGTCGTCTGCTCGAGATACGCCCTGCACGTTTCTGATGAACCCCAGGCCCTGAGCGCCGACGATGATATCGCCAGGCACGATCTCCGTGAACGTCGAATCGTGGCGAATGAGACCGGTGGGATCGAGGACTCGGAAGCGGTAGACGCCCGCAGCCAGTTCGGTGCTGTCGCTGAGCAGGGGAACCTTGACCGAATCGACGATGACCGCGCACTCACAGATGATGACGGGGCCCTGACCCGAGCCGACGGATATCTCCGCGGATCCCGTAACATCCTCCACGCTCGCCGTTACTGACGCTGAGCCGCTGCGCGCGCCGACAACGCGACCCGACGTTGACACACCGACCGTCGCGGGATCGGAGCTGGACCAAGAAACGGCTCGTCCCTCGATGACGTGGCCCGATCTGTCTCGGACCTCCGCGTGCAACTGAAGCGTGTCACCCAAAGCGAGATCGACCGAACCGGGGACCACAGTAACCGAGGCGACTTCTTGACCGCCGGGCCCGGTGGTCTCGTCGTCGCCGCAAGCCGAAGCGATGAACGCGAGAGCGGCAAGCGTGACGGTCAGCTTGACCACTCGCAGGGATCGATGCGGCAGGTCGAAAAACCGGTCGGGATGTTGGAGGGAAATAGCAGCGGAAGCAGCTAAGGAGAGATGACTCCTCGCCGCCGTAGGCGATGGCGCCGAGTTTCGCACGAGGACCTCCGGAGTGGGGCTGGCTCCTTAAGGATCGGCAAGCCGTGTGATATGAAGGCTCAACATGCAACCCCCGTGCCAGCGGGTCAACGGGCGCCGTCCAGACCTCGAGCCTGTCCAGCGCTCTTAGTTAGCCGACTGGGTGTTCATCGTGAGGGTCTAATACGTATAGCCTGCCCCCCGCCGGGCGCCAGAGCTAGCATCAGCGTCGAGCCCGCCTCGACGCGCTGCTCGGATATCACGATGGGGAACGGGTCGTGCAGCCAATGCGCGCCTTCCCCATCGGCGTAAATCTCCGCCACGTAGCTCTCGCCTTCGGAGAGGAACGACAGCGGGATCTCGAATGACCGGGCTTCCTCGTCCGTGATCGCGCCGACGTACCATTCGTCGCCGCCCCGCTCCTGGCGCGCGACTACCACGTAGTCGCCAATCCTGCCGTCGAGCACTTCGGTGTGCTCCCAGTCCACCGGAACGTCCTTGATGAACTGGAAGGCGGGCTGACCCTCATAGTTTTCGGGTAGGTCCGACGCCATCTGCAGCGGCGAGTACAGCACCACGTAGAGCGCGAGCTGCTTAGCGATGGTGGTGCGCAGACGCGACTCTTCCGGCGATCGCGGCGTTCCGTCGCTCGATGCGATGAATATGTCGAACACGCCGGGAGTGAAGTCCATCGGACCCGAAATCATGCGGGTGAAGAATAGGATCGTCTCGTGCTCCGGCGGGTTGCCTCCGTCCCGTGCCCAGGCGTTGTACTCCTGACCTCGTGCACCCTCCCGGGTCATCATGTTGGGATAGGTCCGCCGCTCTCCGGTGTCCTTGATGGGCTCGTGGACGTTGAGCATGATGCCGTACCGTGCCGCCGCTTCGATCACCTTCCGCATGTGCCGCACCATGTACTGCCCGTGGTGAGCGTGGCCGTCTTCGGTCAGGTCGCCGACGTAGCCCGTCTTCACCGCTCGGATTCCCAAACGGTTGTAGAGCGCAAACGCATCTTCCAGCTGCCGCTCGTAGTTCGTAACCCCCATCGAAGTCTCGTTGTGACCGATGAGCGAAACGCCGCGCTCCTTCGCATACGCG
>JBDHGH010000202.1:0-6035 GCA_039589995.1 Gemmatimonadota bacterium | reverse complement strand
CCGTTGGAAACCGTGATGATGGCGGCGTCGATGATCTCTTCCACGGTGTTGACCAGGCCGGGGATCGCCGCGTCCGGACAGACGGTCCAGCACTGGCTGCAGCCGGTGCACTTGTCGGCGACGAACTCTGGAACCTCGAAGCGCACGTCCGTCATGTCGCGTATGGTGCTGGTCGCCGCCGGGATAGCGCTGAGCGCCGCAAAGGGATCGGCGATAGGCTCGTCGCCGCTCTTATATAGGTGGGCGACCTGTTCCCA
Source organism: Gemmatimonadota bacterium (assembly GCA_039589995.1). Taxonomy (GTDB): domain Bacteria; phylum Gemmatimonadota; class Gemmatimonadetes; order Palauibacterales; family KS3-K002; genus JBDHGH01. The sequence continues at coordinate 5,778 of JBDHGH010000202.1, read as the reverse complement.
GAACCTGCCCGGGTTGCCGAAACCATCGCGCCAACCGGTGCCGTCCAGCTCGGTCGGCATCTGCGGCGTCTTGGTCACCTCATCGCTTTCCATCGGCAGGTCGGTGTAGTCGACCTCGACGGTTTCGTCGAAGCCCCGCTTGATCACTCGCACGTTGTCCTCGACGACCCGCTCGCCCAGGTGACCGAACTTCTTCTTCAGCTGGGCCTTGATGCCCTCGAACAGCTTCTCTTCGGTCAGTCCCTCGCGCTCCATCAACGGCGAGCCCTTGAAGAAGCCGCCCATGAACGCGGCACCCTGCATTCGGTAGCGCAACTCGGGATCTGAAGCTTCTTCGGAAGCGATCTTGAAGCCGTCGAGCCCCAGGACCTTGATGTTCTTCTCTTTGATCTCGCGCCTGCCGCTTGCCGGGAACGTGTCCCACAATTGCTCGGGCGTTAGGTCGGTCTGGATGATGAACACGCCGCCGTCCGACAATCCGGCCAGCGGGTTCGAGTGGCGGAACACATTGGGGTCAGGCGAGAGCACGACGTCGACGTGCTTGAGCTCGGCGTTCAGCCGGATCGGCTCCTTCGCCAGCGTGCCGTAGAACGTGGTCGGCTGACCCTTCTTCTCCGAGCCGTATTTCGGGTTGGCCTTGATGTGCCAGCCCAACAGCTCGAAGGCGGTCATCGCCAGGTTCTTACCCGTCGTGATCGCGCCCCAGCCACCGATGGAATGAATGCGGATCGAGACCGATCCTTCGGGCAGCAGGTTGATGTCACCCGCCGAGTCGAGTGCGAGGTCGGACAGGTCCGGGTACGACTCGAGAAGCCTATCCTGCCAGATCTGTAGCTTGGGAAGGCGCGTGCCCTTTCGGATGAAGTCGATGCCCAGATAGTAGAGGCGACGACCCTGACCGTCCGGAAGCATGTTGTCCACCGCGGCGACGAGATCACCCGGCTGCAGGTCGCGGCTACCCATTCCGAAGACGCCGGAGAAGAACTGCGGCACGTCTTCCGGCTTCAGAGCAGGGAGACCCGCGTGTGCCTGGCCGCCGTTCTTCGAGCTACCGTTCTCAACCGCCTTCGCCAGGGCGGCGCGTACTTCGCGGACCATCGGCAGGTCGACGGCAAGCGGCTGGTCGGTCCGTTCGAGAACCGTGACGGCCTTCTTGCCCTTCAGAATCTTCGCGATCAGATCCGCCGGGAACGGCCGGAACATCGTCAGGTTGAGAACGCCGATCTTCATACCGCGTGTCTCGCGCAGGTAGTCCGCCACGGCCTCGGCGTTCCACACTACCGAGCCCTGGCCCATGATCACGTACTCGGCATCGTCCAGCCTGTACCCGCTCGCGCGGTTGTAGCGGCGGCCGGTCAGCTGATAAAACTCATCCATCGCCTGGTCGGTGAGATCCTGGACGTGATCGAAGAAGAAGGGCCGCTGCGCAGCGACGCCCTGGGCGTAGCTGTCCTGGTTCTGCACCACGCCGATCATGGCCGGGTAGTCCAGATCGAACATCTCGGGGATGCGCCGCCGCGTCTCGCCGAACACCATCCGCTGGGCCGGCGTAACCGACTCGATGATATCGGAGGGATCTCCCAGGTACTCCTTGACCAACTCGCGTTCCGCCAGCATTACCGACTCGATGACGTGGCTGGTGAGGAAGCCGTCTTGCGAGCAGGCGCCGGGGTTCAAAGCCAGCTCGGCAATGCGATGCGAGATCAGGTTGAGGTCGGCGGTCTCCTGGACGTTCTTTCCGAACAGCAGGAAGAAGCCGGTGTCATCTATAGCATGGTAGTCATCGTGACCGGCGTGCACGTTCAGTGCGTGCTTCGTCATGGCGCGGCAGGCGATGTTTAGTACGTAGGTCAGCCGCTTGCCGACAGCCGCGTACAGCGACTCGTGCATGTAAGCGATGCCCTGGCCGCTGGAGAAGTTCGTGGCGCGAAGCCCGGTCATGCTCATGCCCGCCGTCACTGCGGCCGCGGCATGCTCGCCTTCGGGCTCGAAGAAGATCAGCTTGCGACCGTTGACGTTCAGCTTGCCGGCCGCGACCGCTGCGGCCCAGCCCTCGCCCATCTGAGTGGAGGGCGTGATCGGATATGCGCCGGCCCCTTCGCTGCCCGCCGTTTCCATGGCGACGACTGCTTCACTTCCGTCGAGGGCCGAGCGTATTCCGGGATACTTCGGCGCTTCCGGCGGGGATTTACCTTTTTTCAAAATCATGCGACTTCACTCCGTAAAGGTTGGGGCATGTCGGCAAACTGCTGACCCTCGACCCAGACGATCGCACCCGTCGGGCAGCGCTCAATGGCTTTCGGGTCGGCCAGTTCATTCTTGTTATAATCGATCACCGCTAGTCCGTCTTTGATCTCGATCAGGCCCGGCGCGGCATCGGTCGCGCACAGCCCGCACCCATTGCAGGCGACCTTGCAGATCTCCTCGGCTTCATCGCCCTCGATCAAGCTCTTGCACTGCACGATCAACTGCTGCGTAACCGGCATGATCTCGAACAGATCTCGAGGGCACTCATCCACGCAATCACCACAAGCCGTGCAGCGGTCCGGAACGACCACCGGCAGGCTGTAGTGGTTCATGTAGATCGCATCGTAATCGCAAACCCGCTCGCAATCGGCCAGCCCGAGGCACGACCAGGCACAACCACTGCCGCCGGCGGCCACCGCCGCCGCGGCACCGCACGTCTCCAGTCCGATGTACTCGGCCTGCTTGAGCGATACGTGAGGGCCGCCCGCACACAGTAGCCTGGCGACCCGCTTCACTGCCTCGCCCGCATCGACACCGAGAAAGTCTGCGATGTCGACGACTTCCTCGGCGCCCAGCTGCGTGCACGTTGCCGGTTGCAGCTGGCCTTCCACCAGTCCTTCGGCAAAAGCACGGCAGCCCGCGGAACCGCAGGCCCCACAGTTCGATCCTGGCAGCAACTCGTTCACGGCATCGATGCGTGGATCCTCCCAAACCTTCAACTTCTTGTTCGCCAGGGCGATCAAGATTGCGAAGGTGAGGGCGACGCCACCAAGGATTGCTACCGACAACAGGATCAAAGACGGGTTCATGTTGATGCTTGTCCGCTACGTGTCGCTCAGGTCGGCCTGGGACAGCAACCACGCCGCCAGCTGGTCCACCGGATGATCCGATACCATCCGCTCGGCTATTGGCTCCTCGCCCTCGGCCGAGGTCACCGGTTCGCCCGAGCGGCTCGCCAAAGATTTTAGTTGTTCCAGCTCGTCAGTCTGTTGCCGCACGCTCTTGCCGCCCAGCGCCTTCTTGGGCAGGTCTTCCGGCAGATGGATGACCTCGAGGCGGTCATCCGCACCCGGGCCCGCCGCCGGGTCGTGCACGAAGCGAGCAGCGCTCTCCGGAACCAGAGCCGCGATCGCCGGTCCCTCGAACGCCGCGAAGCGATCGAATCCGGTATCGTCCGCAGTCTGCATGACGAACGTCGACGGCGTAACCAGTCGAATCAGCGGCGCGGGCGAGCTTTCACCGCGAACCACCAGTACGATCTTCATGTTGCCGTCGAGGTACTCGGCCAGCTCGCCGGCCCGCAGATCCTTACCGTCGACTTCGACGGCGAGGGGCGGCGCCAGCTGCCGTTCCACCGTGTTCCAATCCGCGAACTCGAGTGGCCCGAGTAGCTTGTTGTTCTTGCTGTTGTTCAGGCTCCCCATCGTCGCCATGCCGGCGACGCGGCCGGCGGCGAAGGCGCGGCCGATATCTGAAAGACGATTGGCCACGGCATCGCCGAGTCGACTACCCGACTTCACGTCGACGCGGAACACCTCGTCTCCGCCTGAGGCGATGTCGTTGAGGATCTTGTAGGCGCCCTCGACTTTCTCGAGGGTGCCCGGATCGTCCGTCGATGTATCGGCCAACAGCGTGGAGAACCGGTCGATGTCGATCCGGCCCGTCGCGAACTTGCCGAGGCTCACAGCAACGGCTTCGTCGCGGTTCTCGTTCGCCGGTTGGTGGCTGGCCAAGTATCCGCGCACTTCCTCGGCCGTCGTGACCACTGCCGAGCGGTATTTCTCGATGGGGTCGGCCAAGACTCGGATTGCAGTTTCCATTCGTTCGTCAGACGGCATAACGGTCCAACTCCTCGTTGAGGGTCTTCACCCTCTCGTCCGCAGTGTGCGCAGGCAACCTGCGAATGTCTTCGTAGCGTGGCAGTGCTTGGTTTCTGTAGAACACACCGATGCGGACTCTGTCTGCTTCCTCCGCTAGGGCCCGGGCGGCATTCAGGTCCGCGGGATCGTGGTAGATCGTGTGCTCGTAGATCTTCTCCAAATCCTTCACCCAAACGCCATCGTCGTGGATGAGCAGTTCCACCAACTCGGGCTTGCTCACGTACTCATCGAAAATCGAGGACGTGTAGACCGGACAGCGCTGCAGTATTCGAACGAAGGAGAAGCCCTTGTGGTCGTAAGCGGCCTTCAGGGTCGCGTAGAGGTGGGATGGAATCCACTCGGCAGTCTGCGCCACGAAGGAAGCGTTCGTCACGCCCAACGTCGCAGTCAGCGGATTCAGCGCCCGCAAGTACGAGCCCTGTGGCTGAGTATTGCTGGGAAACTGCACCGGCGTCGTCGGCGACGTCTGCCCTTTCGTCAGCCCGTACATGTTATTGTCGAGCATCAACACGACCATATCGACGTTGTAACGGATCGCGTGGATCCAGTGGCCGGCTCCGATAGAAGTACAGTCACCGTCGCCCATCACCGTGAACACATCCAGATCCGGTCGCTCCAACTTGATACCCGTCGCTACGGGCAGAGCACGGCCATGAAGGCCGTGAAAACCGTAGGTCGTCAGGTAGTGCGGAAAGCGACTCGAACACCCGATGCCGGAGACGAAGACCGTCTCTTCCGGCTTGAGCTGCTCTTCCGCCAGCAGGCGCTGGACCGCGGTGAGGATGCTGTGGTCCCCACAGCCGGGACACCAGCGCGCAACCGCGGCCTGGTAGTCGTCCATCTCGAAATAACGGTCGTCCTCCGTACCGCAACCGAGCAGCGAGCATCCGTAGTGTGTCATACGCCCACCCCCACCTGTATTCTCTCGCGAATATGATCTAGGATATTGCCGGGCCGCAGCGGCTGTCCCGGTACGCGGCTCCAGCAATCGATATCTACTAGCGTGGCCGCCCGCAGCAGCAGAGCGAGCTGCGAGTAGCGCCGGTTCTCTTCGGTGATGTATGGATCGCTTGGATCGTCGCTGTAGTTGATCTCGACCGTCATCACTCGGTCGAAGCGGCTGAAAATCTCCTTCAGACCCGGCTGCAAAGGCGACAAGAAGGTGAGATGGGTCGACGAGACCGACAGCCCCTCGGCTCGCCCTCTATCCACCGCCTCTTCGATCGCGCCGCGGGTGCTGCCCCAACCTACGACGAGGAGTTCGCCCGAATCGGGGCCGTGTACTTCGGGCGGGCGAAGCGTCGACTGTAACACCGCGATCTTGCGGCTGCGCATCTGGCAACCCAGCTCGTGGCTCTTGGGATCGTACGCCACCTTGCTCCACTCGTTGTGAGCCAGACCCGTGGCGGTGTACATGCCGCCGGGTTGGCCGGGAACGCGCCGCTCGGACAGGCCCGTGCGCGGGTCCCAATCATACGGCGCCTTCGTTTTAGGCACGGGCGTCAGGTTCACCGGCGCCTGCTGCCAGCGCGCGTCCAGTTCGGGCCGCGGGAACGGCTGAACGCCCGTGGCCAGGTTCGCGTCGGTGAGGACCATCACGACCGTCCGGAACGTTTCCGCAATCCGCCGTGCCGTGACCATCACGTGGAAG
>JBDHGH010000201.1:0-6043 GCA_039589995.1 Gemmatimonadota bacterium | reverse complement strand
AGGACCTTGAGGGCGACTTGTCTATCGTGTTTGATGTCCCGGGCCAGGAAGACGATGGCCATACCGCCCACCCCGACTTCCCGCTCGAGGCGGTAGCGGTCCCGGAGGGCGTCACGCAGGCCCTCCAACTGCTCGGTGGCGAGGCTGGACTGGAACTCCGCCTCGGGGTAGTTGCCCCGGGCCTTGTGGATATTGCCAAATGCCGCTTTAAGGCGGTTAGCTATGGCCGACATGAGGCGTCCAGATTAGTTGCCGTTTGGTGGTTCGGCAAGCTCTTGCTGGCGGAGAGTCGGGTCCGGCGCGAGGCACTCGCTTCATGTCGCGCCGGTCGGGCCGCGGCGCTGCTGCGGCCGTGGCGCTCCAAATGTCCGCTCGGTACCTCACGCCGGACCCTCCCTCTCTCCGAAACTCCGTCCGAGCCGTAATGCCCTGCTCTGTGCCCGAGATGTTGAAGCATTGCGAGCCTTTCTTCTGTACGGATCGGTCGCCTGACAGCCGCCTGATAGCCGTGTCGGCTGGCTGATAGCGCCTGATGGGCGGCTGATCCCCACCTGACGGTCGCCTGATTCGGGGGCCCTAGCTTCCCAGCATAGTCACAAGGGCCTCACTCCAAAACAACAAATCGAGAGAAAACGTGCCGGGTCGCCGGCGCCGGGCAGCCGAGAGGAACTAGGAGGAATCGACGATGCAGGCTCAGAACCGAGTGGCCAACCTGTACCAGACGGATCTGGACCGCCACCTGTACGCGTTCGAGAAGCGCGAGCCGGTGTTCGCCGGGCTCAGCGATCGGGTGAAGGGCTGGGTGGGAGAGGTGGCTCGCTGGCGGATGGCGTTGGCCAGCTACGCGTTCTTCCTGTAGAACGCGCAAAACCGAGCAGCTCGGGACTCTGGACCGCCACATAGCGCCCGGCGGTCCACGATGAACCGTCGGTTGCCTATCCGCCCAAAACTCACGATTATGGACGCACGCCCTAACCTCTTTTCCCGCTTTCTTCAAGCGTGCCCGAAATTGAAACATGGATGTTGAAGTTCTGCGAAGTGGTTTTTTGGCCGACGGTCGCTTCTTCAGCATAGAAGTGATGTCTGTTGGGTTCCGTTGGGAGGCGCGCTTGGCTTGTGTGCCCGGCGAGTTCACGCGTACGCTGAAGATCTCGTCATCGAAGCAGGAGCTCAACCACTGGGCCGAAGGTCTCAGCCTGGAAGAGATCGAGGAGTTGGCCCGTCAGGATCGGGGACCGCCAGAGCCAGACGACCCGTCCTAAAATTCAGCGAGTGACGGAGGGCTCACCACCCCTCGCGATACAAGCGCCCTGTCTCCGATTACTACGTTCCAGCTCAGCTCACCCAGCACCCACACTTCTGTTCCCCTTGCATTTCTAGGGGGAAACTCTTAGCTTGGTTCCCCATAGACATTCTAGGGGAGGAGGTTGCTTGTGCCCAGCACCAAGACCGAGCTGCTGCGCGGCACGCTCGACATGATGATCCTGAAGGCATTGTCCGGGGAGTCGCGACATGGGTACGCGGTTGCCCGTTGGATCGAGGAAGGATCGGAGGACGCCCTGCGGATCGAGGAGGGGTCGCTGTATCCGGCGCTGCACCGGATGGAGCGTCGCGGTTGGATCGAGTCCGAGTGGGGTCAGTCGGAGAACAACCGGCGAGCGAAGTTCTACCGGCTGACCGATGAGGGGCGGTCCCAGTTGAAGAGCGAGGAGGCATCCTGGCACCGCTTCGTCACCGCGGTGTCGCGGCTGATGACACCGGCATCGTTGGCGGAGGCAGGCTGATGTCATTGCTGAAGTCGATTCTCCCGCAGCGGGAGTTGGAACGAGAGATCGACGAAGAGATCGAGTTCCACGTCGAGAAATGTGTCGCACGGCTCATCGAGCAGGGGTTTTCGCCGACGGCGGCGCGGAACGAAGCGCTTCGACGGTTCGGGGACTCCGACTCGGTCAAGACCGAGTGTCGTCGGATCGGAATGGAGAAGATCAGAGCCGAGCGAAGGGCGGAATACTTGGATCAAGTAAAGAGAGACGTGTTGTACACGCTGCGCACGATTGCGCGGCGACCTGGGTTCGCCGTGACGACGGTGTTGATCCTCGCGCTGGGCATCGGCGGAACGACTGCGATCTTCAGCGTGGTGAACGGCGTGCTGCTACGGCCGCTTCCCTACTCGGATTCCCATCGCCTCGTGTTGCTGTGGGGTGTAGAGGGTGGGATGAAGTCGGGCAGTAATTACAATTCGTATCCTGACCTGGTGGACTTCGATAACGCGAACACTGTCTTCGAAGAGCTGGCCGCCATGGGTTTCGATCAGGCGTCTCTGACAGGCACGGAAACCGAACCGACTCAGGTCGCCATCGGGAAGGTCTCACACGATCTGTTTCCCACGCTGGGCGTGCAACCGGCTCTGGGCCGCGGCATCCTGCCGGAGGACGATCGCATCGGAGCGGAGCGCGTGGTTCTGCTGAGCTTCGGACTATGGGCCAGCCGCTTTGGTTCGGATCGAAGGGCGATCGGGCAAACGATGTCGATCGACGGAATCGAGCATTCGATCGTGGGCGTGATGCCGTCGGGCTTCGACTTCCCCGCGCAGCTCCAGCTGTGGGTACCGCTGGCCCACGACCACGCCGAGGCTCCCCGCGGCAACCATAACCTGCTGGCGGTGGCGCGACTGAATCCGGGAGTGAGCATCGAAAGCGCCGAAGCGGAGATTCAAACCATCGCCATGCAGTTGGAAGAGGCGTATCCCAACGATAACACCAATCGGGGAGCCCGACTCGAACCGCTGCTCGAGGCTTTCGTGGGTGACGTGCGACCGGCGCTGCTGATTCTCTTCGGGGCGGTGGGGCTTGTCCTGCTGATCGTCTGTGCCAACGTCGCCAACCTGCTGCTCGCCCGCGCAACGACGAGACAGAAGGAGATCGCGGTGCGTGCCGCGCTCGGCGCTGGGCGTGCCCGGCTCGCGCGACAGGTTCTCACCGAGAGCCTGGTGCTGGCGCTGGTAGGCGGAGTGGCAGGCGTCGGCCTGGCCTACCTGGGAGTCCGCGTCTTGCGGTCGGTCGGCCCCGCTCAGTTGCCACGCCTCAGCGAGGTCAGCCTCGACGGGACGGTGCTGGCCTTCGCTCTGGCCGTAGCCGTGCTGACCGGAGTCGTGTTCGGACTGGTCCCTGCGTTGACCTCATCCAAGCTGGCCGTGCACACGGCGCTGAAGGAGGGCGGCAGAACGTCTTCTCAGGGCGGCCGACGTCCTCTTCTCCGCCAGACGCTGGTCGTGGTGGAGATGGCGCTCGCCGTGGTGCTGGTCGTCGGGGCGGGTCTTCTCATCAACTCCTTCGTGCGACTGTTGCGAGTCGATCCCGGCTATCAAGCCCAGAATGTGCTCGTGGTTCCGCTTTCATTGCCAACGTCGCGATACGAGGAACACACGGCTGCCCTTGCGTTCTTCGAGCAGCTCCGCGAACAGCTGGCCGCGTTGCCGGGCGTTGACCGAGTGGCCACAGGCTATCAACACCCCTTATCCGGTGGATGGGAAACCAGCTTCGAGATTAAAGGTCTGTTGGAAGTGCCACCGGGCGAACGGCCGGAAGCACGCATCCGACCGGTGGACCCGAGGTACTTTCGGACGGTGGGCATTCCTCTGGTGCAGGGACGGCACTTCACCGACCAGGACCGCGAAGGCACGCCGAACGTGGTGATCATCAACGAATCGTTCGCTCGCCAATTTTTTACCGAGGTCGATCCCATCGGGCAGCGGCTGCTGAAATCACCGTGGTGGGACTTCCAAACGGGCGAATGGGAGATCGTGGGTGTGGTCGGAGACGTGAAGATGGACGGCCTCGAATCGGGCACGCCGTGGGCGTGGTACTTCCCGCACCAACAGATGCCGTTCAACGACATGTACGTCTTCGCCAGCACCGCCGGGGATCCACTGGCGTTGGCGCCATCCGTGCGAAACGCCGTTTGGAGCCTCGACCCCAACTTGCCGGTGGAGAACATTCAGACGCTCGACGGGATTCGTAGCGCTTCGGTCGCCGCACAGCGATTTCAGATGGCGTTACTGGGAATCTTCGCCGCGCTGGCCATCATACTCGCAGCCGTCGGAGTGTACGGCGTTCTGTCGTACGCGGTGGCTCAGCGCACTCGCGAGATCGGCGTGCGTCTTTCGTTGGGCGCGCGCACGAGCGATGTGCTGCGGCTGGTGATTAAACAGGGTATGGGGCTGTCTCTCATCGGGCTGGCGCTGGGGATCGGTGGCGCGCTCGCCTTGACGCGACTGACGGGTAGTCTGCTGTTCGGAGTAAGTCCGACGGATCCTGCAACGTTCGTCGCAGTGGCGTCGACGCTGACGCTCGTGGCGTTGGCCGCCTGTGCGGTCCCGGCGCTACGCGCCAGCAGGGTCGATCCGGTAACGGCTCTTCGGGCGGAGTGAATCCACCAATAGACCAGAAGAAAGGCCGCCGTTACGGCGACCTTTCTCTCTTGGCAAGAACTTAGGGTCCGACTGGCGTCGGCCTAGTTCAGGGGGCAGCCAAGCTCGTTGAAGTCCTCGAACATGTCTTTGACGTGGTTGTAGTCGTCCTTGCTGCTCGGATAGACGTCGTTGAAGGTGTCGATCACCTCGGACACGCTCATGTCGTAGCTCACATCGGGTGACGCCGCGTTGAGCAGCGCAGCCACGGTGTGACGGCCCAGCGCGATCAGTCCACCCCCGCCCTGCTTGAGCACCTCCAGCAGCGTCATCTCCGGGAATGCGTCCTCGAACACATCGCTGAAGGACGTGCTGGGTTCGTAGGGCGACGTCCAGGAGTCGAAGTGATGCTCCTGCTTCCAGTATCCCGGCGTGCAACCATCTCCACCGTGCTCGGGCAGCGGAACCGCCAGCCCAGCCATGACCCAGACGACCGAGGAGGGCAGCTTGCCGGAACCGTCGTCGTAGGAGAAGAGCTGCAAGCTCAGCTCGGTGACCCCCGCTGGGATTGTCACGGTTGTGGAGTAGGTGTCCCACTCGGGACCATCGCGGCCGGGTGCTCCATCACCCAACTCGTTGATCAGCTCATGCACGATGCCGCCGACGCTGATCTCGATCTTCGTCGGTCGTGAATCCTCGACATCCCCAACGATGAACCACAGCGTAGCCTGACGGTCTTCAGGATCGCTGGGGAACGTGAACGTCTGCAGCTCAGTCAGCCGGTTGGGATCGGCGAAATCGATGAAGGCAAAGTCATTTCCGTCGCGGATCTCGATGGACCCTTCGCTACCGTCATCGTATACGATGACCAGCGAGGCGCCGTCGAATTCGGGTCCGCTCGGAACATCGATGCCGACGGTATTGGTGCCGGTACCGAACGCGAACTCTGAGGTGATGTCCGCTCGGTAGCTTCGGCTCTGAGCTCCGCTGTCGATCGTGCTCAGCCCGATATACTCACCGGTGATGTTCTTGGTTGTGAGGCCCACGGTCGCGCTGACCGTGCTGGGATCGCCGTTCTCGCCCCAAACCTCCCAGTACAGCAGAACGCTCGTGATCGTCGCTCCGCCGGGGACATCGACGCTGATCGTCCCGCTCGTCGACCCATCCAGACCGATGCCATCGGCGACAATCATGGAGCCGAACACGCTCAGATCGGTGCTCAGATCGTTATCGACCTTGGGGCCGTTGAGTGTGCCTCCCGGCGGCGCGTTGCGACTGTCCGCCACAGGTTCCGTGGGCGATGTGGACTCGTCACAGCCAACCACCAACATCCCGGCTAACACCGCGGTCAAAAGGTAGTTCGTTCCGTTTCTCATCTCAGAGTCTTTCTCGGGTTTCCAGGCGCCCTCGTGAACGAGGCACCGGAGGCGGGCACACGACACATTCTTCCTGTCCGCCCAAAGGAATCGGCAAATCCCATTCCCCACCGAATAGGGCCCGTTGACTGGCCTGTCGGCCCTCGAAAGACCTGATGTCTTTGAACTTTCGGAGTGTCAGCGACGGCCGGATCCAGATCGCCCGAAAACGCCGTCACGGGTTGTGGCCAGATCGCCACAGCCGCATGGCCGCGTAGGG